>JBJMTU010000154.1:0-5852 GCA_045811545.1 Xanthobacteraceae bacterium | reverse complement strand
TCGATCCGCAGACCCACGTTCTCGTGCTTACCGGTGCGGGCGAGGCATTCTGCGCCGGCCAAGACATCAAGCTTTATTTCCGCGCCAATGACGACGCGCCGGCGGAGCGGGCGAAAGCGCGCCACGCCTCCAGTCAGTGGCGCTGGCACAGACTTTCCAACTTCCCGCAGCCGACCATTGCCATGGTCAACGGCTACTGTTTCGGCGGCGGCTTCACCCAGGTCTGTGCCTGCGATTTCGCGCTCGCCGCGGATGAGGCGCTGTTCGGACTTTCCGAAGTCAACTGGGGCATTCTGCCGGGCGGCATCGTGTCATGGAATGTCGCGCAGACCTTGAACTTCCGCGACGGCATGTATTACGCGCTCACCGGCGATACCTTCGACGGCAAGAAAGCGCAGGAGATCGGGTTCGTGAACTTTTCCTATCCCAGGGCCAAGCTGAAGGACGAGACGATCAAGCTCGCCAAGAAGTTGATGGAAAAGAGCCCGGCCGTCCTGCGTTACACCAAGGAGGCGCTGCGTGCCGTGCGCTTCATGAACGAGCCCCAGGCGGCCGACTACCTCAACGCCAAGAGCGAGGCCTTGCGCTTCGTCGACAAGGAGGATAGCCGCGGTCAAGGCATGAAGCAGTTTCTCGACGAGAAGACCTATCGTCCGGGCTTCGGCGCGTTCCAACGCCACAAGGCGAGCCGCGCATAGCGGCTGCGAGCCGACGCGCCGCGTAGCGCACGCAGGGCTATCGCGACCTAACCTTGCCTTTGTCTTTCCTCAGCTGCGCCCGGCGCGCCTGCGTGGCCGTCACGTCCAGCGCCCATGATTGCCCGGCCGGCTGAAGGATCACGCCATAATCGCGCTCCGCCGTCTCCCGCGACACCAGGCCTTCGCGCACATCGGCCAGCACGCGCTCGGGCTCACGCGCGAGCGGATCGCCATATCCGCCGCCTCCCGGGGTATCGAGCCGGAAGATGTCCCCCGCCCGCAACGGGTAATCCGCGTAGCGGGACGGCAAGCGCTTGGCGGTCGGGGCGCTCGGATTTATCCAAATCTCGCCGGCACGCCCTTCGCTGCCGCCGGCACAGCCGTTCGGCGGAACCACATGTTTCATGGAGCGGATGGAGAAACGCGCGTCCGCGAGATTGAGATATTCGCGGCGAATGCCCAGCCCGCCGCGGAACTCGCCCGTGCCGCCGGAGTCGGAGATAAGCTCGAAGCGGATGAGGCGGGTGGGAAATTCGCTCTCGATGATTTCAACCGGCGCGATCTTGGCGTTGCTTTGGTTGACGGTGATGCCGGACGCGCCGTCCTTGCTCGCGCGCGCGCCGGCGCCGCCAGCAATGATCTCGTATTGCACATAGCCTTTGCCGGTATAGGTGTTGCGGCCGCCGAGGATGATGGAGCGGCTGCCGCTGCCGTCGGCGCGTACCTTGCCCGGCACCAAATGGCTCATGGCGGCGAAGATCGCATCCACCAGGGCATGGATCGTGGGATTGTAGGTGTTGACCGGCGCGGGAAAGCGCGGATTGAGCACACTGCCCTCGCGCGCGGTCATGCTGAAGCCGCGCGCGAGGCCGCTTGAGACATACATGTTCGGATCGATGAGCGAGATCAGCGCGTAGGCGCACGCCGCTTGCACTAGGGGCGGCCGGATATTGGCGGGTCCCTTGGTTTGCTCCGCCGAGCCGCTGAAATCGAAATGCAGCCTGTCTCCTTTCTTTTCTATGACGACCTTGATGCGCACCGGGCGTTCCAGATCGATGCCGTCATCATCGACAAAACGCTCCGCCGCGAAACGGCCGTCCTCCCACTCGGCGATTGCGGCCTTGACCTTTGCTTCCGAGACTTCGAGCAAGCGATCGAAGCAGGCGAGAGTCTCCCCCTTGCCGAACTTGCCCACCAGCTCCTCGAGCCGCTTCTCGCCCAACCGGTCGGCCCCGAGCTGGCCGCGGATATCGCCGAGCACGAGTTCCGGGGTGCGGCTGTTGGCGCCGATGAGGCGCTCGAGGTCGCTGTTGGATCGATAGCCGCGCTGGTAACGCACGGCGGGCAGGTGCAGCCCCTCATTGAAAATTTCCCGCGCTTGGCCGGAGCAGCTTCCCGGCACCGGACCGCCGATGTCGCTCTTGTGCGCGATCGACCCGCAGAAGCCGAATAGCTCGGAGCCGATAAAGACCGGCGTAATAACCGCGATGTCGGGGGCGTGCGGGCTTCCGCCCTGGTACGGGTGATTGATGATGAAGGCATCCCCCTGCGCGATGCTTGCGCTGAACACGTCGATGATGGCGCCGGTGCAGGCCGGAAACGCGCCGATATGCAGCGGCAACACCACATGCTGCGCCACGACCTCGCCCCGCGCGTTCATCAAGGCGCAGGAGGCATCCTGCGACTCCCGCACGATGGTGGAGAAACCGGTGCGGAACAGCGAATTTTGCATCTCTTGCACGATGCCGGAGAGGCTGGCCTTAACGACTTCGAGAGCGACCGCGTCGGTCGCGCGCATCGCGATCAGTTCTCCTGCGTCACGATCAGGTTCTTCCATTCGTCCACCCGTGCGATTTGGCCGGGCCGGATTACGGTGGTGCAATCGAGCTGCTCGAAGACGGCCGGTCCGGTAATGCTCGAGCCCACATCGAGTCGCTCCCGCTCATAGATCGGGCACTCGAACGACGCGCCGTCGAAACAGGCGCGCCGGAAGCCGCGCCATGCGTCCTTAACGGCACCGCCGGTGCGCTCGAATTTCGGCAGCTCGACCGGCGGCATGAGACCGACGCCACGCACGCGATACGACACGACTTCGACGGGCTCCTCCGGCGCCATATGGCCGAACATGCTCCGGTGCTGCTGATCGAAGCCGACGCGCAGCTCCTTTAGGTCGGTCACCCGCAAGGGTTCGGCAGGGCAGGGCACGGCGATCTCGTAGCCCTGGCCGGCATAGCGCATGTCGAGTGACCGTTCGATGCGTATGCGATTGCGCGCGAACCCGTCACCGTGCAGTTCCGCAATCGCCTGCGCCGCCAGCGGCTGGAAGATGCCATTCATCTCTTCTGGAGTGACTTCGCTCAACGGCGCCATCTTCGAGCGGATGTAATCGTGCTTGACGTCGGACATCAGCAGACCGATCGCTGAAAACACCCCGGGATAGAGCGGCACGATGACGCCGGCCATACCGAGGTCGCGCGCGATGCGGCCCGCATGCAGCGGCCCGGCACCGCCGAAGGCGAGCAACATGAAGTCACGCAGGTCGTGCCCGCGCATGGTGGAGATCGCCTTGATCGCCTCTTCCATCTTCACGTCGATGATCCGGACGATGCCTTCCGCCGCGCCAATGAGCCCGAGGCCGAGCGGGCGTGCGACCTTGGTCTCGATGGCAGCGCGCGCCTTGCCCGCGTCGAGCCGCATGCGCCCGCCGAGGAAGCCATCCTCGCCGAGATAGCCCAGCACCAGATTGCAATCGGTGATGGTCGGCGCCTCGCCGCCTCGGCCGTAACAAGCCGGCCCCGGCACCGCACCGGCGCTCTGCGGCCCCACTTGCAGCATCCCAAAGCGGTCCACCGTCGCAACCGTGCCGCCGCCGGCGCTCACCGTATTGATGTCCAACATGGGCACCGCGAGATCGCGTTCGGCAATCTTTCCGCGGCTCGACAACAGCGGTTCGCCGTCCTTGATCAACGCCACGTCGCACGACGTTCCGCCCATGTCGAAGGTGATGATGTTGCGCAAGTCCTTCAGGCGGCCGGCGAGCACGCCTGCGGTCACCCCGCCGGCGGGACCCGACAGCACGGTGGTAACCGCGCGGCGTGCGGCGGCGGCAAACGTCTCCATGCCGCCATTCGATTGCATCACGTATTTCTGCCGGGTTGCAATGCCGCCCTCGTAAAGGCGTCGGTCGAGTTGCGCGATGTAGCGCTCGAGGATCGGCTGCAGATAGGCGTTGATGACGGTGGTGCTCAGCCGGTAATACTCGCGGATCTGCGGCAGCACCTCGGACGAGAGCGAGATGCTGCAATCGGGTATTTCCTCGAGCACGGTCTCGCGCACGCGCGCTTCGTGCTCAGGATGCAGGAACGAGAACAGCAGACATACCGCAATCGATTCGACGTTTTGCGCGGCCAGCTCGCGCACCGTTTGACGCAGCGCTGTTTCATCGAGCTTTTCGAGCACATTGCCGCGGAAGTCGACGCGTTCCTTCACTTCGCCGGTCAAGCGCTGCGGCACCAGCGGCTGTGGCTTGTCGTACATGACGTCGAAGATCGCCGGCCCGTATGGACGCGCCTGCTCGCCCACGGGGTAGATGCCGCGGAATCCTTCCGTCACCAACAAGCCGGTCTTGGCACCCTTTCCCTCAAGCAGCGCGTTGGTGCCGACCGTGGTGCCGTGACAGAAATAGCCGATGTCGGCCGGCGCGCCAGCCGTTGCGAACAGCGCCTCGATTCCCGCAAAGATGGCGCGCGACGGGTCGTCCGGCGTCGAAGGCAGCTTGGCGATCGACAGCTTGCCGGTTTCCTCGTTGAGATAGACGAAGTCCGAAAATGTTCCCCCGGTATCGACCGTGACGCGGTAGCGAGCCATGCGATGAGCGGTTCCCGCGAGAGCGAGCAGCGGCAGGTATTATAAGGACATGGGCCGCGGCAAAGGACAATATCGATCACTGATCCCATCACTGCGGTACGCGGGAGAGCAATTCGGTTGGCGCAGAACGCCCGAGCGAAGAATGCGGTTGTAATCCGACTTCGATCCAGATGACATATTGGCAGCCCCAGGAGTGCATATGTCAGGGCAGGTCGCGACCGACGCCACCATCGCAGGCTCGAGCGAAGTGCCGCGTGTTGCGGCAGCGGAACTCGCAACCTTCATCACGCGTGCCTTCGAGGCCGCCGGTCTTGCCTCCGAAGATGCGAACATCGTCGCCGGGTTGATGGTCGAGGCCGATTTGCGCGGCAGCGATACCCACGGCGTGATCCGCCTGCCGCTTTACCTGCGGCGCTTGAAGGCGGGCGGGATCGCGCCGCGCCCGAACATCCGCATCGTGCAAGAGCGCCCGGGCTGCGCCCTCGTCGACGGCGGCAACGGCATCGGTCACCTCGTCATGCGCTTTGCCGCCATGACCGCGATCGAAAAGGCGAGGTATACAGGCGTCGCCTGGGTGGGCGCGCGCATGAGCAACCACGCGGGCCCGGCGGCACTCTATGCCATGATGCCGCTTGCATATGACATGGTCGGGATCTACTTGGCGGTCGGCAGCAACAACCATCTGCCGCCGTGGGGCTCGAGCGAGAACCTGCTCGGCACCAACCCGATCGCGATCGCCATCCCGTCCGAAGAAGAGCCACCTATCGTGCTCGACATGGCGCCGACGGTTGCCGCTTTCGGCAAGGTGCGCCTGAAGATGCAGCGCGGCGAGGAAATGCCGGTCGGCTGGATGATCGGCCGCGACGGCAAGCCGCTCACCGATCCCAAGCGCGCGGAGGAGGGCCTACTCCTGCCGATCGGCGATTACAAAGGCTCCGGCCTGAGCCTGATCGTGGGCCTATTGGCCGGTACGCTCAATCAGGCCGCTTTCGGGCGTGAGGTCGTTGATTTCGTCAAGGAGCCGGGCAGAGCCACAAATACCGGTCATGCGATCGTGGCGTTGTCGGTCGAAGCCTTTGCGCCGGTTGCCGTATTCAAGCGCCAGGTCGATGCCGCGGTGCGCGCCATGCGAGCCGCCCAACGCTTGCCCGGGGTCGACCGCATCTGGCTGCCCGGAGAACAGAGCCATCTCAAGCGGCAGGATCGGACGAAGAACGGCATTCCCATGCCTAAGTCATTGCGCGACGGCCTCGATGCGGCCGCGCGCGAGCTTGGCATTGCACCACT
>JBJMTU010000153.1:0-12139 GCA_045811545.1 Xanthobacteraceae bacterium | reverse complement strand
TTTGCCACCCTGCTCGATGCGCATCGCCGGGCAAAGGCAGCGGGCCGCGACGATTTCACCGATGACGCCGCGCTCGCCGAGTGGGCGGGCCTCAGGGTCGCCACGTTCGAGGGCGAAGCCGAAAACGTCAAACTCACCACAGACGACGATTTTGTGCGCGCGGAGACCGCCAAACTTACGGCCTTGAGCGACGTGCGCAGCGGCTTCGGGTTCGACGTCCACCGCTTCGGCGATGGCGATCACGTCATGCTCGGCGGCGTGCGCATCCCGCATCCCCGTGGACTGTCCGGGCAATCGGACGCCGATGTCGTTCTTCACGCGCTCGTCGATGCGATCCTCGGAGCGCTCGGCGACGGTGATATCGGCGTTCATTTCCCGCCGACGGATCCGCAGTGGCGTGGCGCCTCCTCCGACAAGTTCTTGGCGTTCGCGGCCGAACGCGTCTGTGCGCGCGGCGGGCGCATCGCCCATCTCGACGTCACCATCGTGTGCGAAGTGCCGCGGATTGGTCCTCACCGCGATGCGATGCGCGCGCGCATCGCCGACATCGCTGGCGTTGCGATCGAGCGCGTCGGCTTGAAAGCGACCACGAGCGAAAAGATGGGCTTTACCGGGCGTGGCGAAGGCATGGCGGCGTTCGCCAACGCGACCGTGCGACTGCCGTGGCGGGACCGGCTGTAGATGGCGGAGGAGCTCGAAGAGCGGGCGCGCGCGCTGCTCGATCTCTGTCGCCGCAAAAGGCTCAAGCTCGGCGCTGCGGAATCGTGCACCGGCGGCCTGCTTGCGGCAACGTTGACCGAAATTCCCGGATCGTCAGACGTGTTCGAACGCGGCTTCGTCACCTACAGCAACGAGGCGAAGGAAACGATGCTCGGAGTGCCGCCGCTGACGCTGAAACACCACGGTGCGGTGAGCCGAGAGACTGCCGCAGCCATGGCGCGCGGAGTGCTGGCGCACGCGCCCGTCGATCTCGCAGTGTCGATCACGGGCATTGCTGGGCCGGGCGGTGCGGTACCCGGCAAACCCGTCGGGCTCGTGCATCTCGCCGCCGCCTCACGCGACGGACGGCTCATCCAGCAGGAGCGCCAGTATGGTGACATCGGGCGCGCGCAGGTCCGCCGCGCCAGCGTCTTCGAGGCGCTGGCGATGTTGGACGCACTCGCCGAGCAGTCCAAGCCGCCGACCTCGTCTGGGTAACGTATCGGACCGCATGTGTCCGCTGACGGTGGTCTCACCTTGCATAGACCGCGTCGGCCCGCCGTTCGAACGCCGCGGCGAAGCGGCGGAAGGCGGCGTCGAACATCGCACCCATGAGCAAGCCCAGCGTCCGGCTCTTGAAGTCGTAGGAGATGAAAAATTCCACCTCGCAGGTTTGCTCGCTCTTCGGATGAAAGGCCCAGCGGTTCTCCAACCTGCTGAACGGGCCTTGGAGATACTCGACCAGGATCTGCAAGTTGGGCCGGTCGAGTGTGACGCGGCTAGTAAAGGTTTCGTGCACGAACTTGTAGGCAACAGTCATGTCGGCGATGACGACCTCGACGCCTTCCGGCTGGGGGATGCGCTTGCGGACCTTGAGCGAGCGGCACAGGGGCACGAATTCCGGATAGCGCTCCACGTCGGCCACGAGATCGAACATGCGGGCGGCGGAGTGGCGAACCCGGCGCGTGGTGGAAAATTGCGGCATCAACTGTTCTCGACCGCTGCAAGGAATTCGCAGGCACCGTCAGCCGGCAAGTTGCCGGGATCGTGGCTCAGCGAAGCCGCGTCTGCCGCGCTGCTCGCAATTGCGCGAAGTCCTCGCCGGCATGGTACGAGGAGCGTGTAAGAGGCGAGGAGGAGATCATCGAAAAACCTTTGGCGTAGGCAATGGTCTCGTATGCTTTGAACTCGGCGGGCGGCACGAAGCGCATGACCGGGTGGTGCTTGCGCGTCGGCTGCAGATACTGGCCGATAGTGAGGAAGTCGACGTCGGCTGCGCGCAAGTCGTCCATGACCTGTAGAATTTCATTCCGTTCCTCACCGAGTCCGACCATCAGACCGGACTTGGTGAACATCGCAGGGTCGAGCTCCTTTACCTGCTGCAGCAGGCGGATCGAGGCGAAGTAGCGCGCGCCGGGCCGCACGGTGAGATATTTCGACGGTACGGTTTCGAGATTGTGGTTGAATACGTCGGGCTTGGCCGCGACCACGGTCTCGACCGCGCCGTCCTTGCGCAGGAAATCGGGGGTGAGCACCTCGATAGTCGTCGATGGGCAGCGCGTGCGGATCGCGCAAATGACGGCGGCAAAGTGAGCTGCGCCGCCGTCATTGAGATCATCGCGATCGACAGAGGTCACCACGACGTGCTTGAGGCCGAGCGTGGCCGTCGCCTCGGCCACTCGTTCGGGCTCGGCCTCGTCGAGCGGGCCAGGCAAGCCGGTCTTCACGTTGCAGAAGGCGCAGGCGCGCGTGCAGGTGTCGCCCATCAGCATGAAGGTCGCGTGCTTCTTGTCCCAGCACTCGCCAATATTAGGACAGCCCGCCTCTTCGCAGACGGTGTGCAAGCCATTCGCGCGCACGATCGCGCGGGTCTCCTCGTAGCCCCTGGACACCGGCGCCTTCACTCTGATCCAATCGGGCTTCTTCAACACCGGCCCGTCGGGCCGATGCGCTTTCTCCGGATGGCGCACTCTGCTGCTGGTGTCGAGAACGACCGTCATCGAAGCTCCTCAAACTTACTTACGGATACGGTGCCGCCGGCGCAAGCCGCCCAGTATGCAAATGTCGCTTCCGAATCGCAGGCGTCTGCACGCGCCGGAAGCGCTTGGCACATATCGCGCGTCATCCAATAGCTACGGACTATCCAGGCCGATCGCAGCACACGATGAATCGCACGCGCCGACACGGAGTTGTGATGAACACCGGCTGGTCCATGGCGGCGACAGACGCCATATTGGCGGCTCGCGCGACGGAAATCGATGGAGGATTCCATGCTGATCAATAGGACATTGCTCTCAGTTGGATTGTTTGCTTCCGCGCTGGGTCTCGGAATGGTCCTCGCCTCTTCCGCCGACGCCCGGCAGACGAACCGGCAGCAACGCGCCTATGTCGCTCCGGGCAAATCCCGAACTACGCCGCCGTCCAACGTGGTTTGCTGGACCCCATGCGGCCAACCCGGATCCATTGTGATGGGCGCCGATCCCGACCCGTTCATTCGGTCGCAGATTCTCCGCGATGCGAGTGGCTTTTTCGGCGGCGGAGACAACTGAATCCAGCCGCTGGAAAGGCGGTGAAAGGAAGTTCAGTCATGAAGGCGATATGGCGCGATCAGGTGATCGCCGAAAGCGATCGGACCCTCGAGGCGGGTGGCTATCGGTATTTTCCGCGGGAAACCGTCCGAATGGATTTGCTGCATCTAGCGCCGAAGACGCAGAGCGACCTGGCCTGCCCGCACGGCGTCCAATTTTATGACCTCGCCGCGGACGCCGCCCGCAGCGAGCGCGCCGCTTGGTCGTATGAAGCGCCGCGCGCGTCGATGAAGCAGGTCGACCACTGGATCGGCTTCTGGAACGACGTCGAGATCAGGTAAGCCAAGCGGTCGTCGGCGCTAAACCTATCCTCTTTGCGTTAGCAGAGGGGCGCAGCCTTGCGCCGCGTCCTACGACTTCGGCGAAAAACGCGTCGCTACGTTGGCCTTGCTCACCCTTACTGCGCTCTCGCGACGGCGTTCCCCCGGAGTTGTTATCGCTAAATTCTCGGGCCACGCCGCCACCTTACGAAGTTCGCCGACGGTCCTCGCCGAGATCGTAACGTCTGGGTCCACCTCGACTCGCATCTTATCCGGCAAGCCACCAAGAGCTATGTCGAGCGCGGCAGTGCTTTTGGGCTTGTATCGCATGGCGCTTCCTCACCGCTCAGTACCAATTGCTGACTGCTAGAAGCAGTCTACAACGTTTTTTGGCTGCTGGCGACGCTGTCCTCCGATCGGTGCCGCCACGATCGACCGCATTCAGACGCGCTCGTGGTAGGTGCAACGGCATGGTACTGTGCCGAGTTGGAACCAGCACGGGACGCCATGAAACTTCTCCGCCGACAATTTTTCTATCTCGCCGCGGGTGCGGCCGCGCTCATGGCCCTCGCAAGCCTTGCGAGCGCGCAAGCACAAGACTTTCCCGCCAGGCCGGTGCGGATCATCACGCATTCGGCGCCGGGCGGCTCACCCGACGCTCTGTTGCGGATCGTCGCCGATCGCCTCTCGCAGATGTGGGGACAGCAGGTCATCACTCTCAATCAGCCGGGGGCCGGCGGCGCCGTGGCGGCGCGCACCGCCGCCGGCGCTACGGGGGACGGCTACACGCTCTACATGCCGGCGTCGTCCGCCTTCGTGACGCTGCCGGGACTGCAAGCCAACCTGCCGCTCGAACTGCCGCGCGATTTTGTTCCGGTCGGCTTCGTCGCCGAACAGCCGTTTTTCATAACGGTGGCGTCCTCGCTCGGCGTGACGACGTTGCCGGACTTCATCGCGCTCGCGAAAAAACGGCCGGGCGAGATCTCGTACGCCGCGACGGGACGTGGGACGCTGTCCCACATGGGCGGCGAAGCGCTGCAGCAACTCGCAGGCATCAAGCTCCTCATGGTCCCGTATCTCGGGGGCACCGCGCAAGCGCTCAACGATGTGATCAGCGGGCGCGTGCCCATGGTCATCGACGGGTATCCTCCGCTCGCGGGTTCGCTGCAGGCCGGAACCATCAAGGCGCTCGCCGTCGGCTCGACGGCGCGCCTGCCCGAATTCCCAGATTTGCCCACCGCTGCGGAAACGCTTCCCGGCTTCAATGTCCGCGGCTGGCTCGCGCTGGTCGCGCCGGTTGGCACGCCTGATGCCATCGTGCGCAAGCTGAGCGAGGATTTGAGCGCGGCGGTCACCCATCCCGCCACCAAGACCAAGCTCGAAACGACCGGCAACTATCCGCATCCAATGACGCCAACGGAACTCCTCGCGTTCATTCGGTCCGAGCAGCAGAGGTGGAAGCCGGTGCTGGAGCAGATCGCGAAAAATCCGTAGGGCCGTGGCGATTTGCTGCTATCGCGCCGGCGCGCCGGGCGCTCTCATAACTTCGTTCTGCGAATCGTGCTTACTCGCAAATAAGGCCGCCAGATCCTTGGCGCCTTGCAATTTGCTCTCTTGATCCATCACTGCGTTGGTCGCCGCTATCAACCTGGAGACGACGCCGCTGCGGCCGGCGATCGGATTGCGCTCGTAGCCTCCTGGTTGAAAGAAATTCGAGGTGGGCACGCGCTCGCGCCATGCCGCCGGCATCCTGAGAATGTCGAGACCATTGCCGTCGCCGGTGAGATTCATCATTTCGAGCTCGGCCGCGCTCAGTACCGCGTCATACCGTTGAGCGCGCGCGAACACCACGGAATCCAAAAGCTTCTGCGTCTGCAGCAACGGACCAATGTCCACATCCACGTTGAGTGCATGGACGGCGAGTCCTTTTGCTGTCTTCGCCAGCCTATCGTGCTCGCTCCAGCTATCCGGCACGGTCCGGCAGAAAGCGATCATGCTCTTGAGCACGGCGATCTTTTTCTGCAGCGATTTCTTCGCTTCCTGCGGGAGCCCTGCGGCCTTCGCGCTCAAGATTTTGATGAACTGATCACCCTTTTCGGCGAGCAGCTCGACGCTGTTGGTGGCCAATAGCTGGTTGTAGCCCAGCGCGGTGGAGATCGCCCGGGCGCCTGGCTTCGGCTGTTCCAGCCCCGCTTGCACGTCGTATTTGCCGTCGCCACCCGATTCGAAGGCGTAGATCCGTACGACTTGCTCCTTCGTCAGCCCGGCAGCGGCTGCGACCTTGACGTAGGCGCGTTTGTACTCGGTCTCGTTTTGCGGCTGCTGCGGAGCAAAATTGAATTCCTTCGCTGCGGCGCGCAGAAAGTCTGCCACTACCGGAACGTAAGTCCGGGGCGGCGCCTCCTCGCTCGGCGCCGACGGGTCAATGGGCTTCGGCGGCCCGACATAGACCGGTGGCTGGGTCAGCACGTAATCGCTGAGCAGAATTTCTTGGTCGTTGCGCAGTTTCGCATGACGTAGCCGCCGTTTGTCGGCGATAGAACGCCAGTAGGCGTCCGCTTCGGCTTCGTATCTGCGACGCGCCGCGGTGTACTCCTCCAATTTGCGACGGTATTCGACCATAGCACCGGCCGAGGGCGCGGTCGTCGAAACGTCCGGGCGCTCGGGGGCTTGTGCCGCGGCGTGCTGATGCGACGACAACAGCAGTGCCGCGAATAACCAGCCGCCGCGGCTACGGACCGAGCAGCACCACATTTGACCTCCACTCAGCCCGACGTCACGAGATCTCGTCCAAATCGAAGAACCGCGCCGCATTGCGCCAAAGAATCTTCTCTTTATCGGTCGCGGAGATTACCAGCCCGTTGACGATGTCGATGTGCTCTGCGGGATCGACGGGCACCGGGCCGTAGTCGGTGCCGAGCATCACATGGTCGACCCCGAATACCTCCACCGCCTCGCGCACATGCGGTGCCCAGAACCCCATGGTGTCGACGCAAAGATTGGCGAGATATTCGCTCGGCCGCTGTCTGCATCGAATGACGGCGCGCTCGGGCATTCCCTCGCAGCCGAGTCGCCAGCCAAAGTCTAGGCGCCCGATCACCGGCAGAAGTCCGCCGCCCATGTGGGCGACCACGATCTTCAAGGCGGGGTAGCGGTCGAACAGTCCCGAGAGGATCATGCGCGCAAGCGCCATGGCGGTGTCGAAGGGCCGTCCCACCAATTCGTCGAGCTTGTATTGGTCCATCTGTTGCTCGTGCCCGATGGGCATGCGTGGCGGATGGATGAAAAGCGGCACCTGGCGCGCCTGCGCCCACTCCCAGAACGCAAAGGCGGCTTCGCCGTCGATGAATTGACCGTGCCAGCTGGACGTGATCAGCAGCCCCTTGAGGCCGAGGGGACCGAGGCACCGCTCGCCCTCGGTGATGTGACTTGCGTCGAGCGGATTGAGGGTGCCGAGACCCCAGTTGCTCTTCGCGCGCGCCACCACCGCGGCAGTCTGGTCGTTGACGTATTGGACGACGTCGATCGCGGACTTACGCGTGATCGCCGTGATCACCTCCGCCGCGAACGGATTGCTGATGATCCGCCCGGTGATGCCGGCGTTGGCGCAGACGTCCTGCTGCAGCTCGAAGTCGGTCATGTCGTGATAGGCCACCGCGGGCAGCCCACGATAGTCCGTAACCGTGTTTTTCCCGACCGGTATCCCTCGCAGCGCCTGGGCAACGCCGAAAGGATCATCGCGTGGCCGCGGCGAGCAGTGGGTATGAATATCGATGACGGGCATCAGATATTGAGGACGCGTCCATAGGCGTCGAGCACCGCCTCCTTCATCATTTCGGAGAGCGTCGGATGCGGGAACACGGTGTGGATGAGTTCCTCCTCCGTAGTCTCGAGATTCATCGCCACCACGTAACCCTGGATCAACTCCGTCACCTCCGCGCCAACCATATGCGCGCCGAGCAGCGCGCCGGTCTTCTTATCGAAAATCACCTTGACCAGGCCCTGATCTTCGCCGAGTGCGATCGCCTTGCCGTTGCCCACGAACGGAAACCGGCCGACGCGGACATCAAGCTTGTTGTCCTTCGCCGCTTGCTCGGTGAGGCCGACCGAAGCGATCTGCGGCGAGCAATAGGTGCACCCCGGGATCAGGCGCTTGTCCATGGGATGCGGCTTGAGGCCTTTGATCGCCTCGACGCAGATGACCCCTTCGTGTTCGGCCTTGTGGGCCAAGAGCGGCGGGCCGGCCACATCGCCGATCGCATAGATGCCGGGCACATTGGTGCGATTGAGCGCATCGACCGAGATCGCGCCACGATCGGTCTTCACCCGGAGTTTTTCGAGGCCGAGATTTTCGATATTGCCGATGACGCCGACCGCGGAGATCACGCGCTCGACGGTGAGCGTGTGTGCGCCGCGCTTGCCGTCGTCGATCGTCGCCGTGACGCTATCCGCTGCTTTGTCGAGCGTCGTCACCTTAGCGCTGGTGAGAATCTTGATGCCCTGCTTCTCGAATTGCTTGCGCGCGAACGCGGAAATCTCGGCATCCTCTGCGGGCAGAATTTGGGGCAATATCTCGACCACCGTCACTTCGGCACCGAAGGTGCGGTAGAACGACGCGAACTCGATGCCGATCGCGCCCGAACCGACCACCAAGAGCGACTTCGGCATGCGATCCGGCACCATGGCCTCGAAATAAGTCCAGATCAGCTTCTTGTCAGGTTCGAGTCCGGGCAGTACGCGCGGCCGTGCGCCGGTGGCGATGATGATATGCTTGGCCTGATAGCCGCCTGCCCCGAGTGCGCCTTTCGGCACCTGCGCCGCAGCGGCCTTGACCGTGACCTTGCCGGGCGCCTCGATCGCGGCCTCGCCCCAGATGACGGTGATCTTGTTCTTGCGCATGAGGAAGCCAACGCCGTCGTTGAGCCGTTTCGATACCGCGCGCGAGCGCTTGACCACTGCGGCGGGATCGAAAGTCACCCTTTCGGCCGACAGCCCGTAGTCCTTGGGATGCTGCAGATAGTGGAAGATCTCAGCCGAGCGCAGCAGCGCCTTGGTGGGAATGCAACCCCAGTTGAGGCAGATGCCGCCGAGATAATCGCGCTCGACGATCGCGGTGGAAAAACCGAGTTGCGCCGCGCGGATGGCGGTGACGTAGCCGCCGGGACCGGAGCCGATGATGATGATGTCGAAGGAGGTCTCAGCCATGCCGCTTTTTCTCCGCAAAGGCCGCTCGCGTTACGCGGTACCGCGCGGTGATCCGGCGGGACTCGAGCAAGCGGGAGGTTCCGCTGCTACCCTCGTTCTTCAGAAGATGCGTCATTAAGACGTGGATGCCCGGCACAAGGGCCGGGCATATCGTGAGTCTAGATCATCGCTGCTTCTCTGCCTATCGGCCTTACTGCACCACCAGCTTAAGCTCCTCGACCATCGGCCTGACCTTGGCAATTTGCTCGCGCAGCATCTCGCGCATCTCCACTTGGCTCGAGCCGGAAGGTTCGGCGCCGACATCGGTCATCCGCTTGCGCAGGTCCGCATGCTTGGCCGCCGCCGCGATCTCCTGGTTCAGCCGGGCGATCACCGGCTCTGGCGTACCTTTGGGCGCAAAGAAGCCGTTCCAACCGCGCAGATCAAGGTTGGGGAAGCCGAGCTCGCGCGCGCTTGGGACCTCCGGCAGGGCCGCCGATCGATTGGTCACCGCCAGTGCCGTAAGCGCGCCGGCGCGCACGTGCTGCAGCGAACTCGAAAGCTGATCGCCGCCGAATTGTATTCGGCCCGAGAGCATCTCCTGCACCAGCGGCGCGGCGCCCCGGAACGGCACGTGATCCATCTTGATGCCGGTGTCTCGCTTGAGCACTTCGCCCATCAGGTTCATCACGCTGCCGGGACCGGTGGAACCGTAGAACAGCGGCTCTTTCGTTTGCTTTGCATAATCCACGAATTCCTTGAGATTGCGCGCAGGAACCGAAGGGTGCGCCAACAGCAACAGCGGCACGTAAGCTCCGACCGCGATCGGCACGAAATCCTGCTCGATGTCGTGACGCGAACGCCCGGCAAATTGTAGCGACGACGTCGTGGTGGTGAAGGTGATGTTGTGGAATAGCAGCGTGTAGCCGTCTGGAGCTGCTTTCGCGACCTGGTCGGCGCCGAGGGATCCGCCTGCGCCGCCGACGTTTTCCACCACCACACTTTGACCGAGGCCTTCTGTCATCCGTTGCGCAAAAAGCCGCGCCAGCATGTCAGTGGTGGCGCCTGCCGGGAACGGCACGATGATGCGAATGGTTTTGGCCGGAAATCGCTCTTGGCTGTGCACCGAAATCGGAAGCGCAGCGATCGCGCCGGCAAACGTGATGACCGCGAGGAGGCTCATTCTCGCCCGCGCTGCTCTGGTCCCATGCTCGCTCATGGCATCCTCCTTGATCGGTCCGCCTACCATCAGGCCATATTCGGCGGGACCGACGCTCTCACACGACCATCATCACGGGATTCTCGATCAGCGCCCTGAAGGCGTTGAGCAGCACGGCGCCGAGCGCGCCATCAACCGCACGATGGTCGGTCGCAAGCCCGACGGTCATCATTTGCGCCGCCTCGATCATGCCGTTGCGAACGACGGCGCGCTCTTCTCCGGTGCCGACCGACAAGATGGTCGCATGCGGCGGATTGATGATGGCGTAGAATTCCTTGATCCCGTACATGCCCAGGTTCGACACCGCGCTTGTGCCGCCCTGATACTCGTGCGGCGCGAGCTTGCGGACGCGCGCGCGGGCGGCGAAATCCTTCATCTCGTTGGAGATGACGGAGAGCGATTTTTGCTCGGCGTGGCGTACGACCGGCGTGATCAACCCGCCCGATATGGACACCGCAACACCGATGTCGGAATGCTTGTGCCGGAGCATGGCGCCTTCGGTCCACGTCACGTTGGCGTCGGGAACCCGCTGCAGCGCCAGCGCCAGCGCCTTGATGACGAAATCGTTGACCGAGATCTTGTAGGCCGGCTTGCCGTCCTTGTCCTTTGGCGCGGCAGCGTTGATCTCTTCGCGCGCGGCCAAAAGCTTGCCGATGTTGCAGTCGAGCGTGAGATAAAAATGCGGAATGGTAAGCTTCGCTTCGAGGAGCCGGCGGGCGATCACCTTGCGGATGCCGTCGTGAGGGACCGCGTCGTAGGAGCCGGGCTCGAACAGCGCGATGATCTTCTCGTCGGCCGGCGCTTGCCCGACCGCTGCCGCCGCGGCTGCCGCTGCAGGAGCCGCAGGAGCCTTGATCCCACGGCCCGACTTGGCTGCTTCCACATCGCGCGCAATAACGCGGCCGTGCGGGCCTGAACCTTGGATGCGCGCAAGGTCGATTCCGGCCTTCTTGGCCAGACGGCGCGCCAGCGGAGACGAAAACACGCGGTTGGTGCGCGCGACGCCGATCCCCTCGCCGTCTCCGCGCTGAGGAGCGGGAGCCTGCGGGGTTTGCGGCGGCGCGCGCTGGGTCTCGCCCGTCTTGGGTGCAGGCGCCGGCCGCGCTGAAGTGCTCGCCGGCGGGGGGGCGCTTGCCGGCTTCGACGGCGCCGGTTTCACCGGGGCTGGCGCGCTTTTGCCTGCAGCAGCCGCGGCCGCCTTAACGTCTTCCCCCTCCTCCGCCAGCACGGCGATGAGCGACTGGACCGGCACGTCCTGCGTGCCTTCCGGCACCACGATCTTGGCGAGCGTGCCTTCGTCGATCGCCTCGTATTCCATCGTCGCCTTATCGGTTTCGATCTCGGCGATGACATCGCCCGGCTTGACCTTGTCACCCTCCTTCTTGAACCACTTCGCGAGGTTGCCCTTCTCCATGGTGGGCGACAGAGCGGGCATGAGAATATTGACCGGCATGAGCGTCTCGAGCGTCTAGCTGATCGCGCTGGTTGTGCCGGGATCGGTGGGGGCATCCATCTCCGCATCGAACATCGCGCGGATACGCTCGAGCGCCTCGCCCTCGGTCAGTTTTGTCTCTTTGGCAAAGATCCGCGCGGCGTGTCTGGCGACGTCGGCGATGAGCATGCCCCAGGCCTGCGGGTCGTCGAAGGCGCGGCGCAACGAAACGTGCAGGCCCCCTTCTACAATTGCCGCGCGCAAAACCTCGACGCCGCCATGCTCGAGCGCAGTCGGCGGAACGTGCAGCGCGTCGAATGTCGCCATGACTTCCTCACCGGTAACAGACTGCCTTCGCCGCCGCGACCACGTCTGCAACCGAAGGCAGCGCGAGTTTTTCGAGGTTGGCCGCGTACGGCATCGGCACGTCCTTGCCGGTGACGCGGGTCACGGGTGCGTCCAGCCAATCGAAAGCCTGTTCGGTCACGCTCGCGGCGATTTCCGCCCCGACGCCCGATTGCCGCCAACCTTCTTCGACGGTCACGACACGGCCGGTCTTCTTTACCGACTCGATGATCGCCTCTGTATCCATCGGCTTGAGCGTGCGCAGGTCGACGACCTCGGCACTGATGTTCTGCTTGGCCAATTCATCGGCGGCTTTGAGCGCGTAAGACATCCCCATCGACCACGCGACGATGGTCACGTCGGTGCCGGAGCGCGCGATCTTCGCCTTTCCGATCGGCACCAGATGGTCGTC
>JBJMTU010000152.1:0-15784 GCA_045811545.1 Xanthobacteraceae bacterium | reverse complement strand
GGGCCGCTGCATTGCGATCGATGCCACCGAGCCAAAGCCTGCGGTTGCTGACCGCATCTGGAAGATCGTGACCGAACGGTTCGAACCGGCACGCGTGTTGAGTGTGCCCGCAGGCGCGGTATCGTGAGCAACGACCAAGACGACACCGAGCCGTCGTCACCCCGCGAGACGATCGTCCTCTACGGTCACGCCGAGGCGGAACAGACGCTGCTCGCCGCTTACCGCAGCTTGCGTTTCCCGCATGCTTGGCTGATTGCCGGTCCCGCCGGAATCGGCAAAGCGACGCTTGCCTATCGCATGGCGCGCTTCATGCTTGCCCATCCCGATCCATTCGCGCCCTCGGTGCTCGGCGCGAAATCGCTGCACGTCGATGCTGATCATCCGGTCGCGCGGCGCATCGCTGCACAGGCGCAGCCTGATCTTCTGGTGTTGGAACGCACGATCAACGAAAAAACCGGCAAGCTGCGCCAGGACATCCAGGTTGACGACGTGCGACGGACCGTCGCGTTCTTCGGCTCAACGGCCGGGGAGGGGGGATGGCGGATTGCCATCGTCGACGCGGTCGATGAACTCAACCCGTCGGGCGCGAATGCGCTGCTCAAAATCCTGGAAGAGCCGCCCCGGCGCGCCGCGTTGCTGTTGGTAAGCCGCTCGGCCGCGCGGCTGCTACCGACCATGCGCTCGCGGTGCCGCCTGCTGGCGTTGCGGCCGCTCGATGCGGCCGACGTGGCGCGCGCCGTTGCCGCTGCCATCGGAGGCCGCCCGGATGCCGCCGACACCGTGGCTGCAAGTGGGGCCGCGGACGGCAGCGTGGGACGCGCGCTGGCCTTGCTCGAGGGCGAGGCGCTCGAGCTGCGCAATCGCACCATGGCCTTGCTCGACCATTTGCCAGGCATCGATGCCGGCGCGCTCCACGCGCTCGGCGACCGCCTCTACGGCGTTGATCCGGCACCGCTGGCCACCTTTGTCGACACCGTGAATGCGTGGCTCGGCGCCCGCCTGACGGCGACCGAGCAAGTCTCCGCGCGTATGGCCCGATTGGCCGAGGCCTGGGAGAAGGTGAATGCTGCTGCACGCGACGTCGAAGAGTTCAATCTCGACCGCAAGCCGCTGGTTTTCAACGTGTTCGGCTGGCTTGCCGAGGCATCGCGCGGTTGATACCTAAGCGACGAAGCGTCACGGCCGGGTCGGGCTGTCCGCCGACATTGTCGGCGTAGCCCATGTCCCGGCCTTTTCGGTCAATTCCGAAAAGCGCTCAACGGAACCGACCGATGGCTGACAAGCCCCGCTACTATCTCACCACCGCCATCGCTTATCCCAATGGCCCTCCGCATATCGGCCACGCCTATGAGGCGATCGCCACGGATGCGATGGCGCGTTTCATGCGGCTCGACGGCTACGACGTGCTCTTCCTCACCGGCACCGATGAGCACGGCATCAAAATGTTGCAGACCGCGGCGAAGGAGAAGCTCACCCCACAGCAGCTGGTCGAACGGAACGTGCCGCGCTTCAAGGCAATGGTGGAGCGGCTCAACTGCTCGAATGACGAATTCATTCGCACCACCGAAGAGCGCCACCACCGCGCGTCGATCGGCATCTGGCAGCGCATGCAAGCTGCAGGGGATGTCTATCTCGGCAAATATTCGGGCTGGTATTCGGTGCGCGACGAGGCCTACTACGACGAGGAGGAAACCAGGATCAACGAGCAGGGCGAACGCGTAGGCCCGCAAGGCACGCCGGTCGAATGGGTGGAGGAGGAGAGCTATTTCTTCAGGCTTTCCGCTTACCAGCAGAAGCTGCTCGATCTCTACGAGCGACATCCCGACTTCGTGCTGCCGAAGGAGAGGCTCAACGAGGTGATGGCCTTCGTGAAGGGCGGCCTGCAGGATCTCTCGATTTCGCGCACGACCTTCGATTGGGGCGTGAAGGTACCGGGCAATCCGAAGCACGTCATGTATGTGTGGGTCGACGCGCTCACCAATTACATTACCGCCGTCGGCTACCCGGATGTGGATAGCCCCAAGTTCCGCCGCTACTGGCCGGCGGATCTGCACGTGATCGGAAAAGATATCGTGCGCTTTCACGCGGTCTATTGGCCGGCGTTCCTGATGTCGGCCGGAGTCGAGGTCCCGCGCCGCGTCTTCTCGCACGGATTTCTTTTCAACCGGGGCGAGAAGATGTCGAAGTCCGTGGGCAACGTGGTCGATCCGTTCGCGCTGGTGGATGCCTTTGGCGTCGACCCGGTGCGTTATTTCTTCCTGCGCGAAGTGCCGTTCGGCCAGGACGGCAATTACAGCGTCGAGGCGATCGTCAACCGCATCAACGCCGATCTTGCCAACGACCTCGGCAACCTGGCGCAGCGCTCTCTGACTATGATCGCGCGCCAGCGTGGCGGTGTGCTACCGCAGCCGGGAGTGAACTCCGGCACCGACGCGGCGATGCTGGCCATGGCCGACGGCATGATCGCAAAGGCGCGCGAGGCGATGAAGACGCAGCAGCTGCACCTGGTGCTCAGCGCCGTGTGGGCGGTAGTGGCCGAAGCCAACCGGTATTTCGCGGGCGAGGCGCCTTGGGCGCTCGCCAAGACCGATCCGACGCGGCAAGGAACCGTGCTCTACGTCACCGCGGAGGTGATCCGCCAGGTGGCGATCCTGACGCAGCCATTCATGCCAACGTCCGCCGCCAAACTGCTCGACCTGCTCGCCATCCCGCCCGACGAACGGCAGTTCGACGCACTCGGCGCGACCGGCCGGATCGCCGCCGACACGGCGCTGCCGGCGCCAACCCCGGTCTTTCCGCGGTATGTTGACGCTGAAGCGGCGCACGGTCCTGAGGCCCACGGATAGACAACGTTTCGATGGATGCCTTCATGGCGGCATGTATGCTTGCATGCGAGGAGCTGATGGCTTGGCACGAGGGCAACCGCGTGGATTATGTGTACAGGCCCGCGCGTAATGACCGGCTGCTCCGCGAACGACCATTTACCGGTTGGACGTTTGGGTACATGGTGAGGGTGGGCGTACAAACGCCGATAGGTGACCGCGAGTCGGCGGACTTGAGCTTTCGGAGGCGAAAGGCGGCCACTATTGCACCCGACAGCGAAAGTCATTGTGCAAAGTCGTCGTGAGGGTCGGAGCGAGCTGGTGGCTTCACGCGCTGAGAACAGTTACGACTTCGTCCGTTTCTGTGCCGCCTGCGCCGTTCTATTCAGCCATCATTTTGACTTGGCTGGCCTTCCGGAGCCGCTGGTGCCGAGCTACGGCGAGGACTTTGGCGAGCTCGCTGTCGAGGTCTTCTTTTGCCTCAGCGGTTTCCTGATCTATCGGTCACTTCAGAAATCGACCGGTTGGGCTCGGTTCTTGTCCGCGAGGTTCCTGCGAATATTCCCGAATCTCGCCGTCGTGCTCGTTGTAACTTCGCTAGCAAGCTTTTTCTGGTACCGCAACTACACCCATCTCTGGCCGCACGCCGAGTACGTCACCGACAATCTCCTGATGTTTCTGCGCGGGGTGACACAAGTCATACCCGGCACATTCGCGGATGCGGTGCGACCAGCGATCAACGACCCGCTCTGGAGCCTACCATACGAGCTTTGGCTTTACGTCGTGCTTTCATTGATGTTCGTTCTGAGCGGCCGCCGGAGCGGCACTGGCATCGTTTTGGGCACACTCCTCGTCGGTATCGGTTGGAGTGCGACACCTATTCTCGGGCAATTCAAGATCGGCCCCCTGGAGAGCTTCGAGTTCTTCAGACTGGGATCGTTCTTCTTGTCCGGCGCCGCGCTGGCGGTCATTTGGCCATACATCGGAAGGCACGCCCTCACGATTGGAGCCGCGGGGCTGATCGGGATTTTTCTCGTTCGCAATCTGGTGCCGATCGATACCATCTTTCATCCGCTCACGGTTGCTGCGGCGACCATAGGTCTCGGCAGCTCCAGGGCCATGGCATGGTTTTCGAAGGGAGGCGATGCGTCCTACGGCATGTATGTTTTTGCGTGGCCGGTGCAGCAATTTTCCCTGTTGCTCATCGAGCCGTTCTGGCTGTCCATGCTTGCCGCCTTTGCGGCCACCACGACGCTGGGCTATGCAACGTGGCATACGTTCGAAAAACGGGCCCTCTCGTACTCCGATCGATTTGCGCGGATCTTTCAAAGTGGCAATCGGGCCGGTCAGCTGGCAAAGGACCCCGCCGTTTGACGAGTGGCGCAACGCGATCTATCGCAGCGCTATTCTGCCGCCATCCCCGGAACGAAACCATCGGCCATGTCCCGGGAGGGCGCCGGCGCACTCGTCGCACGTCGCTGGGTCGTCAGATTGCGGCGATACAGCTTGGCCGGGTTGCCGCACCAGACGGTGTGCGGCTCGAGGACTTCGCCCTTCATGAGGAAGGAATCGGCGTCGAGCACGGAGTGGTCGCCCATGGTTATGCCATAGTGGACGAACGCGGCGGGACCCAGCGTGCAGGCCGTGCCGATCCGCACGTGGTCGGACTTGAAGACGCCCTCCTCGAGCGAGTGCGCCTGCAGGACACTGGCCTCGTTCAGGTTGGCGTAGTCGCCGATTTCGACGAGCGTGCGGTCCGTAATGTTGCATCCGCCGTCATAAACTTTCCGGCCGATTCTCACTCCCAGCAGCCGCCAGATCAGGTTCTTGAACGGCGTGCCGCCGAACAGCCGCACGATCGGCGAGTCGGAGAGTTTCCAATGACGCTCATGGAACCAGAAATACGGCTCGTAGATCGTGACCATCTTCGGCTCGAGTCGCCTGAAGCCGAGGCTCGCTCGCTCGAGGAGCGCGAAGAACAGAATTGCCCCCGCCGACGTGACAACCGCGGCGGCGAACAGCGCGAAAACGCCGTAATGCGGATAATTCAGCAGGGCCAACTGCAAGACGACCAGCGTGGCGAAGAAGAACAGCCACTGAGCGAACAGGAACAGCGAGCCGGTGACCAGATTGTAGAGGTTCTTCTGCCGCAGGCGCTGCCGGCGGGTTTCGGCACTCAAGGCGTCCATCAGAGTCTTGTCCCGGTCGACGACGCGAGGGATCTCGAAACAGGGGGATCCCAATAGCCCGACGTTTTCGCGCACGGGCCCATCGATCGGGATCATCACCTTGGTGCCGAGGAGGCAATTCGCACCGGTGCGCCCATCCGGCGGATAGTGGACATTGTTGCCGAGGTAATTGTGATCGCCGATGCGAGTCTTTACCAGCCGGAACGATGAGCTCGACTGGTACATGTTGATCATCGACAAGCCGTCGGAGACCATCGTGCCGCTGCCGATGTCGCAGAGGAACGGATTGTCGTGCTGCTGGTTGGTGCCGAAGTTCGAGCCGGTCTGCTCCACCTTGTTCAGATTCCACCCAACAAGCCGCATGTAGTGGACGATCGCGGAACTGTCGCCGAACAACAGATTGAAAAAGCGCGAATTGCTGAACTGTCCGATGAGCTTTTGCAGTCGATAGTGAAAGCCATAGAGCGAATAGGTCTTGCCGGTTTGGAGGAAAAGCTGGCAAATCCGCGGGACGATGCAGACGGCGAGCAGGGCCGCCGCCAGAGAGCCGAAGAAGGAGGCGACGGAGACCAGCAGCAGGCCCCACGTCAGCGCGTCGGCGCTGCCCGCGAGCCCGGCGGAGTAATGCTCCCAATAGGCCAGCAGCACGATGGGGATTGGAAAGGCGACCGCGAACAGGCCCAAAAGCTGGACAGCGTCGAAAAGTCCGCGCCGGAGCCTAGAGCAAGGCAAGGTCTCGATCGGACAGTAGTCGGACGTCGTCTCGTGCGCGGGAGAGCCGTGATAACGCTTGCCGTCCGGGATGCGCTGACCGCTCTGCAAGGACGAGGCATGTCCGAGTTGCGTGTTGTTCCCCATCACGGTGCGGATGTCCAACACGCTGGCTTCGCCGACGAACGCGTTGCTGCCGATCTCGATCGGTCCGGTATGAATGAAATTGGCTTGGGCCCTGTAGCCCAGCAGGATCGAGTCCTTGCGGAGAATCGTGTTCTCGCCGATGGCGATGAGGTCGGTGCAGACCGGGACAAACCGACACTCGACGACGACGTTCGGTCCAATTCGCGCGCCCAAGAGTCGCAGATAGACGCTGTAGATCGGGCTGCCGTAAAAGGCCACCACGGGCGCGCTGCGAATGAGCGTTTTGACCACCCAGAAGCGGAAGTAGCGTAGGCTCCAGATCGGGATGGTCTCGGCTTTCCAGGTTCCAATCAGGACCCACTTCGCGATGATGGGGATACCGGTCAGCACGACGAAGGATCCGACGGCAAACGCCACAGCGCGAAGGTAGATTTCCAGCGGATTGCCGATCGCTGCATAGGTCCACTCGAGGCCGGCGTCGAAGAACCACAGGCCGAGCAGACTGGAGACGGCATAGAAAAGGAATTGAAGGACGCCGCATCCGTAATAGGCGAGGTCGGTCGGGACGTGATACCGCTCTCGATTCGCCGCCACGACCGCCTCGCCGGCGCCATGACGCAGGCGCTCGGCGAGTTTGGCGATGGTCGGGTTCAGATAGATGTCGCGCATCGACACGTTCGACATGCCCGGTCGCTGCCGAATGCGGGCGCAGAAGCGTGCCATGAGCAGGGAGTTCGCTCCGAGGTCATCAAAAAAATGGTCTGCCGTGGAAACATGGTCGACCTTCAGGACCTCGGCCAGCACGCGCGTGAGGAAGTGCTCGCTGTCGGTCTTGGCGGCGACCAGCTTGGTGCCGGTGGAGAGGCGCGGCCGTTTAGGCTTCGGCAGCTGCCGGTGATCCGCCTTGCTGCTGATCGTCATCGGAATGAACGGCAGCTCTTCGAGATAGGGCGGAACCATGTAGGTCGGCAGCCGGCTTCGCAGCAGCTGCGTGATCTCGCCGCGCGACAGGATCGATGCGTCCTGCTTCAGCGCATAGTAGGCCACGAGCTCGACAACTCCCGGCTCAGGCTCATAGGTGGTCACCACCGCCTGCGCGATCTCCGGCAAGTCCAGCAACACGGATTCGATTTCGATGAGTTCGATCCGGTAGCCGCGTATCTTGACCTGCGTATCGAGCCGGCCGTGGTACTCGATCTCCCCGTCCTCATTGAAGCGGCCGAGGTCGCCGGTCCGATAAATCAGGTTCGACGGATTGCTGGGGATTGCCAGGAAATCGGCAATGAACTTCCTCCGCGTCAGGTCATCGCGGTTCATGTAGCCGGCGGCGAGCCCGATACCGGCGATCCCGATTTCTCCGAGCTCGCCCCCGGCTGCGACCCGATCCGACAGCGGATCCAGAATGACGATTGAATAGGTCGGCAGCGGCAGGCCGATCGTGACCGGCTTGTCCGGGGTCAACTCTGCCAACGTCGCGGTGACGGTAGCCTCGGTCGGGCCGTAGGAATTCAGGATGGTGCGCCCCGCACGATGCCACCGGACCACCAGGTTGTGCGGGCAGGCCTCGCCCCCGACGAGCAAAATCCTGAGCTGGGGTAACTCCGTCTCGATCGTCGCCAGCAGGGTCGGGCAGCAACAAAGGCACGTGACCCTTCGCTCCCGCAGGAAATCAGCGAGTTCGTCTGCGAGCAACGTGGCCCCCGGGGGGCCGGGAACGAGGGTCGCGCCGGCCATCAATGGAACCCAGATCTCCTCCACCGAGAAATCGAAGGCGATCGTCATGCCCTGATAGACACGATCACCGGGCGCAAACCCGTACCGCTCCGCCGCAACCCGGACGAAGTTGCAGATGCTGGGATGCTCGATGACCACGCCCTTGGGACTGCCGGTCGTCCCCGACGTATAGATGATGTAGCAGATCCTATCGACCCGCGGTCTGACCTCGCCGTCGCGGAGGGGCGTGCTCGGCTTTGCATCGATGGCCTGTTTCGCGGTATCGAGAAGAACGTGGCGCACGTCGAACGCGCCGAGCCGCGCGCCGAAGCTGGACATCGACACGACCGCTTTGACGTTCGCGTCCGCCAGGATGAAGCCAACGCGCTCCATCGGGAAACCGGGGTCGAGTGGCACATAGGCGGCGTTGACCTTCATCACCGCCAGCAGCGCGACATAGGTCTCGATCGATTTGTCGAACAGAAGAGCGATCCGGTCGCCGGGTTCAATGCCCTGGTCGATCAAGTACCGGGCGACTTGGTTGGCGCGATTGTCTAGCTCGCGATACGTGATGACTGCTTCGTCGGTGACGACCGCGTCGTTCTCTGCGAAACGCAGGCAGGCCTGTTCCAGGAGATGATGAAGCTGCTCTCCCTCCTTCCAGCGCAGGGTGCCGTCCTTAGCGGACAATACTGCTGGCCGATCGATCGGTCGTTCGAAACGTTGGAGCGCGACGGGCGGGTCGTCGACGCTTCGGACATGTGCGACGCCGCCCGGCGGGGTTGCCGCATAGCCCGAGCCAAACTCCATGCCATGACCCATAGCACTACTCTGGACGCCGTTGACCCTGGCTATGTGACAGCCTTGCGAAGTCGGGAGGGTTGGGACTGGTTTTTCCAGGTCGAGCGAAATTCAGCGCGCTTATGAATTCAACCGACCTTAATCGCGATCCGAAGGACGACGATTTATCTATCGGTTCTCCGCGCCGGCGCGGATTCACGCGGGCAAGCCCCGACGCGCTCGCAACAATGCCCGCACGGCCACGAACCGGCTGCGGCTCCGAGCGATGGGCCGACGCGTCCCTGGAGGTCCCTCTGGTGGCAAGCAGCGCTATTCCCCAACGGCGCTCTTCGGGGAGCGCACAACTTGTTCTATGGAGTGTTGTAGATGAACGGAAGCTGAATGAAAAGTGGTGCGACGCCGGAGCGATCTGGCATCGCGAAGACGGCTGCGTAAGAAGTAGAAGCGAGACGGTCATGGAGTCCTCCTCCCTCTGGACGCGCCGCCGCTAGGCGCCGCACGACGACCTTCTGCAAGGGCCGGACCAGCTGCTCGCGCTCAGGCCACGAAGCGTTGGTCGGGCGCAAAATGCCAGGCAAGATCGTATCGGTTCTTAGTCGCTCGGGCCCTGCATTGGGACTTGTTATTTTCTGCCAAACACTTGTTCCTCGCTGCCCAAGCGTTGCAAATCGCAGGCGCAGGCGGCATTGGGCGTCTCATCCAAAAGCGCGATTCAGTTGTTAGGTTCGAGCGTCAGCGGTGCGGAGGCTCCAGCGCAATCCTCGGTAGCGTGAGAGCGGTCCACTGAATTTGCCCGAGGCCTGTCGCCGCCCCTAGGTCGCCCGCTGGAGGCACTCTGCCCAATTTTGGTGCCTTCGTTCGAACCAGAAAAGCATGCTTTGGAACGCGGCGCCGCTCGCGTGCTGGAAGTCTCGAGCCGAGCGCGGCGAGGGCGGCTCTTGCCCCGGCGTCGGCCGGACGTTACCGAAGGCGAGGCGAGGGGGAGGGAGCGTCGTGGCCCCGTTTGTGGCCCGGCGCCGACCCCCTACCCTCGCACCGCGTCTCACGCCGTCTCGCCCGCGAACACGCCGTCACGAACCATGCTGATCGACAGCCACTGCCATCTCGATTTCCCCGATTTTGCCGACGAGCTCGACGCCGTGGTTGCCCGCGCGCAAGCAGCCGGCATTGCGCGCATCGTGACCATCTCGACGCGAGTCAAACGACATGCCGAGGTGCTCGGCATCGCCGAGCGCTTTCCCGACGTCTACTGCTCGCTCGGCACGCATCCCCATTACGCGCACGAAGAGCTCGACATCGGCGTCGACGAGCTGATCGACCGAACGCGTCATCCCAAAGTGGTCGCAATCGGAGAAGCCGGGCTCGATTATCACTACGAGCGAAGCCCGCACGCGGCGCAGGAACAAGGCTTTCGCAATCACATCGCCGTCGCGCGCGCAACCGGCCTGCCGCTCATCATTCATTCGCGCGAGGCGGACGAGGACATGGCGCGAATATTGGAGGAGGAAACGGGGAGGGGCGCTTTCCCCGCCATCCTGCATTGCTTCACCGGCGGCCATGATCTCGCGCGTCGCGCGATTGCGCTCGGTCTCTTCGTCTCGTTTACCGGGATCATAACTTTCAAGGGGTCGGACGAGCTGCGCGCCATCGCGCAAAGCCTGCCGGCGGATCGTATCCTCATCGAGACGGATGCGCCCTATCTCGCCCCCGGTCGCTATCGGGGAAAGCGCAATGAGCCGGCCTATGTGGTCGAGACCGCCAAGGTCCTGGCCGAAGTCCGCGGCGTCTCGCCGGAGATGATTGCCCGGCAGACGAGCGAGACCTTTTTTCGCCTGTTCCGCAAAGTTCCGCCCCAGGCGGCCGGCGCGGATACGCTCAGGCAGTCTGCGTAAGCTCGAGCGCATGGCGCCATGACGGCGAGCTTCACGATCCTCGGCTCGGGCTCCTCTGGCGGCGTGCCGCGGCCGGCACTCGGCTGGGGCGCCTGCGATCCGAGCAATCCCAAAAATCGCCGGCGGCGTACCTCGCTCTTGGTTGAGCGGCGTAACGGGGCCGGCGTCACCCGGGTGTTGGTCGATACCCCTCCCGACCTGCGCGAGCAGCTTCTCGAGGCCGAGGTGGACTGGCTTGACGCGGTGCTCTTCACGCACGAGCACGCCGACCACACCCACGGCATCGACGACCTACGTGGGCTCTTCATCCACCGCCGCCGGCGGGTCGACGTCTATCTGGACGAGCCCACATCGAAGGCGCTGCGCGGCCGCTTCGGCTATTGCTTCGAGGCGCCTGTGGGCAGCGAATACCCGCCGATCGTGAGCGAGCACCGGCTGCAGCCCGGCCAATCCATCACCGTTGACGGCGAGGGCGGCCCGATCACCGCGTTACCGGTCCTGCAGGAGCATGGCGATATTCCTTCGCTGGGGTTCCGTTTCGGGCGTCTCGCCTATTCCTGCGACCTCAATGGGCTGCCAGAGGCCAGCATCGCTGCGCTGGCCGGTACCGAGGTCTGGATTGTGGACGCGCTGCGCTACCGGCCGCACCCGAGCCATTTCAGCGTCGATGACGCGCTTGGTTGGATCGCCCGCATCAAGCCCACCCGCGCGATCCTGACCAATCTGCATTCTGATCTCGATTACGACGACTTGCGCAGCAAGCTGCCGCCGCATGTCGAACCCGCCTTCGATGGCCTGAAGGTCCTCATGCCCGACGCCGCACTCGGCTAACGCCGACCGCGCGAAGGGCGACTTGCTCCATGGCGCGTTTCGCGGGCGCCTGTCGGGATGTGCCTGTCCGATCAGATACTTGCCGGGCGAACTTCAACCGGGGATTAATGTTCCATAATATCTCTTATGCGAATCTCCCGTCGCCAGGGCTTCGCATCTGACGAATATCTGTATCTGTTGAAATAACGAGGGCGGCTCACCGCCCTTGGGCGTTAGTATGCATTCCCTCCCAAGAACGAGGTAGCCCCGTGAGCACCAAGGTCAGAAAACTCGAAACGCGCACCGCCCCGGCAAGGCTCGATACGCCGACCGACCTTGCGCCCGACGCCGTCCGCGAGATATCGGCCGCGCTCAATGCGCTCCTGGCCGACACGTTCGCGCTTTATCTGAAGACCAAGAATTTCCATTGGCACGTGAGCGGACCGCATTTCCGCGACTACCACCTTCTGCTCGACGAGCAGGCCGGCCAGTTGGAAAACAGCATCGACATTCTGGCCGAACGGGTGCGCAGGATCGGCGGCACCACCATTCGCTCGATCGGGCATATCGCCAAGCTGCAACGGATCAAGGACAACGACAAGAACTACGTGCCTGCGATCGACATGCTGCTCGAGTTGATGAACGACAACAAGGCTCAGATCCAGCACATGCGCAAGGCGCACGAAGTCGCCGACGAGCACGAGGACGTGGCGACGGCAAGCTTCCTCGAAGTCTTTATCGACGAAGCAGAAAAGCGCTGCTGGTTCCTATTCGAGGCGAGCCGTCAAGCGGAGCGGACCGGCCATTAAGCGCTGTCCGCTGTTGGCAGTGTCGCGGCCGGCGCCGTCTCAGGAGGGCCGCGGGAAGCAGGTGAGACAGGCAGCGGCAAGCATTGTATGGTCCGCGTCGTCGTCTTGTCCTTCCCCTCCTCGATCTTGCGATGGATCCTTCGCGCGACATCGCCCGGCTGCTCGAAATCATGGCGGCGCTGCGCACGCCGGGCAGCGGCTGCCCGTGGGACCTCGAGCAGACGTTCGAGACCATTGCTCCTTACACGATCGAGGAGGCTTACGAGGTCGCCGATGCCATTGCGCGCGGCGACCTCGACGACTTGCGTGATGAACTGGGCGATCTCCTACTCCAGGTCGTCTTCCACGCCCGCATGGCGCAGGAGCAAGGCGCGTTCGATTTTGCCGACGTGGTCGAACGTCTCACCGCAAAGCTCGTGCGGCGCCATCCACATGTGTTCGGCGAGACGCGAGGTCTCACGCCCAAGGCGGTCGAGGGTCTGTGGGAACGCATCAAGACGGCGGAGCGGGCCGAGAAGGCTGGCAAGCCGAACGGCGAGGAGAGCGCCCTCGCCGGCGTTGCGGTCGCGCTCCCTGCCCTCACCCGCGCGCTGAAACTACAGGCCAAGGCGGGCAAAGTCGGCTTCGATTGGAACGATCCCCGCGCGGTGCTCGCCAAGATCCGTGAAGAGGCGGACGAGATCGAGCGCGAGTTGGCGGCAGGCGATCGCGCGACGGCCGCGGCGGAGGTCGGCGATCTCCTGTTCGCGGTGGTCAACCTTGCGCGCCACCTCGGGGCCGATCCGGAAGCGATGCTGCGCGCCACCAATCATAAATTCGCGCGCCGTTTTGCGGCGATCGAACGCGCGCTCGCGGATCGCGGCAAGTCCCCCCACGGGGCGACGCTCGAGGAAATGGATGAGCTGTGGAACGAGGCCAAAGCTGCCGAACAAGCGCCACGCTCCGGCACCTCGCGCTGACGAAACGTCGTGGCTTGGAGCGCTGTCCCCGCGGTTGCTGGCGGCCGCGCCTAAGGATCAACCCGTATCCATCGCATGCGAATGCTCTCTCGCCTTCTCGCCGTCGCGCTGGCCGTAATCCCGACTATTCCGGCCGCCGCCCAGCAATGGCCAGCGCGCCCGATCAGGATCGTAACCGGGACGCCGGCAGGCGGCAGTCCGGATTTTGTCAGCCGGCTGCTCGCCGAAAAGCTCAGCGAGCGGCTCGGCCAGTCCGTGCTGGTCGAAAATTCGGCGAACACCGGCGTAGCCGCCTGGAACGCTGTCGCCAAGGCGCCGCCCGACGGTTATATCGTCAGCATGTTGACCGGAGCGTTTTCCGCCCGCGCTGCGGTCGCCAAATCGTTGCCGTACGATCCGATCAAGGATTTCGCCTTCATCACCTTGGTGTCGGGCTACCCCATGGTGATCGCGACCGCTCCCAATTCGCCGATCAAATCTTTTGCTGATCTCATCGCCCGCGCCAAGGCGGCCCCATTCAACATTACCTATGGGATGAACCTGCCCGGCAGCGTGCACCATCTGACCGGCGAACTGATCAATGTGGAGGCCGGCACCTCGCTGCGCGGCATTCCCTACCGGGGCAACACCCAAATCGTGCAGGATCTGTTGGGTGGTCGGCTCGACGTCATGATCGAGACCGGCACGATCGCATTCTCGCAAATCAACGGCGGCACGCTGCGCGGATTGGCGGTGTCGTCCCGCACGCGCTTTGTGCTGGAGCCCGATATCCCGACCATCGCCGAGACGCTGCCCGGCTTCGAGGTCATGTCTTGGCTCGGCCTTGCCGCTCCCGGCGGAACGCCGCGGCCAATCATCGACCGGCTGAATCGGGAAGTCGGCGACATCCTCAAGCTGCCGGACATTCGCGACAAGCTGGCGATGGTCGGAAACATTCCCATTCCGTCCACGCCCGAGCAGATGCAAGACCATGTCGAGCGGGATGCGGCGCGCTGGAGCCGCATCGTGGAGATCAAGGGCATCGAGAAATACTGAGCTGCTCGCGACGTGTCCGCGCGGGCGGCCCGTCAATGCGGGCGCGCGTGGGACGGAGCGAACCTCGCCCGCGCCTTCTGCGCGTTGGCAGGATCGGCGCGAACGGTAACGGCGAGCGCGCCGTCCTCGCGCAACACCCGGGTCATGACCTCGGTGTGGCGATGGAGCCAGCTCAAGCCTGCGCCATCGGCGGCGTCGAGAACGAAATCGAGGGTCACTCGCCGCGTGGCGAGCCGCCGCTCGATCTCGGCGGCGAGGCGCTCGAGCCCCTCCCCGCTTTGCGCCGAGACCAGCACCGGACGCCGCCCTTCCGGTTGACGTTCGGCGTGGTTGCGCAAGCGAACTCGCGCATCACGATCCAGCCGGTCGATCTTATTCCAAACCTCCAGCAGGCGTCCGTCGTCCCGCCCTGCGATGCCCAGTTGCGACAAGACGTCTTCGACGTCGAGCGACTGGGCTTCGGCATCCTCGTGTGAGACGTCGCGGACGTGCAGGATGAGGTCGGCTTCGACCACCTCTTCGAGCGTGGCGCGAAACGCGGCGACCAGCATCGTCGGCAAATCCGAGATGAAGCCGACGGTGTCTGACAAGATGACGCGCAATCCGTTCGGTAGATCGACCGCGCGCAGTGTGGGGTCGAGGGTCGCGAACAGCATGTCCGCGGAGAGCACGCTGGCTCGTGTCAACCGGTTGAACACGGTCGATTTGCCGGCATTGGTGTAGCCCACGAGCGCTCCGATGGGATACGGCACGCGCTTGCGGCTGTCACGATGGAGCTTGCGCGTGCGCTTGACCTTGTCGAGTTCCGCCTCGATGCGGGCGATGCGTTCCTCGATCATACGCCGATCGGCTTCGATCTGGGTCTCACCGGGCCCGCCGAGAAAGCCGAAGCCGCCACGTTGGCGCTCGAGGTGAGTCCATGAGCGCACGAGCCTGCTCTTTTGGTAAGTGAGATGTGCCAACTCGACCTGTAGCGCGCCTTCGCGGGTGCGAGCGCGGCGACCGAAGATTTCCAATATCAATCCGGTGCGATCGAGCACCTTGGCGCCCCAGGCTTTTTCGAGATTGCGCTGCTGCACCGGCGAGAGCGCGCAGTCCATCACCACGATCCCCGCATCATCGGTTTTGACGAGGCCGGCAATCTCTTCGACCTTACCCTTGCCAATGAAGGTCGCCGGGCGAATGCCGCCGAGCGGCACGATACCGGAAGAGACCACGTTGAGATCGATGGCACGAGCGAGTCCAACGGCTTCGTCGAGCCTGGCATCGGGCGAACGCAGCATGGCTTTGGCGCGCGCGTCCGGGACGGTCGGTCGGGAGCGCAGATGCGGCTCGACGACGAGCGCGCGTCCGGTCTCCCGGCCCTCTGGCGGGCTCAGTCGGTCGGTGGTGCTATCGAACCGGCGCGGTTCCAATCAGACCTTTTCCGCGGCGGGCGCCTCGTCGGCGCCTTCGAACAGCTGGATCGGATGACCCGGCATGATGGTCGAAATCGCGTGTTTGTAGACGAGCTGCGAATGCCCGTCGCGTCGCAGGAGCACGCAGAAGTTATCGAACCAGGTTACAACGCCCTGGAGCTTCACCCCGTTCACTAGGAAAATCGTGAGCGGGGTCTTGTTCTTGCGGACGTGGTTGAGGAAGGTGTCCTGAAGATTTTGTGAGCGGTCTGCCGCCATTGTCGTTGTTCCATTTTCTCGCTCGCGGGCCCCTTCCCGCGAGACTTATTGCCAAGTCGCTGTGCTCATTTTTACTCGTGCACGTTGAACGGACCCGGACCCCGCCATTACAAGCCACGTCCGCAGGCGGCGCAAGCATAAGTTGGGAGCACACGCGCCTCGTTTGGGCAAGTCCTCCCTCAGCTCCACTCTGCGTAACGGTGAAATTCCGCGCGCAACG
>JBJMTU010000151.1:0-3939 GCA_045811545.1 Xanthobacteraceae bacterium | reverse complement strand
CGGCTCGACGCATTCTGCCGCGGTCTGACCGATGGCCTTGCGGAGATCCTCGCGGACGGCCACCCGCTCGTGCTGGCGGGCGACGGCGATGTCGGCGGCCTCATGGGAATTCATCTGCGCGAGGAAATGCAACTCGACAATGCGATTGTCTCCGTCGATGGCCTCGAGCTCAAGGAATTCGATTATATCGACATCGGCAGCATGCTGCCCCATTCCGGCGCCGTCCCGGTGGTTATCAAGTCGTTGATCTTTCCCGGCGGCGGCGCAACGCGTCCGGAATCGCAATCGGGCAGCATTGGCAAGGCCGTGTCGATCGCGCGACGCTAGACATCACAGTCCATAGACCCGCTCCGCGGTGCCTCCCATGATCGCGTGGCGTTGGTCGACCGAAAGCGCCGCGACAAGATCGGTGATGCCCTGCCACGTCTGCTCATAGCTTGCGCCGACCAGGATCACCGGCCAGTTGCTTGCCGCCATGACGCGATTGGAGCTGAACAGGTCGAGCACGTGATCGCTATAGCGCCGGATCTCGTCCGTCGACCAGCGCCAGCGCATGATGATGTCGAGCCCGATCGAGAGCTTCATCGAGACGTTGCGGTGCTCGGCAGCACGGGCGACTTGCGTCGCCCACGGCTCCCAGCCCCGTTCCGGGAGCGGAGGACGGCCCAGATGGTTGATCACGATCTTGAGCTCCGGCAGGCGAGCCGCGACGTCGAGCACGGACTCGAACTGCGCCGCGGTCACGGGAATGGCATCGAAGGCCAGCCCCGCGGCCGCGAGCAGCTTGAGCGATTCGACGACGCTGTCCTGAAGTAGCCAGCGCGGATCCGGCTCGTTGCTGATGAGATGGCGCACGCCAACGAGCTTGCCGCGAGAGCGCAGCCGCTCGAGCGCGCGCGATGTGGCGTCGGGATCGGCGAGCGGCACCCAGCCGACCACACCCCGCACGAAGTTCACCTCCTTACAGAGATCGAGACACTCCTCGGTCTCGCCGCCGACCTGATGCAGCACCTGAACCAGTACGGTTCCCTTGATGCCGCAGCGGGAGAGTTCCGGGCGCAGATCGTCGGGCGTGAAGTCACGCGCCAGGCGATCACCGACCTGATCCGGCCACGTATAGGTATGCCGCCCGGTCCACAAGAAATGATGATGCGCGTCGATCATGAGTTATCCAATCAGGATCCCGGCGTCACGAACGCGTCGTGCTCTTTGCGCAGCCATACGTTGCCGGAGGCCTCCACGTTCGGCACGCCGATATAGCAGAAGATGAGCGAGGCCTCCTCCGTCTGAGAAGCATTGGAAATGACATGGAGCGCCCCACTCGGGATGTAGACGAAATCGCCGGCCTCCAGAATGACCTCACGGCGATCGCTGCAATCGCTGCGCGCCTGGATACAACGGATCCTACCGGACATGATGTACCAGCAGACGTCATTATTGGCGTGGTAGTGCGTCGGATTCGGCTCCGCGCCCGGGACCAGCACCGTGCGCCCCATCACCGCGTTCGCGCCATCAACGGTCTTGTCGCTGATGCCAAAGCCCACCCGCAGCGGCGGTTCGTAGCTGGTATCGACGCCGACCTTGCTCTGTCGGATGACCGTGATGCTCTGTTTCTCGAACGGAACCATTTGTTAGCGCCCTTCATGCCCATAGTTAGGCTCTAAGCGGCGTACAGGACAGCCCACTCGCCGGCTCTCAGCTTCCCATCCATTGCGGCTCGCGTTTATTCACGAAGGCCTGGACGCCGCGGCGAAAGTCGTCGCTGCCATAGCACGCGCGCACGAGATCGTCCCCGTCCGGCAAACCTGCGTGCAGCAGCCGGCGGATCGCCTCCTTGCTCACGCGCATGGTGATGGGCGCATGCTGCGCCAGCCGCGCGCACAATTCGCCAACGCGCCGGTCGAGCTCCTCCGTCGGTACGATCTCCGTGAGAAAGCCGGCCGCCAGCGCCTCCTCGGCCGAGAGATTCTCGGCCAGCAACAGCACGCGTTTCGCGCGCGAAACTCCGAGCGCGGACACGAGCCGCGCGTAATTGGCGATCGACAGGCAATTGCCGAGGGTGCGCGCGATCGGTACGCCGAAGCGCGAGCCGGGCGTGGCGATGCGGAGGTCGCACGCCGCCGCGATCGCGAGTCCTCCGCCGATGGCAAATCCTTCGATCACCGCCAGCGTCGGCACCGGCAGCGCTTCGATGCCGCCGAGAATGTCCTCCATCTTCTCTTCATAGGAGATGCCGTCGTCGCCGCTGCGGAAAGTTTCGAACTGCGCGATGTCGGTGCCGGCGATGAAGGCCTTGCCCCCGGCGCCGCGAAACACCGCCGCGCGCAGCCCGTCTTCGCTGCGCATCCGCGCGCAGGCCTCGCCGAGCTGCTCGTACATGCGCCATGTCATGGCATTGCGCGCCGCGGGCCGGTCGAAGATCACCGTGGCGATCTCATCCTGACGGCTCAAGCGCACCTCTCCCTCGCTCATCGCGCTACTCCGTTGTGACTGCAGTTCTCCGCGCTCAAGAACGCGTTCGCCGCCTGATCTCTTTGATGACTGCGCTGTTGTCCAAATTTCCCTCGCCTTGGCGCACGCACGCGTCCAAGACGTCGGCATGGATTTCGAGCAGCGGAAGCCGCTGCTTCACTCGCTCGGCCTGTTCGAGCATGAGATGCACGTCCTTGAGATGCTGCGTGATGCGGCCCTCGGCCGCGAATTCGCCGCGGATCATCTTGCAACCCTTGATGTCCATGACCTGTGAATAGGCGGCCGAGCCGCGGACGACCTTGAGAAACGCCTCAGGGTCCAGTCCAAGTCTCTCAGCGAACACCAGGCCTTCGGCCAGTGCCAATCGGTTGAGCCCGAGAATCAGATTCACGGCAAGTTTGGCGCGCCCGCCGTCTCCGACCTTGCCGATGTGGAAATAGCTCGCAAACAGCGCGCGCAAGATCGGCTCCACTGCACGCACGACATCGCCGTCGCCACCGATCAGCCCGACGCCCTCGCCGCGGCTGACCTGCCCGCTCGCCCCCGATACCGGCGTTTCCAAGAGGCGCAGCCCCCGCCTCGCAACGCGTTCTCCCAATGCTGCGATGCGGTCAGGGTCGCAGGTGCTCGCACACAGGACGACCTTGCGGGAGCCGTTGCCCAAAACCGGCAATAATTCTCTTTCGATGACGTCCTCGACCTGATCGGTGCTGAACACCGCAAGCACGATGGGATCGCAGCGCCGCGCGAGGTCGGCAACCGAGGCGGCAGCGCAGCCGCCGAACTCCGCGAGCTTGGCATTCTTGGCGGCATCGACATCGAAGCCCATGATCTCGAAGCCGGCGCCGCGCAGGCGATGCACGAATGCCTGACCCAAGAGGCCGATGCCGATGACGCCGACGGGGTTCCGATCGGACACGAATTCAACCGAGTGGTGCAATGCCAAGCTCGCGCGCGGCCGCATCGAGGCCGTCGCGCAATGACTTAGGCATGGGAATGCCGTTCTTCGTCCGATCCTGCCGCTTGAGATGGCTCTGTTCTCCGGGCAGCCAGATGCGGTCGACCCCGGGCAAGCGTCGGGCGGCTCGCATGGCGCGCACCGCTGCATCGACCTGGCGCTTGAATGCGGCAGCCGGCGCAAAGGCCTCGACCGACAGCGCCACGATCGCATGACCGGTATTTGTGGCCCGGCCCGGCTCCTTGACGAAATCGACGACCTCACGCCCGAAAGCGGCCTCATTGAGCGTACCGGCCAATAGGCCCACGATCAGGCTCAGGCCGTAGCCCTTGTAATCGCCGATCGGCAGGAGCAGGCCCTCCTCCGCGCGCTTGGGATCGGTGAGCGGCTTGCCGTCGCGGCCGATCATCCAGCCGACCGGCATTTCCTCGCCGCGCTGCATCTTCAGGCGCACCTTGCCGAAAGCGGCAACCGTCGGCGCCATGTCGAGCACGATAGGTGGCTCTTCT
>JBJMTU010000150.1:0-11594 GCA_045811545.1 Xanthobacteraceae bacterium | reverse complement strand
GAACATGTAGATCTGCGTCGCCACCACCGGGAACGATATGAAGGCCGCTCCGAACATCGCGAGCTTGAGCTGGACGACGAAATACTCGAGCAGGCCGGTATAGATGAACTTCGAGTTTTCCGGGCCCGCGACCCAAACGAATGGCCAGGTCAGCACGTTGTAAATCGTCTTGGCGAAGAAGAAGCAGCCGACAAAGGCGATGGCAAAGGCGATCACCGCCTTGATCAGCCGCGAGCGCAGCTCGATCAAGTGCTCCATCAGCGGCGCTTTGGTCGCCTCGATCTCCTTCTCTTCGTCCTCGCGGTTCATGCGGGCTTGCCATCGGGCTTGGCGGCATCAGCACCGGGGGTTGCCGGCTCACTCGGCGCAGAGGACGGCGCCGCGACATCCGTGCTGGGGGCAATTACCGGCGCGGCGCCAGCGGGCGCGGCGCTCGGCTCCGCCGCGACCGGCGAAGCCTCCGTCGGCTTGTCGACCATGGCGCTCTCGATCTGCTGCTGCGTGCTATCCAACTCGCGGCGGACCTCGGCGACGGGATCGAACGACGCATAGCTCTGCGCCTGGCTCGTCATGTCGTCGACCTGCTTCTTGAGGTCGGCCATCTCCGCTTCGCGCATCGCCTCGTGGAACTGGCTTTGGAACTCGGACGCCATGCGCCGCAGCTTGCTCATCCATTGCCCCAGCGTGCGCAGCACGCCGGGCAGCTCCTTCGGCCCGATCGCGATCAGCGCGACGACGCCGATGATCAGAAGCTCGCCCCAACCGATTTCAAACATGGAGGCTTAACTCCGAGCGGCGCAGAACGCCCCTCCGATCCCATCCGCCGGCTGTTGCCGCGGCGAACGCTCAGCCGGCCTTGTGCGTCTCCGTTTGCGCGACGGTGGCCGTCGGCGCATGCTGAGGAGCGGGCGCAGGCTGATGATCGATGGTCTTGGGGTCGGCCTTGGGCGGTTCGGTCTCGGCTTTTTCCTCTTCCGTCAACCCCTTCTTGAACGATTTGATACCCTTGGCAAAATCGCCCATCAGCTCGGAGATCTTGCCGCGTCCGCCGAACAGCAGAAGGGCGACGCCCAAAACCAAGATCCAGTGCCAAATGCTCATTGAACCCATGCGCACATCCTCCGCGTCGACGAGACTGCACGCCCGCCTCGTCTGTCGGCTTTGACCTGGAAACTAGGCTTCGTGCCGAGCAAAAACAAGGAGTCCGCCCGCTCGTACACGCTGTCGCACGCCCGCCATCGTGCCCGGCGGGCCGTCGGAACCGCTGAGTTGAGCGGCCTTTCGCCGCATTAACCTCGTGTTCCGGACCGCGACCTCACAAGCCCTGTTACGTGCGCGGGAAGCTGGTGACTACTCCTCGCCGGTGCGCTCCCGCGGCGGCGCAAGGCCAAGATCGAGCTCCCCGGGCTCGAGCGGATCCTCGTCGTCGCGCAACGCTGGATCGTCGGACGGCATCGGCACCGAGAAGCCGGGCGGCAGGCGTCCGTCGAGCAGGCCCGAGCCTTTGAGTTCCTCGAGTCCCGGCAGGTCACTTACTGCATCGAGCCCGAAATGCGACAGGAATGCCTCGCTGGTGCCGTAGGTCACCGGCCGTCCGGGAGATTTGCGCCGCCCGCGCGGACGGATCCAGCCGGTCTCGAGCAAGACATCGACCGAGCCCTTGGAGGTGGTCACTCCGCGGATCTCCTCGATTTCCGCCCGTGTCACCGGTTGGTGATAGGCGATGATCGCCAAGGTCTCGATGGCCGCGCGCGAGAGCTTGCGCGTCTCCACCGTTTCTTTGCTCAACAGCCAGGAGAGATCGTTCGCGGTGCGGAAGGTCCACTTCCCGCCGATGCGAACGAGATGCACTCCGCGCGTGGCGTAGTCTTCCTGCAGCCGCAACAGCGCCGCGTGGACATCGGTGCCTTGCGGCAGCCGCTCCGCCAGCGACTTCTCGTCGAGCGGCTCGGCGGAGGCGAACAGCATCGCTTCCAACAGCCGAAGCTCCTCGGCTCGCACCTCCTCCGCCTGCTCCGGCTCGTCGTCCGGCACGACCACTTTCAACCTCGGCATTGCTGGCCTCCTCTACCCCTTGTCCTCTGCCGGCGGCGCCGCCACGCCGTTATCGGCCACTTCACTTTCCGGCGGTTGACGCTTGCGCACATAGAGCGGCGCAAACGCCCCCTGCTGGTGCACTTCCATCACGCCCTCACGCACCATCTCGAGCGTGGAGGCGAAGCTCGATGCGAACACCGTCGGCGCGAACGACGGCTCGACGACATAGGACACGAGAAATTCGTCGAGCCGCGCCCAGTCGGATGACTGGCCGATCAGCCGCTCGATCGCTTCACGCGCCTCGGCCAACGACCAAACCGTGCGCTTGGCGACACGCACATGGGCGAGCGCTGTCTTTTGCCGTTGCTGCGCGTAAGCCGAGAGCAAGTCGTAGAGCGTTGCGGTATATTGCGGGTGCTTGATGTGCGCGATCGGCTCGGGCTGGCCACGCCGGAACACGTCGCGATCGAGCCGCGGGCGGCCGAACAGGCGCTCGGCAACGTCGCGGATGGCTTCCAGACGCTTGAGCCGCAGCGCCAGGGCGACCGCCATGTCCTCGGCACTCTGGCCTTCGGGCGCGTTGGTCTCGGGCAGCAACAGCCGCGATTTCAGATAGGCGAGCCACGCGGCCATCACGAGATAGTCGGCCGCCAGCTCGAGCCGGAGCTTGCGCGCCTCCTCGATGAAGGCGAGATACTGATCGGCGAGCGCCAGAATCGAGATCTTGGCGAGATCGACCTTCTGCTGGCGGGCAAGCGCGAGCAAAAGATCGAGCGGGCCTTCGAAGCCCTCGACATCGACGACCAGTGCCGGTTCGCCGCTTGCGCGGTCGGCCGCAAGGTCGGTTTCGAACTGGGCTTCGTCGGAGTTCATGAGGTCGCCCTCCGGGCGGCTGCACCTTCATTGATCAGCGCCGTCCATTCGGCACGCAGCGCCGCAATATCGTCCTTTGGAACCTGTCCTCGCCGGCGCAGCGCCGCATCCGCTCGGGCCGCGGCGTCACCGGTGAGCAAGGGCACCGCCGATGCAACCGCCTGCATCTCGTCGATGTCCCCGCTGCAATGGAGGACCACGTCACAGCCCGCCCCTATCGCTGCCCGCGCGCGTTCCTCGATCGAGCCGGACAAGGCTCCCATGGAAATATCGTCACTCATCAGCAGACCGGCAAACCCCAACCAGCCCCGAATCACATCCCGGACCAGAGTGACCGAAGTCGTGGCCGGGGCAATAGGATCGATAGCCGTATAGACGACATGGGCGGTCATCCCCAGCGGGAGATCGGCAAGCGGCCGGAAAGCGGCGAAGTCGGTCCTCCTCAAAGTGTCCTCGTCGGCCTCGACGACAGGGAGCGCGCGGTGGCTATCCGTCGTGGCACGGCCGTGTCCGGGAATGTGCTTGAGCACCGGCAGAACTCCACCAGCCAGCAGCCCGTCGGCCGCGGCGCGCGCCAGCACAGCGACCTTCTCCGCGCTGATCCCGTAAGCCCGGTCGCCAATCACGGGGTCGGCGCCGCTCGCCGGCACATCGGCAATCGGCAGGCAATCCACGTCGATGCCCACGCTGACGAGGTCGGCGGCGATGAGGCGGGCACCGAGATATGCGGCTCTCGTCCCTTCCGCCGCGTTGCGATCGTAAAGGCGGCCGTAGGTGGCCCCCGGAGGATAGGACGGCCAATGCGGCGGGCCGAGACGTTGCACGCGACCGCCTTCCTGGTCGACGAGGACGGGTGCGTCGCGACCGGCTGCATCACGAGCGGAGGCGATCAGGCGTCTCAGCTGCGCGGGTGTTTCGATGTTGCGCGCGAAGACGATGAAGCCCCACGGCTCGCGCTCGCGCAGGAACGCACGCTCGACGGGCGTCAATGTCGTGCCCGCAAGACCGATGATGAAAGCGCGTACCGCCATTGGCGCGGATTAGGCCGCGCCTGACGCGAGCGTCAAGCGCAGCTCAGTTGTTCGGAACGACGCATTGGCCGCCGGCGGCCTTGTAATTCGCGCAGAACTGGCTGGCCTCTTGCGCCGATGCAAAGGGTCCAACCATGGTCCGGTAGAAGACTCCTTTGCTGCCGAGATCGGCGCGGCGAACGACCGGCGCCAAGCCGCCAAGCTCGTTGGGAAACTTGGCCTGCAGGCTGCGGAAGGACGATTGCGCCTCGGCCTCGCTCTTTTGCGAGGACAGCTGCACCATGAAGCCATCCAATGTGCTCTCCGTCGTCTCAGGCGCGGCGCGAGTGGCAATCGGCGGCGCCGCTGCCGTGCGCGTGCGTGTTGCCGCGGCCGGCTCGCCCTGCGGCTCGAGCGAGATCGGGCCGCCGTTGCGCGCTGGCGCGGCTTTCGGAGCGGCCGGCGTCGCGGCCTGGCGCGGCGCCGTCGCAGCGGGCGCTGGCGCGGCCTGCGCGAGAGCGGCCTGATTAGTCACTGGCCTGCCGCTCATATCGCCGGCATCGGTGCGAATGGTTACCGTGCGGATCTTCTTCGGCTCGTTCGATCCGCTTGACGCTCCTGCCGATGGTTGTGCTGCCGAGGCGCCCTGTCCCGGCGCGGCCGGCGCCGGCGGCACCACGCGCGAGCCGGCCTGGTTGGCAAGATCCTTGAGCGCGACCGGCTCTTCCTGCTTGGAGACGATCTGTTCCTTGTCGACGTTCGCCAGGCGATCCTGGACGGCCTTGCCCGATTGCGGATCGCCGGCCGGGACGATTTTTGTCGACGTGAACGTATCCGCCGTGATCACCGGCGGCGCCTGTGTCGCGCTGGGACTGCCGTAATAGCTGCGGAAGGCGTAGGCGCCGGCGGTGCCGAGGACCGCGCAACCGATGATCGTGAGCGCGGTGGCGAGCCGGCTGCGCCGGGCGCGCGGCGGGTCGTCGTACATCGCGTCTTCATGTGGATCGAGCGGTACGTCGTGTCCCTCGTAATACTCGGGCTCCTGACGGCCGTCGACCGCCGCCCGCTCATCGGCGTAATAACCGCTCTGATGGTCGGCTGTGGGATCTGCGTCGTCATGGAAACGGCTCTCGGAGCTCTCCGGTGCTGCCGAATAGTCCGCCCAACGCTGACTTGAATCGCCGGCAGCAAATTGCGGCTCACGCGCCGCTGCACCCTGCCAGTCGGCCGGTGCGGTCGCCGGGGCGTCGTGCGCCTCCCGCGAGTTCCGGGTGGCTTGCCCGAAGTCGGCAAACGGGTCGCCCTGCCCGAGCAGCCGCGCAAGCTCGGCCAGCGGATCGCGAATGTTTGCCGCCGGCTGTGCCGGCTCGGCGGCGCGGCCATAGGGATCATTGGTACGATAGGATCGCAGCCTGTTGTCGTCCGCCATACTCATCACGCTTCCGGTGTTGGCGTCGGACTCGATTGGCCGGGCGAAGCTCCAGTGAGCGAGCTAACGCATCTCGTCGGGGGCTTCGACGCCGAGCAGCCCTAGTCCTGACGCGAGAACGGTGACAACGCCCTGCACCAGCGCAAGACGCGCCATGGTCATTTGTGGATCATTCTGGATAATGAAGCGTAAATATGACACGTCTTTTCCGCGATTCCACTGCGTGTGGAAATCACTTGCAAGATCAAAGAGGTAAAAGGCGATGCGGTGCGGCTCATGGGCGAGAGCCGCCGCTTCGATCAAGCGCGGATAAAGCGCAAGCCGCCGCATCAGCGCGAGCTCGCCGGTATCATCGAGCCGATCGAGCGGCGCAGCCGCGAGCATCGATGCGCGCGCCGCCGGTTCGCTCGGCAAGTCGGGGACGACCTCGCGCGCGTTGCGGAAGACGGATTGGCAGCGGGCATGGCCGTACTGGACGTAAAACACCGGGTTGTCGCGGGACTGCTCGATCGCCTTGGCCAAGTCGAAATCGAGCACCGCGTCGTTCTTGCGGTAGAGCATCATGAAGCGCACGGGGTCCTTGCCGACCTCGTCCACGACTTCGCGTAACGTCACGAACGCGCCGGCGCGTTTCGACATTTTCACCGGCTCACCCCCGCGCAAGAGCTTCACCAGTTGCACGATCTTGACGTCGAGATCGGCGGTCTGCGCATTGGTGATGGCCCGCACCGCATTGACCGCGGCCTGCACGCGTTTGACGTAGCCGCCGTGATCGGCGCCCCACACGTCGATCAGGCTGCGGAAGCCGCGATCGACCTTGTTCTTGTGATAGGCGATGTCGGACGCGAAATAGGTGTAGCTGCCGTCCGATTTCATCAGCGGCCGGTCGACGTCGTCGCCGAAGGCGGTGGCGCGAAACAGCGTCTGCTCGCGATCCTCCCAATCCTCGACCGGCGCCCCTTTGGGCGGCGGCAGGCGCCCCTCGTATACGTAACCGGCGCGCCGCAGCGCGGCGATGGTTTCGCCCACCTGATCGCGCGCGCCTTCAATGAGCGAACGCTCGGAAAAAAAGACGTCCTGCACGACGTTGAGCGACCTGAGGTCGTCGCGGATCTGCGCCATCATCATCTCGATGGCGCGATTGCGCACAACGGGCAGCCATTCCGCCTCCGGCTTGTCCTTTAGCGTCGCGCCGTACTCCGTCGCGAGTGCGGTCCCGACCGGCTTGAGGTAATCGCCGGGATAAAGGCCTTCCGGAATGGTGCCGATCTCCTCGCCCAGCGCCTCGCGATAACGCAGAAAGGCCGAACGCGCGAGCGCGTCGACCTGGGCGCCGGCGTCGTTGATGTAGTATTCGCGCGTCACCGCAAAGCCGGTGAAGGCAAGCAGGTTCGCGAGCGCGTCGCCGAACACCGCGCCGCGGCAATGACCGACATGCATGGGTCCGGTCGGGTTGGCGGAGACGTATTCGACGTTGACCGCAGTCTCTCCGCCCACCTCGCCGCGCCCGTAGTTCGTCCCTGCTGCGAGGATCGCGCGCAAGGCGCCGATCCAAGCCGCGGGCTTGAGCGTCAGGTTGATGAAGCCCGGCCCAGCGACCTCTACGTTCGCCACCAGATCGTCGGCACGCAGCTTTGCCGCGATCGCTTCGGCCAATGCGCGCGGCTTGGTGCCAGCGTCCTTGGCCAGCACCATGGCCGCATTGGTCGCCATGTCGCCGTGCGCGCTCTCGCGCGGCGGCTCGACCACGATACGGGACTGGTCGATCCCGGCAGGCAGCACGCCATCCGCGACCAGCGCGTTGTTGGCGGCACGCACTTTGTCCAGGACGGCGGCAAAGATGTTCCGATCGATCATGGTCGGCGGACTTGGGTCGGGTCGCGCCGCCTAACGCAATTCCGGAGTCGAGTCAAAAAGCCGCGCGTGCTCCACCAGCGCGTAGCGGTCGGTCATACCGGCGATGAAATCGGCAATGTGGCGCAGCCGCGCGGCTTCATCGCCCTCGGCGATCTGCGCCCATTCCGCCGGCATGTCGTCGGGCTGCTCGAGGTAGCGTTCGAACAGCGCGCACACTAATCGCTCCGCGTCGCCCATGATGCCCATGATGCGGTTGTGGCGATACATACGAGGATAGAGAAAACCTTTGATGGCGCGGTCGGCCTCCGCCATGGCCGAGGAGAAGCCGCCAACCGGCTGCTGGGCGTGGCGCACGTCATCGACGGAGCACGGAGCCAAAGCCCGCAGGCGGGCGCCTGTTTCCGCAATCACATCCTCGATCATGCGCGTGATGAGCCGGCGTATCAGTTCATGCACCAGCCGGGACGGATCGAGGCCGGGATGCTGGGCGCGGATATCGCCCAGAATGTCGCGGACCAACGGCACGCCGGCGAGGTCCTCCAGCACAAAAAGCCCGGCACGCAACCCGTCGTCGATGTCGTGGGCGTCGTAGGCGATGTCGTCGGCGATGGCGGCGAGTTGCGCCTCGGCGCTGGCGAAGCTCCACAGCTCGAGATCCTGGGTCTTGTTATGGGCGACGATCGCATACGGCAACCCCCGTTCACGATAAAGCCCGACGGGGGAGCCATCGCGCAGCGTGAGCGGACCATTGTGCTTGACGAGCCCCTCGAGCGTCTCCCACGAGAGGTTCAATCCGTCGAAGGCGGGATAGCGCCGCTCGAGCGCAGTCACCACCCGCAGCGTCTGCGCGTTATGATCGAAGCCGCCGCAGGCCGCGAGGCAGCGATCGAGCGCGCGCTCGCCGGCATGACCGAACGGTGGATGTCCGAGATCATGAGCGAGCGCGAGCGCCTCGGCCAAGTCCTCGTCGAGTCCGAGCGCGCGAGCGAGCGAGCGGGCAATCTGCGTGACCTCGAGGGTGTGCGTCAGCCGGGTGCGAAAATGGTCGCCCTCGTGAAAGACGAAGACCTGGGTCTTGTGGACGAGCCGCCGGAAGGCGGTTGCATGGATGATCCGGTCGCAGTCGCGTCGGAAGGCGTTGCGGGTCGCACTTACCGGCTCCGGGTAGAGTCGGCCGCGACTCCTGCCGGGAGCGGATGCGTAGGGCGCGCGCGCGAGGGCCGCTTCGACCGCCATGCCGGACCGCCAATTGACCAAAGCCCTCCGCGCACTTAACTATCGCTCAAGCCCGCTGGCAATCATTGGGACGCGGATGGACAATATTGACAATATTACGGTCACCGAACGGGCGGCGCGCCGGATCGGCGAGATTTTGCGCCGCGAGCCTCCAGGCAGCATGCTGCGCGTGAGCGTGGAGGGCGGCGGCTGCTCGGGTTTCCAGTATAAATTCGACATTGACCACACCCAGGCGGCCGACGATGTCGTGATCCGGCGCGACGGCGCGACCGTGCTCGTCGATCAAATTTCAGTGGGCTATTTGGCCGGCTCGGAGATCGATTTCGTCGATGACTTGATCGGCGCCTCGTTCCGCATCAACAACCCGAAGGCTACAGCATCCTGCGGATGCGGCACGAGCTTCTCGCTCTGATACTTCCAAGGCCAGTACATGCTCTCGCGCCCGCGAGGGCCACCCCGCGACACTCGCGTCGCGGGGACCCCCTTGCGGGGACCGCCGCCTCTGGAATCGTCGCTTGCGCGGGCACGACGTTCTCCGGGTCCTACTCGGCTGCGATCGCGGGCGGCCGCTCGGCGTGCTCCGGCAGCTCGCGCAGCTGGGGCTCGAGCCGGTAGCGCAGCATGCGATCGATGCGGTCGAGATAGATGTAGATGACCGGCGTGATGTAGAGCGTCAAAAGCTGCGACAGCAGCAGGCCGCCGACCACGGCGACACCGAGCGGCTGACGCAGCTCGGCGCCGGCGCCGGTGCCGAGCGCGATCGGCAAGGTGCCGAAGATCGCGGCGAACGTCGTCATCATGATCGGCCGGAAGCGCAGCAGCGCCGCCTCGCGGATGGCGGCCTGCGCGCCCATGCCCACGCGCCGGCGGTCGATCGCGAAGTCGATCATCATGATCGCGTTCTTCTTCACGATGCCGACCAGCATGACGATGCCGATCATGGCGATCACCGACAGATCCATGCTGAACATCATGAGCACCAGGAGCGCGCCGACGCCGGCGGAGGGCAAGCCGGAAATGATGGTGATCGGATGAATGAAGCTCTCGTAGAGAACGCCGAGCACCACGTAGGCGGCGAAGATGGCCGCCAAGATCAGCACGCCCTGGCCTTTGAGGGAGTCCTGGAACACCTGCGCCGAGCCTTGAAACCCGGTGCTGACCGTGATCGGCAGACGGAATTCGCGCTCGATTCCCTTGATGGCGTCGACCGCCTGCCCGAGTGAATAGCCGGGCGCGAGGTTGAAGGAGATGGTCACCGCGGGCTGATTGCCCTGGTGATTGACCTGTAACGGGCCGACCGCCGGCACGATGCGGGTCACCGCCGAGAGCGGGATCGCCGTGCCGGACGGGATGCCGGTGCCGTGTATGCCGGCACCAGGGCCCGTCCCGGTTCCGGCAGCGCCGGCGACGTTGGTCTTCACGAAGATGTTCTGCAGCTGCGAGGCATCAGCCTGAAACCGCGGCTGGCTCTCGAGAATGACCTGATAATCGTTGGTTGGCGTGTAGATCGTCGCCACTTGTCGGGCACCAAAGGCGTTGAACAGTTCCTGGCGGACCTGGTCGATGGTGATGCCATAGACGGCCGCCTTTTCGCGGTCCACTTCGACCGTCATCTGCGGGTTCTTGATATAGAGATCGGTGGTGACGTCGCGCAGCCCCTCGATCTCGGAGATCTTGTCGCGCAATTTCGGCGCGATGTCGTAGAGCAGCTGGCTATCGCTGGACTGCAGCGTGTATTGGTACTCGCTCTTGGACAGGCGGCCGGTGATGTTGACGTTCTGAACGTTCTGGAAATACACCGCCATTCCGGGAACGGTGTTGGCGGTGTTGCGCAGACGCTGGATCACCGCCGTGGAATTTTCCGCGCGCTCTTTCCTCGGCTTGAGCGCAATGAACATGCGTCCGATATTGGCCGTCGGGTTGGGCCCGCCGGCGCCCACCGTGGAATTGACGTAGTCGACGGCGGGATGGGCGCGCACGATTTCCGCGACCTGCCGCTGCAGATCGACCATGCCCTGGAATGAAATGTCCGAGGAGCCCTCGGTCGAGGCGGAAATGAAGCCGGTATCCTCGGTGGGAAAGAAGCCCTTCGGGATGACGATGTAGAGCCAAACCGAAAGACCCAGCGTCACCAACGTCACCACAAGGGTCACGGCTTTATATCGCAACACCCGATCGAGCGACCATTCGTAGCCGCGCAGCCCTGCCTTGAACACCCTCTCGAACGCGCGCAGCACGACGTTCTGCTTCTCCTCTTCGCGATGACTGCGCAACACGCGGGCGCACAGCATGGGCGTGAGGGTGAGTGAAACGAAGCCCGATATCACGATAGCGACCGCAATCGTCACCGCGAATTCGCGAAACACCCGGCCAACCATGCCGCCCATCAGCAGCACCGGAATGAACACGGCGATCAGCGAGAACGTGATCGAGACAATGGTGAAGCCGATCTCGCGGGCGCCCTTGAGCGCCGCCTCGAACGGCCGCATCCCGCCTTCCACGTGACGCACGATGTTTTCCAGCATGACGATGGCGTCGTCGACCACGAAGCCGACCGAGAGCGTCAGCGCCAGCAGCGTCATGTTGTTGATCGAGAAGCCGAACACGTACATCGCAGCGCAGGTGCCGATCAACGACACCGGAACCGCGAGCGAGGGAATGAAGGTCGCCGACAACGAGCGCAGGAACAGGAAGATCACCATTATGACCAGGCAGATCGCGATGAGAAGCGTCTCCTGCACGTTGAGCACCGAGGCGCGGATCGACACCGAGCGGTCCATCAGCACTTCCATGCGGATCGACGGCGGAATCGACGCGCGGTACTGCGGCAAATGTTCACGGACCGAATCCACCACCGCTACCGTATTGGCGTCCGGCTGTCGCTGGATCGCCAGCACGATGGCGCGCTCATTGTTGAACCAGCTCGCGATCTTGTCGTTCTCGACGCTGTCGATGACGCGTGCGACCTGATCGAGGTAAACTGGAGCTCCGTTGCGATAGGCGACGACGACCTTGCGGTACTCCTCCGCCTTGGTCATCGCGGCCGAGGCCGTCAGCGTCACGCTCTGCTTGGGGCCGTTGAGCGTCCCGACCGGCGTGTTGGAATTGGTCTTGGCGACGACGTTGCGGATGTCGTCGAGGGAAATGTTGCG
>JBJMTU010000149.1:0-13182 GCA_045811545.1 Xanthobacteraceae bacterium | reverse complement strand
GCGGCACCTCCTTCTCGGGATGGCCAGTCGACACAAGCTCGTGCGCTACGACGGGCGCGGCACCGGCTTGTCGCAGCGGGATGCGGTCGAGATTTCAATGGACCGCTGGGTCAGCGACCTCGAATGCGTGGTCGATTGCCTTTCGCTCGAACGCTTCATCCTGCTGGGCGTGTCGCAAGGCGGGGCGATCTCGATAGAGTACGCCGCGCGTCACCCCGAACGAGTATCCCATTTGATCATTCACGGGGCCTATGCGCGCGGTTTCCTCCATCGCAACGATCCCGACAAGCAGCGACAGTTCGTCGAGCTCAATCGAGCCCTGATCCGCGAGGGCTGGGACAGCGAGCACGATGCTTATCGGCAATGGTTCACCTCGCAGTTCATCCCGGGAGGAACGGCGGAGCAGGCGCGCTGGTTCAACGACCTGGAGCGGGTCTCGGCGACGCCCGAGATGATGGAGAAATTCGTGGTCGAGCTTTCCACCATCACCGTCGCCGACCTCTTGCCGAAGGTGACGGCCCCCACCTTGGTCACCCACTGCAAAGGCGACGTGCGTGTGCCGTTCGCGCTGGGGCAGGAAATCGCCGCCGGAATTGCCGGCGCCAAGTTCGTTCCCTTGGACAGCCGCAATCACGTTTTTCTCCCCGATGAACCCGCCACGCGGACTTTCTTCGACGCGGTTGCGTCGTTTCTCGGCGAGCCGCCTTTCAGAGGCGCGCTACCGGGGACGGCAACTTTCAAGGAGCGGGCGCAACGGCGCATTGTGGCGCTAGAGCGAAGCTGGCTGATCAAGGCAGTTGCGATCCTGGCCGCGCTCGCAGGCGCCGCGATTTCGCTTGTGCAGCTTTTCCGCTTGCTGCGTCAGTGAGGCTTCCCGAAGCTTGGCGCTGCTTCACTGCGCTTTGATGCCGGCCTCGCCGATGACCTTTCCCCATTTCGCGATTTCGGTCCGAAACTGGGCCGCGCAGTCCTCGGGCGTGCTGGCCACCGGCTCGTAACCGAGCGCCGCCAAGCGCTCCTTCATGTCCGGCAATGCGATGGCGCGCGCGATTTCGCGCTGGAGCAGCGCAATGATCTCCTTGGGCGTTCCAGCCGGCACGACGACGGCAAACCACGATTCGCCCTCGACTTCGGGATAACCGGCTTCCGCCATGGTGGGGACGTCGGGGAGCGGGGGCGAGCGCTTCTTGCTCGAGACCGCAAGCGCGCGCAGCTTCCCGTCCTTGACCAGCGGCACCGCCGGCGCCATCGAGCCGAAGGAAATCGGCGTGTGTCCCGCGACCGCCGAGCCGATTGCCGGGCCGCCGCCGTTGAACGGGACGTGTATGAGGTCGAGACCGATGGAGAGGCGGAACAATTCGCCCACGAGATGCGGCGGCGTGCCGGTGCCCGGCGAGGCAAAGCTGTACTTGCCGGGATTGGCCTTGATGAGCGCGACGAGGTCCTTGACCGTCTGCACCGGCAGCGCCGGGTTGACCGTGAGCACCGCAGGTGCCGTCACCGCGAGCGTGATGGGGGCAAAATCCTTGGCCGGATCGAAGGGCACGTGCGGGTAAAGTGCGGGATTGACGACGATGTTGGCCCCGGTGACGAGGATGGTGTAGCCGTCCGCTGTCGTTTGCGCCGCACGCCCGATTCCGATATTGCCGCCGGCACCGGCGATGTTCTCGACGTAGAACTGCGCACCCAGGTGCTCTGAGAGCTTTTGCGCCATGAGGCGGGCGAACACGTCGGTAGGACCCGCGGGCGCGTACGGAACGATGACGCGCACCGCCCGCGCGGGATAGGCCTGTGCGCTGACGATGCGCGGAGCGAACACGGCGGCAGCGGTGGCGAAATGCAAAAATCGGCGACGGGAGAAGGTCATCGGGGCCTCTTCTACATTGCGCCGCCATCGCGGCGCTCGCCATCACTTTACTCCATTCGACGGCAAGGCGGGATCGATGAGACAGCTTTGGCTCGTTGACGCTGGGCGCTGGTCTATGGCGGATCAGGGCATTGCCCAGCGCGCCGGAATGCGTGTTAGCGGGATAACCGGCGGCTTCCGCGTGCAACAATCGGCGGCTTTCCACAGCCCGGCAATGAGCGGCGGTTTCCGCGGGCCTCGAAGTCGGGGACCGATTTCGCCCGGCACCCCTAGGAATGATGCTAACCCATTGGAATTGCTGGTTGCAGGTCTTCGGCCCCCACGCCGCAGCTTTGAACCGAAAGGATCATTCGCGCGACTAAGGTTAAAGACGGGAGGCTGGTCATGAGTGAGCGTAAGATTACCCAGTTGTTCGGATTGATCCTGGGCGCCCTATTCACGTGCACCCTGGTCCTGCACGCCTTCGCTTTCTAACCACCGACGCGAGCCCCTGGGCTGGGCGAGCAGCCGCATTTGACGGTCCCGGCTTTTCGCAATCCCCGCGCAAGCCGCACCCCTGCGTCCCGCGCCTTCTGGCCGCTCCTCCGCAACACCAATTTTTCTGACGCGACTGCTCCGACCGCATAAACTCGGCGCACGAAGGGAGCGCGCGGGCCATGCGGCGCACAATTGGAGCGGCCTGCCCTGCCGTGTGCACGACGATTGCGATGCCCGCTGCGGCATGGGACTTCCCCGGGCACCGCATCGTCGGTGCGATCGCCGACCTCATCTTGCTCCAGCATTATCCCATGGCGCAGCAACGCGTGAGCGAACTGCTGGAAAAGCGCGACGGCAGTACGATCGAGAGACGAACCCTCAGTCAGGTCTCGGTTTTCCCCGACTGTGCAAAGAGAGGCAACGTGCCGTTTTGCGGCCGGCCGCCTTCCGATGAAGAGAAAGCCTACGCGGATCGCAATCGGCACCATGACAAATTTCATTTCACGGACGTACCGCTGCAGCAGCCGACGTACCGCCCCGGCAGCGCCGGCACTGAGGACGTCGACGTCGTACAAATGATCGCATACGCGGTCGACCAATTGCGCGGGAAACATCCGCCGGCGAAACCTGACGTCAACCTCACGGACTCCGAAGCGGTCTGGCTCCTTGCTCACCTCGTCGGTGATATCCACCAGCCGCTGCATGTGGGAGCGAAGTATTTCGACAAGACCTGCCAGACCAGCGTCGACCCGAACATCGCCGGCACGCCACCGACTTTCGGCATTGGTGATACCGTCGCAATGACTATGGGCGGCAATCTGATCTTGCTGGCCCCGGTGGCGCCGGCAGTCCCGCCGATCGCGAACCTGCATCTTTATTGGGACGGTGTCGCCGTTCTTCGCGCGATGCAAGGAGCCGGCAGTGCCCACTCGGAGCAGGACTTTGCCAAGCTACTCGCGACCGCGCCCCCGCCCGGTTGGGAAACCGGCGGATCGGTGGAAACCTGGGCGGCGCAATGGGCGAGCGAGATCATGCCGCTCGCCGTCGAGGCGCATGAGCGCCTGACCATCCGCAAGGGCGCAAAGCCTTCGCCCTTCACGTTTACCGGCGGGTGCACTTGGGAGACCACGCTCGATCCCGCCTACGAGGATTGGGCCAGGGCGCAGGCACGGGCCCAACTCGCCAAGGCCGGCTTTCGCCTTGCGGCACTGTTCAAAGCGATCTTCCAGCCGTAACGGTTGCAAGCCGCGCCATGAGCCGGCTCGCTCACGGTGCCAGCGCATCGGCTGATCTAATTCGCCTTGATATTGAGCTCTCGCGCCAGCCGTGCGTATTTTTCCGAATCCGCGCGCGCAACGCGCGCGAGCTGCTCGGCGCTGCCGCCGACCGGCTCGGTTGCCGTTTGCAGCAAGCTCTTGCCGGTCGCGGGATCCGCGAGCGCCTTGTCCATCTCGGCGTTGAGACGCGCAATCGCCGGTGCCGGCGTGCCCAACGGCACGAATGCGGCGTACCACGTCTCGAGCACAAGGCCCTTGAAGCCTGCTTCCTGCAGCGTGGGCACCTCCGGCAGGTTCGGCGAGCGCGTCTCCGCGGATTGCGCAAGGAGCCGAAGCTTTCCCGCTTTGTAATGCGGGATGAGCGCAGTCGGCCCGAGAAACGCGACGCGGACATGGCCCGCGATCAAGTCGTTGATCGCCTGGCCGGCACCGCGGTAGGGCACGTGGTCGAGCTTGATACCCGCGAGTTGCCCGAACCACTCCAACAGCACGTGCTGGTTCGAGCCTGCGCCCGACGTCGCACAGCCAAGTCCCGGTTGCCGCTTCGCCGTCTCGATCAATTCTGCGACCGAGCTCACCGCGAGCGTCGGATGAACGGCCAGCGCAAGCGGCTGTCGGGCCAGTTGGATGACGGGCACGAGCTCGTTGAGATAGTCGATGCCGGTTTTCAGGATATGCGGAGCGCTCGCCACATTGTCGTTGGTGACGAGAACCGAATAACCATCGGGCGGGCTCTTGATCGCCGTCTCGATGCCGATTGTTCCGCCCGCTCCGGTGCGGTTCTCGATGACGATCTGCTGGCCGATCGCGCGTGACATCGGTTCGCCGACGACGCGGGCGACGAAGTCCAGGCCGCCGCCGGGTGCGAGCGGAACGATGAAGCGCACCGGTCGGTTGGGCCACCCGGTTTCGGAGGGCCGTGCTGCTTGCGCGAAGGCCGTGCCCGGACGGAGCGCAGCCTGTCCGACACTACCGAGCAGCGCGATCCCTCCCGCCGCCGCGCTCCTAACGAGGGTCCGTCGATCGATGTTGGACAATATCCCCTCCCGTCGTCCGCTCATCCTTGCCGCACCGCCGCACCGCGCACCGTATCCCAAGCGCAATGCGAGCGAAATCCGCGCCGTGGCGACAAATTGGCAGCGCGCCGCCGACATGTGCAGTGCACACCCATGCGGAGGGAACCCGGGCGGCGTTCAGGCAGGTGTAATGGGCTATTCAGCCGGCGTTCAGGCTCGGCGTGGAACATTTCGATCAAGGGTCACGTTAACCAGTGACCTTCGACTTCACACTGAGGTGACGCCATGAGGAAAACCCTGGCCGCTGGTGTTGCGGCGGCAACGATCACCGCCGCGACGGTTGCCACGCCGACTACGGCAGATGCCCGCCGTGGCTGGTGGGGGCCGGCCCTCGGCGCCTTCGCCGTCGGCGCCATCGTCGGCAGCGCGTTTGCAAGGCCCTATTACGGCGGGTATTACGGCGGCTCTTATCCATCGTACTCGTCCTATCCCGCGTACGGCTACAGCTCTCCCAGCTACGGCTACGCGTCCTACGGCTACGGTTATCCCAGCTACGGCTACGCGCCAGCCTATTCCGGCTACGCCTACGCGCCGCGGCCCTATTACAGCTGCTGGCGCTATGGCTATCGCGTGTGCTGAGCGGGGCCCGGCCCCGTTCGGTGGATCCAGAGCCTGACGCCGGCGCTCTTCAGGAGCGCCGGCCTTTTTTTAGCTTGAAACGGTTCTTGAGCTGTCCCAGGCCCGACCAAATTCCGACAAATTAACCGGCATGATCCGCAGCGACTGAACTGCGGGGGATCGCTCAGTCGGGGCTATTCGAAATTCTGGACACTTTGGGACTGCGCTCGGCAACTGCCGGCGCTCAATGCTCGGCAAGCGCCGATGCTCAAGGGGAGATGCTGATGAAGAAGACACTTGCTGCCTTCGCTGCGGCTGCGACCATTGCAACTGCAATCGCCGCCGCGCCGACGAGTGCCGACGCTCGCTGCTACGGGTGCGCGGTCGGCGCCGGCGTGCTCGGCGGCTTCGTCGCAGGCGCCATCGTCGGCAATGCGATTGCGAATTCCCAGCCGGCACCGGCCTATGTGGCACCCGGGCCGGTCTATGCGGCGCCGCGCACCTGCCTCGTCGAAGAGCAGGTGTGGTCGAATCGGTACCAGGCATGGGTCACGCGGCCAGTGCGCGTCGCCTGCTGAGGGCCAACGCAACCGTCCGATCCGATTTTCGCAGATCAGATGTCATGGCCGGCTCGCGCGAGCCGGCCACTTCGTTTGCGGCGCGCGGAGCCCGTTTCAGTTCTTCGCTGCTCTTTTCTGCATGTCATCGAGCACGGCCGCGGTCGGCCAGCAGTCGACCTTGATCCGATTCGCTTTCTGATAGGTGCCGACTGCCGCACGCGTGAGCATGCCGGCCTTGCCGTCGATCTTGTCCTTGTAGAGGCCGAGCTTGGTGAGCGTACGCTGCATCGCCTCGACCTGTGCGGTTCGCAGCTGCGTGTTCTTGCTCCACGGCGTCTCAAACGGGCGCGGATCGCTGATTCGGTCGCTCAAATGACCCACGAACAGCACGTAGAGATCCGAGAAATTGTACTCCTTGATGACGTAGTAGTTCTTGAGTGTCAGAAACGCCGGTCCGTAGATGCCTTCGGGCAGGAGCAATGATGCTGGTTCTTTGAGTTCTGCCGCACCCGGCTTGCGGCCATAGGCGAGCGCAAATCCCTGGCTGAGCCATTCGCCGAGCGGACGCGTGACCTCGGGCACGCCGACGGTGCAGTCCACGCCCTGCGGCGCGCGCACCTCATAGGCCCAACGCATACCGCGCTGCCAGCCTTTGCCGACAAGTTGCTGTGCGGCAGAGGCGAGCGCATCCGGCACCGACCTCCAGATATCCTTCTTACCGTCGCCATCGAAGTCGACGCCATATTTATAGAACTCGGACGGTAGGAACTGGGTGAGGCCCATGGCGCCGCCCCAGGAGCTGCGCATATCAGCGAGCTTGATGTGGCCATCCTCGAGCATCTTGAGTGCATAGAGGAGCTCCTGCCGAAACATATCCTTGCGCCGCCCGTAGTAGCCTTGGGTGGCGAGCACCGCGACGGCGTTCTTCGGCAGCTTATAGCCGCCAAACGCGGTCTCACGCCCCCAGATCGCAAGCAGAACGTTGCCTGGCACGCCGAACTGCTGCTCGATCGCGGCCAGCGTGCGGGCGTGCTCGGCCGCGAGTTTTTTCGCCTGCTCGGCAAGGCGCGCGATGGTCGCCTCTTTGATGTAGTCGGCCGGCGTCTGCACGAACTCGGCCTGCCCCCGCGGCGGCACGCCCTCCCGGCCCGGAAGGTCGAGGTCGGGCAGCGTCAGATCGGGCTCGAGCCCATGCGTTGCCGCATCGAAGGTCCTACGTGAGATGCCGAGGGCTTGCGCCTGCGGCCAGAGATCCTCGAGCCATTTTTGAAACGCGGGATCAGCTGCGTGCGCAGGCGTCGCGGCAGCCGCCGCAAGGCAGGCCCCCACCAGGATAGCTGCGTATTTGCCAATTCGACCCATTTTACCCGCTTTCCCTTCCGACGAGCAGCAACAAGCTGTCATCCGTTTCCGCCGACCCGTTGCAACGATTCGAAGCGGCCGAGCGTTAATATGAGCGCGGAAAAGCGCCCAAGATATGGAGCTGCCGATGCTTCAGGTGCCGCTGGAGATCGCCTTTCATAATATCGAAAGTTCGGATTGGGCCGAACAGGAAATCCGCGCGCGCGTCGCCGAATTGGAAAGGCTTTACGGCCGGCTGGTATCGTGCCGCGTCCGGATCGATCAGCGGGCCAAGGACCTCACCGGCACTATTCCCCCGGTGGTCCACATCGAGCTCGGCATTCCCGGTCGCAGCGACCTGGTTGTCAGCCACGAGCCCGAGCACCTGTTGCGGAAATACCGGCATCCGGACTTGCACAAAGCCATTAACGAGGCGTTCCGCATTGCGGAACGGCAGCTGCTCGACCTCAAAGAGCAGCGCGACGGCCGTACCAAGGTCGGGAATCACGACACCGAAAACCAGTCGCTTGGCCAAGTCGCCGAGATCACGCCTGAGCAGGATTTCGGATTCCTGCTGACGAAAGAAGGCGGCCTGCTCTACTTCCACCGCAACTCGCTGCTGTCCGGAGACTTCGACGATCTCAAAGTTGGAGAACACGTCCATTACAACGAGGACGTGGGCGACACCGGCCCGATCGCGACCAAGGTACGCGTGAAGAGCAAGAACTTGGAGTAGTGCGCTAGACGGCGCCCTACGCGTGCGCGGTTCTGCAATTTTCTTCGCGCGCCAGCTAGTGTCCCGATTCCGAAGTTCGCAAGCATTCGCCGCACACTCTCGTGCGAACTTCGGAATCAAAGGGACACTAGCAAACTTATGACTCTGAGTGTGGTTTTTGGATTTGAAGTTCCTATGCGAAGCTCGCTGCAAATCCGTAGGAACTTCAAATCCACCACACTAGCGTATCGCCACGATGAACAGACGGGGAAACCGCAGCAGCACGCGACCGTCGTGCCGCGGCGGATAGGCCTGCGCGACCCGCGCGGTGTATTCGGCGAGAAAGCCGCGGCGCATGGCATCGTCGAGCGGCGCGAGAAATGGTCGCAGGCCCGAGCCGCGGAACCATTCGACGATCGCGTCCGCACCCGCCATCACGTGATTGTAAACCGTGTGCCAGATGTCGAGCTGCGCACAATGCGGACTGAGCAAATCGTAATAGGCTGCCGGTGTCGGCAGATCGTCGCGCGCGGCCGCCGTCAGGGCGAGCTGCGCGGCCCACGGCCCGCCTGCCGCCACCTCGCGCATGAGCGCAAGCGCCGGCTCTTCCGTGTTGTCGGGCATCTGCACCGCCAAGATGGCGCCCACGGGCAGCGCAGAAAGCAGGCGCCGCAATACCGCCGGATGATCCGGCACCCATTGAAACACGGCGTTCGCGAACAACAAATCGGTGCGCTCCGGAGGACTCCAATCGACGAGGTCCGCCTGAGCAAACTCGCAATTGGGAAGCCGCGTGCGCGCCTGGCGAAGCATGTCGGGCGAGGAATCCAACCCGATCACTTGCGCCTGCGGATAGCGTTTGACCAGAAGCTCGGTGGAGTTGCCGGGTCCACAGCCGAGGTCGATGACGCGGCGCGCAGACTTGAGCGGCACCTGAGCCAGAAGGTCGCGCGGCGGACGCGTGCGCTCGTCCTCGAACTTGAGGTATTGGCGCGCGCTCCAGTCCTCGGTCATCGGCGCGAGAACTTCTTGTACTTGATGCGTTGGGGAATGATGGAATCGATTCCGAGCCGCCGCATCTTGTCCCGCTCATACTCCTGGAAGTTGCCCTCGAACCACTCGACGCGGCTGTCGCCTTCGAACGCCAGAATATGCGTGGCGATGCGGTCGAGAAACCAGCGATCATGGCTGATGATAACTGCGCAGCCGGCGAAGTCTTCGAGCGCCTCCTCGAGCGCGCGCAGCGTATCGACGTCGAGATCGTTCGTGGGCTCGTCGAGCAGCAGCACGTTAGCCCCCGACTTGAGCATCTTGGCGAGATGCACGCGGTTGCGCTCGCCGCCTGAGAGCGAACCGACCTTCTTCTGCTGGTCGGCGCCTTTGAAATTGAAGTTGGAGCAGTAGGCGCGCGAGTTCACCTCGCGTTTGCCGAGCAGAATGATGTCCTGTCCGCCGGAGATTTCTTCCCAGACGTTCTTTTTGCCGTCGAGCGTATCGCGGGACTGATCGACATAGCCGAGATGCACCGACTCGCCGATCTTGATGGCGCCTTTGTCCGGCTTTTCTTGGCCTACGATCATGCGGAACAGCGTCGTTTTGCCGGCGCCATTCGGACCGATCACGCCGACGATGCCGCCCGGCGGCAGGCGAAAGGTCAGGTCGTCGATAAGGAGGTTGTTGCCGTAGCCCTTCCTGAGGCCCTCGAACTCGATCACGTTCTGCCCCAGCCGCTCCACCACCGGGATGATGATCTGCGCGCTCTGCGTTGTCTTCTCCGCCGCCTGCTGCACAAGGTCCTCGTAGCGCTGATAGCGCGCCTTGGACTTCGCCTGCCGCGCGCGCGGGGAGGCCGCGATCCATTCGCGCTCGCGGGCAAGCGTGCGCTGCCGCGCCGCTTCCTCGCGGCCCTCCTGCTCTAGCCGCTTCTGCTTTTGCTCGAGCCAGGCCGAATAGTTGCCCTCGTAGGGAATGCCGCGGCCGCGGTCGAGCTCCAGGATCCAGCCGGTGACGTTGTCGAGGAAATAGCGGTCATGCGTGACGATCAGGATGGCGCCCGGGTAATTGCGCAGGTGACCCTCGAGCCAGTTGACGGATTCCGCATCGAGATGATTTGTCGGCTCGTCGAGCAGCAGCAGGTCCGGTTGGTCGAGGAGCAGCCGGCAGAGCGCGACTCGGCGCCGCTCGCCGCCGGACAGCGTGCTCACCTCGGCATCATCGGGCGGGCAGCGCAGCGCCTCCATCGCCTGGTCAATCTTCGAATCGAGATCCCACAGGCCCTTGGCCTCGATCTCGTCCTGCAGCTTCGTCATCTCGTCCGCGGTTTCGTCCGAGTAGTTGACGGCGAGCTCATTGTAACGGTCGAGGATCGCCTTCTGCGGAGCGACCCCCTCCATCACGTTCTCGCGAACGTTCTTACGCGCATCGAGGTGCGGCTCCTGCTCGAGGTAGCCCACCCGGGCGCCCTCCGCGGCCCAGGCCTCGCCGGCGAACTCCGTGTCGATGCCGCCCATGATGCGCAAGAGCGTGGACTTGCCGGAGCCGTTGACGCCGAGCACGCCGATCTTGGCGTCGGGATAGAAGGACAGGTTGATGTCCTCCAAGACCTTCCGATTGCCCGGATAGGTCTTGGACAGGCCTTGCATGTGATAGATGAACTGACGGGCCATTAGCACGCCCCGCTCGCCTTTGTTGGGCGCCCATCGGCACCGGATGTCGGGAAGCGGCGCTGATGTAGCGAGCCGCGCGGCCGAGAGCAAGGCCGTCGCCAATGCTCAATCACAAACGCGAGAACGCATGTGACGGGGATCACATCCGCCGCGCCCCAATGGCCGTATTCAAAGCAAGAGACGATCGCGCACGGCTGCAAGCCTTGCCAAGATTTAACGAACGGAGACGACCGCTCATTGAACCCTCACACTGCGCGCAGTGACCAACGAGCGGATGGATGGAGCAGCGGCAGAGGCACCAAACCCGAGCGGATGCCGTCATGATCAGAACAACGACCAAGAAACTTGCTGCTCGCAACAACCCGGCACTCGTTGCCGACGTAGCCGAGCTCTTGCGGAATCTAGCTAAGGCTCTTTTCGATTTCTATCGGCCGGAACTCCACTACATGCGCGGCCCCGGACCCAAATGGCACGCCAAGCATGACCTACCTCGCGCAGCCAAAACGGTCGCGGCACCGATGCTGATGTCGGCTCGCGCCGGAGATGCCCTTGCGGGGGCGGTGCTAATCGTGCGGGAGAGGGTGGCCTGCGCGCCTAAGGCTCAACGGTAAAGCTCGGCGAGGGCCCCCCTCGCCACCATTGCGGTCTGGTTGCGAGCCAACTGTGACCTAATTGCATCCATCCTTAACCCTAATAGTAGCTTTTCTGCAACGCTGCGGCACAAATCTGAAATCACAAGCGAATTCCTACTGGTTTTTAACAAAATTGCCCGGACAATCGCACGCGAACGGGGCGCTCTGCGCGACAGGGCCAGAGCGAATGGGGAGCCGGCGGACTTCGCCGGAGGGGTCATGGAAAAGAGAACTCAAGGCCACAGGCGCGACCGCAGGGCACCCGGCGGTTTGGCCGATCTCGCCGAGTTCGTGCAGAGTCTAGCCAGGACCCTGTTCGATCCCTACCGGCCCGAACTCTATTACATGCGCGGCCCCGGGCCCAAATGGCACGCCAAACACGACCGGACGGACGCCGGGTATCAAGCGATTCCGGCGCTGGTGCGCGTGCGCGCGAAGCGCTAACGGGCCTACCTAAGGCGGAATAATCGGACCGAACGCGCGCTGCCCGCGCGCCTGAGCACGTGCTCCACGTAAAGACTGGCAGCAATCCTCAACGTGGGGCCGGGGCGGCCTTCAACAATAGCGGTTGCGCCCCGTACGCACCGACCGCAGCGCGGCACAGTTCCGCCTGTGCTATAGGCAGCGATCCCACCCGGTGCGTTCCTCCATCTCCGCGGGCCAACACACGGACATTCGTCATGCCTCGCTACCGCTGCGCAATTCTCGACGACTACCAGAAAATCGCCCTCAGCGTGGCCGACTGGTCGAAGGTTTCTGGCGACCTCGACATCAAGGTATTCAATGCTCACCTCGGCGGGGCCGATAAAGTTATCGCGGCGTTGGAAGAATTCGACATCGTCTGCGCCATGCGCGAGCGCACCGCCTTCCCCCGCGGCGTGATCGAGAAATTGCCCCAACTCAAGCTGCTCATCACCACGGGCCTGCGCAACGCATCGATCGACACCGCCGCAGCCAAGGAGCGCGGCATCGTCGTCTGCGGCACTCCGTCGGTCGGCAGTCCGACCTCGGGCATTGCCATTGGCCTGATGCTCGAATTGACCCGCCGCATCGGTTACGAGAACGCGCGGATGAAGGCCGGCGTGCCCTGGCAGACGACGATCGGCATGGACCTCGAGGGCCTGACGCTCGGCGTCCTCGGCCTGGGAAAGCTCGGCACCCGCACCGCTCGGATCGCTCAGGCGTTCGGGATGAAGGTCATCGCCTGGAGCCAGAACTTGACACCGGAGAAGTGCAAGGAGATCGGCGTCGGCTACGTAGGCAAGGAGGATCTCTTTCGCCAATCCGACATCATCACTATTCACCTGGTCCTGTCCCAGCGAACGCGCGGCCTCATCGGCGCGAAGGAGTTGGGGTTGATGAAGCCAACAGCCTACATCGTCAATACCTCGCGCGGCCCGATCATCGAGGAGGCAGCACTGCTGTCGGCCCTACGGGAAAACAAGATCGCCGGCGCCGGCTTGGACGTATTTGACGTCGAGCCGCTGCCCGTTGATCATCCGTTGCGGAGCATGGACAACGTCGTGCTCACGCCGCATCTCGGCTACGTCTCAATCCAGAACTATCGCGCTTATTTCGCGGGCGTGGTCGAAGATATTCGGGCTTTCCTCGACGGTAAGCCCGTGCGCGTCATCGATTAACGAGATCGATCGTCTCAGCGCGCCATCGCCGAGGGAGGCGGAGCGAGCGGAGCGCTGGTCACCGCGCCGCTGCTCGGCGGGATCGAGGGCGCGACCGAGGTAGGCGCGGCAGGCGGCGCCCCAGCCGTTGCAGGCGGCGGCGTTGCGGCCGCGGTCGCCGGCGGCTTGCCCGGCAGCACCACCACGCGCGTGCCGACCTTGACCCGCGTGTAGAGATCCATGACGTCCTCGTTGGTGAGGCGGATGCAGCCCGAGGACACGAAGGTGCCGATGGTCGAGGGCTGATTGGTGCCGTGGATGCGGTAGATCGTCTTCCCCAGATAGAGAGCGCGCGCGCCGAGCGGGTTGGTCTCACCGCCGGCCATGAAGCGCG
>JBJMTU010000148.1:0-11063 GCA_045811545.1 Xanthobacteraceae bacterium | reverse complement strand
TGGGGCCGCAGGAGGAATTCATGCTCGCCAAGCGCTGGCGCGAGCATGGGGACCGCGATGCGGCGGACAAGCTCGTCACCAGCCATCTACGCCTCGCTGTCAAAATCGCCATGGGCTATCGCGGCTATGGCCTGCCGATCTCCGAGGTGATCTCAGAGGGAAATGTCGGACTGATGCAGGCGGTCAAGCGCTTCGAGCCGGAAAGAGGTTTTCGCCTCGCCACCTATGCCATGTGGTGGATCAAGGCGGCGATCCAAGAATACATCCTGCGCTCGTGGTCGCTGGTGAAGATGGGCACCACCGCCAATCAGAAGAAGCTGTTTTTCAATCTGCGCAAGGCCAAGAGCAAGATCTCCGCGCTCGAAGAGGGTGATCTGCGTCCCGACCAGGTCAAGCTCATCGCCAAGCGGCTGGGCGTCACCGAACAGGACGTGGTCGACATGAACCGCCGCCTGGGCGGCGACGTCTCCCTCAACGCGCCGATCCGCGACGACGGCGATTCCGGCGAATGGCAGGATTGGCTCGTCGACGAGGTCTCCGATCAGGAGACGCGGCTCGTCGAGGATGAGGAATCCGACAATCGCAAAAAGGCGCTGGGCGAAGCGCTGTCGGTGCTCAACGATCGAGAGCGGCGCATCTTCGAGGCGCGGCGGCTCGCCGACGACCCGATCACGCTCGAGGATCTGGCGGCTGAGTTCGGCGTCTCGCGCGAACGTGTGCGCCAGATCGAGGTGCGCGCCTTCGAGAAAGTGCAGCGGGCGGTGAAGAACCGCATCGCGGCAATGGAAGCCCGGCCGAGCACGCCCGCGCTGCACGCGCACTGAGCTCTCGAAGCGTCAGCTGCCGAGGGCAATCCGAAGCTAAGTCGACGCGGCGTCACCGCCGCGTCGTCGTATTCCGGACATTTCCCAGAGGCCCATGAGTGCCGCCATCAGTGCGGCCATCCGCAGCAGCTCACTTCTGGTGAGCGGCGATCATCGCCTCGCCCATCCTGATGAGACGCTCGCCCAATCCCGCGCGACCCATGCTTTGTGCGGTCACGCGCGCACCCTCCAGCAGCAGGAACAATTCGTCCGCGAGCAGTTCGGGTTGCGCTAAATCCGCGGCCGCGCATAGTTGGGTGATTCGGTTGCGCTGTGCATTCTTGAACGCTTCGATCACCCCTCGCGCGGGGTGATCCTTATCCGGCAGCTCGACCGCGGCATTCGCGAGCGGGCATCCGCGCTCATCGCCGCTTTCCACATGATCGGCCATCTCGTCGAGCCAGGCACGCAGCTGGGCACGCGGATCTCGGGGATGCTGTGCTGCCAGCTTCTCCCAGGACGAGTTCGCCTTTTCGGCCAAGCACCGCAGGTACTCGGCGACCAGCTCGTCTTTTGAGGCAAAGTGCCGGTACAAGGTCATCTTGTTGGTCCCGGCCGCTTCGGCGATGGCTTCGACTCCGACCGCCCTGATCCCGTGCCGGTAAAACAGGTCTGCCGCGACCGCAATAATGCGCGCGCGCGGCGGAATTCCTTCATCTTTTCTGAGGTTTGCGGCTTTAGCTGCGATTTTCATAACGCCTCCCCTTGACATAGGTGTTACCGGTCAGTACCTATATGGGCGTTACCGGTCAGTAACACAACGGCCTCGCAAAGTCCATTCCCTTGATGACCGGGGGGCCGGCACCGGCCGGGTAAGGATTAAACGCCATGCAACACAAAGCTTTCCGCGGCCTGCAACTCGCCCTTGGGCTTCTGCTGTTCGCAGCCGGCGGCGGGCAGCCGACTGGGCTGGGCCTCGTCGTGCAGCAGATCGAGATAATCGGCGCGCGGCAGTGGCTTGGTCTGATGGCGGGATCGGCGGTGGCTCCGGTGAGTGGGCGCATCGCAGCCGCCTTTCCTCGCCGGCACGGCAGCCGCGGTCCCGAGCTCGCTTAACTGAAGGAGGTAACAATGGTTGCCATCAACAGACATGTTGCTGCAATCGCACTTGGCCTCGCGATTGCCGCGGTCGCATCGCCGAGCTTGGCGCAGCGTAGCGAGAATAACATGAGTAGCGAGCGGGAGCGGGCGCTGCGGGAGTGCAGTGGCCAGATGGGAAAGATGTCGCAATCGACCTGGGGTACTCACCAGCTCCACGCGTTCCGCTCCTGCATGCACGACCACGGCCAGCAGGAATAAGGCGCAAGCTATTGGTCCAGGCGGCCGGCCTCTGCGCCCTGCCGTCTCCAAATGCCCTGCCTGAACCCTTTGGGCGCGGGCAAGCACCGGAGCACCAGCCATGCAAACAATACTGCGATACGCAGCGCATGCCGGCTTGATCGGCATGTTGGCGTTTGCCGCCGCCAGCGGCCGGTTCGCAGAGGTCCGAACCGGAGCGCCCTCCGGCAAGGAATTGACCCAATACTGCGCGCCGCAAGAGGAGAGTCCCGATGCGCACAGATTTTATTGCCGCAGCGAGGCCTGATCGAGCGCGATCGGGCGCACTACCGCGCGCTGCGCGCTATCGCAAACACTGCGGATCGATGTTCGATCCGCGGCGGGGCGAGTTCATCCCCGTCCTCGGCGGCGCGGCGGTTTATCCGTCGCCGCCTAACAGCCAAGAAAAAATCGACGCGGCCCTGGGGACCGCGTCGCGTATGCGTTAGGTGATGGCTGCGGCGGCTACTGCTTCCACGCCTTGAACGCGTCAGCGAAAACGCGCTCGCCGGGCGTGCCTTTCTCCAGAGCCAGGATCGCGCGTCGGTTGTTGTTGTAGACCACCGGTATGTCGAACCAGCTCCGTTCCTTGAGCATTTGAATGTTGCGGTCCTTGTCGGCGTCCACGTTGGACAGGCCGATGAGATAGAAGCCGGGTGTCACCTTGACCGCGAGTCCGGCGAGCGGCACGCCGCGCGTCTGCTCGGCTTGCTTCATCAGGATTCCGGGAACATTGGAGATGCCCCCGGCGGGAAAATCCGGCGGCACCTTGAACATGATCTCGACCGTGTGCGTCGCGGGCAGGCCTTTGTCGGTGTTGCGGCGGAGCGACCAGGTCATGGCGAGCTTGCGCTCCGGCACTTCCACATCGGCGCGGATGGCAAGCTCGGGCGGCTGGCCCGGACCGGGTGTGACGGTCTCGGTCCGCCAGATCGCCGAGCCGACGAAACGCTTGCCGTTGGGATCGGCGGGATCCTCCTCATAGAGCACTACCTTCTGCGCCGCCATCACGCCCGGCTGCGTGCCGGCCGGCGGCGCCGCCGCGGTCTGCGGGCTGCCGGGCTCGATCCGATCGGTGATCTTCGGTCGCGTGGCCGCCGGTGGCGGTACGTCGCGCGCGGTATCGACCGCGGGGGTACGGAACGAACGGTAGAGCGCCACCATGTTCGGCCACTGCCATATGCCGATGCCGATGATGACGATGCCAACCGCGGCTGCAGCAAGACCCTTGATCAGACCGCGATATGACCGGCGCGGTGCGACGTCGTCCTCAAATTCGTCGTACGCGTATTCCTCGGCGATCCCCTCGCTCGCAGCGTGCTGATCTGGAGCTAGTGGATGCGAATCATCGACCGTGAACGACGGCTCCAGCATCGGCTGGGAGAAATCCGCGCGCGGATGCGCCTCGTCTGCCTCCTGTGGCTCGAATATGCGCTCTTGTCGCGCCTTTGGCGCGAACATGCGCTCTTCCGCGGTCGTCTGCTCGAAGCGCCGCGGCTCGGAGCCGTCGAACTGCGAGCCGTCGTAGGGACGAGGGCCGTGATCGAGGTCCGACGTGGGCGCCCGGGCTGCATCATCGCCGACGCGCTCGGATTTTTCCGCTTGCACGCCGCCAAGCTGCCCCAACGGGGTGCGGCGAAAAGCACTGAAAAGCGAGCGCCGCTCGCCTGCGGCAGGGGGCGATGTTTCCGGCGGCGTCGGTATCACTGGCTGTGGCTGCGGCGGCAAGGGCCGGTCGAAAATCGAATCCGACTGCTCCGCATCGGGCATGCTGCGCGGCGGCGCCAGCCCCGCCCTGCGCGGAGGCTCCTGCGATGCAGGCGCACCCTCCGGCGACGCCACCGGGGGTGGAACGGCGTAGTGTTGCTGTCGGGCCTCCTGGGCATCGGCCTCGTCCGACCGCCGAGGCTCGGCCGGACGCGTTTCGGTGGAACGGGCTTTGGACGATGTGTCCCACTGCCGGAACTGGCGGACTTTCGCCGCCGGCATCTGCCGCGCGGCCTCCACGAACTGGCGCGCCGATTCAGCCTCTACCTTACGGATCGATTCCTCGAGCGCGAGGCGCTCGCGGGTGATGTCGGACTCGTCGAGCGGCGGCGTCACCCCGCGCAGCTGCGCGAGCAGTGCTGCACGCGCGCGGTCATAGATCGCGCGGCGGTTCTCGCCACTGTTTTTTTCGAGCGCGCCGACCGCGCGGGAGATGAGGGGATAATAGTCGGCCATCGGAGTACTCGTTCCGGGTGTTCGCTTGGTTTCAGGCCTCGAACGGGTTTTGCATCAGAATGGTGTCCTCGCGTTCCGGGCTCGTCGACAGCAGGGCGACCGGGCAGCCCACCAGTTCCTCGATCCGGCGCACATACTTGATGGCCTGCGCAGGCAGCTGTGCCCAGGAGCGTGCCCGGGCGGTCTCCGCCTGCCAGCCCTCCGCGGTCTCGTAGATCGGTTCGACCTCGGCCTGGGCATGCTCGCTCGCCGGGAGATAATCGATCTCGCGACCATCGAGGCGGTATCCCACACAAACCTTAAGTTCTCTCAAACCATCCAGGATGTCGAGCTTGGTCAGAGCCAGGCCGTTGATCCCGCTGGTGCGAACGCTCTGGCGCACGAGGACGGCATCGAACCAGCCGCAGCGCCGCGGCCGGCCGGTCACGGTGCCGAATTCGCGGCCGCGCTCCCCGATCAGGCGGCCAATATCGTTGGTCTGCTCGGTGGGGAAGGGTCCCTCGCCCACCCGCGTCGTATAGGCTTTGCAGATGCCAAGAACGTAGCCGATCGCCGCTGGTCCGAGTCCCGAGCCCGTCGCGGCCTGCGCCGCGACCGTATTGGAGGAGGTTACGAACGGGTAGGTGCCGTGGTCGATGTCGAGGAGGGCACCCTGCGCGCCTTCGAACAAGATGCGCTTGCCCTCACGGCGCTTTTGGTCGAGCAGGGACCACACCGAGTCCACGTAAGGCAGCACGCGCGGTGCGACGCTCTCGAGCTGCTCGCGGACCGCGCCGACGCCGATCTCCTTGAGCTCGAGCCCGCGCCGTAAGGCGTTGTGGTGCGCCAAGAGGCGCTCGATCTTGCGCCCGAGCGCCAGCGGATCGGCGAGATCCATGACGCGGATGGCGCGCCGGCCGACCTTGTCCTCGTAAGCAGGCCCGATGCCGCGCCGGGTCGTGCCCACGCGTGTGAGCATGTTGGAGGACTCGCGAATCGCATCGAGTTCCTGGTGCAGCGGCAAGATCAGCGTGGCATTCTCGGCAATGCGTAGGCTCTGCGGCGTGACGTGGACCCCTTGCCCCTTGAGGCGATCGATTTCCTCAAGCAGCGCCCACGGATCGATCACGACACCGTTGCCGATCACGGAAAGCTTCCCCGGTCGCACGACCCCCGACGGCAGCAGCGACAGCTTGTAGGTGATTCCGTCGATGACCAGTGTGTGACCCGCATTATGCCCACCCTGAAAGCGAACGACGATGTCGGCTTGCTCCGACAGCCAGTCGACGATCTTGCCTTTCCCCTCGTCCCCCCACTGGGACCCAACCACGACCACATTGGCCATGAGGCGGCTTTCCTCCGCGTCGTCGACGACCGGGATAATCTCGAAGCGACAAAGGTTTGCCCGGCATTCGGACCCTCACCCTCCAGGCAAGCCGCCGTGGCCGCGACGGAGCTCACCGTCCGCAGCCCAACTGCCTGATTTTACGGGTCTTATTCACCCCTTGCCGTCGCGCCGGGCTAACCACAGCGGATGATTTCGCTCTCTCCAAGGCAATCTCGCGGCAAGATCGCGGCAGACATGTAGGAAATATCAACCGGCCAAGGGCCTCTTTGCCTGCGGCGATACGCTGGGAAAGCACATCAATCAGCGTCGCGTTCAAACAATCGGTGCCTTGTGTGAACTAGTTCACATCAGCCCACGTCGTTGTCTCCCATCCTTGGGGCGTCCCGTCAGCCTGGAGGGAGTTATGGAAAGCAGGACGCAAGTCGCCCAGTACGCCGCCACATTGACAAGGGAGCTCTGCCGCATGTGCCGGAAGGTCGAATTGGACGACCTGGCCTATCTGCTGGAGGTCGCGGCCGCCGAGGCAGCGAAGGTGAGGGCAACCTACGGCTCGACGCGAGACGCCGTTCATTCGGTGCAAGCGCAAAGCGGCTAGCGCCGCAGCTGCTTAAAACTTCAACGGCCGCGCCTGCTGCACCTGCGGCAGCTCACGCACGGCGGCGAGCACGTGCGGGGGCAAGTCGCCATCGATCTCGATCAACGCAATGGCATTGCCGCCGGGCGCATCGCGCCCGACGTGGAACGTCGCGATGTTGATGCCGGCCTCCCCGAGCGTGGACGAGAAGCGCCCGATGAAGCCGGGCTTGTCCAGATTGGTAATATAGATCATCGAGCGGCCGAACTCGGCATCCATGCGGATGCCCTTGATATTGACGATGCGCGGCCGACCGTCGGCAAACACCGTACCCGACACGGAGCGCGTTTGCCGCTCGGTGACCACCGTCACGGTGATCAGGTTGCCGTAGTCGTGGGCCGCGTCGCGCGTCATCTCCTCGATGATAATGCCGCGCTCCTTGGCGACGATCGGCGCGGACACGACGTTGACCTCTTGCAGCATGGGCCGCAAAAGGCCGGCGATCGCGGCCGAGGTCAACGCCTTGGTGTTCATGCCGGCAACGCCGCCTTCGTAGGACAGCTGCGCCTTGAGAATGCCGGTCTCGGTCAGTTGGCCGGCGAACGAGCCGAGTTTGTCCGCCAGGTCAATGAAGGGCCGCAGCCGCGGCGCCTCCTCGGCGCTGATCGAGGGGAAGTTCACGGCGTTCGCGATCGCGCCGCGCAGGAGATAGTCAGACATCTGCTCGGCGATCTGCAACGCGACGTTCTCCTGCGCCTCGGTGGTGGAGGCCCCGAGATGCGGCGTACACACCACGTTGGGATGCCCGAACAGCGGATTGTTCGTCGCCGGCTCCTCGGTGAACACGTCGAAGGCGGCGCCGGCGACATCGCCGGAATCGAGCGCGGCCCGCAAGGCGCCCTCGTCGACCAGCCCACCACGCGCGCAATTGATGATGCGCACGCCTTTCTTCATCGCCGCGATCGCCTTGGCGTCGATGATGCCTTTGGTCTTGTCCGTGAGCGGCGTGTGCAACGTTACGAAGTCGGCGCGCCTGAGCAGTTCGGCAAGATCGACCTTTTCCACGCCGAGCTCTGCCGCGTGCTCGGGCGAAAGGAAGGGGTCATAGGCGATGACCTTCATTTTCAGTCCGATCGCACGATTGGCTACGATCGAGCCGACATTGCCGCAGCCGATCACCCCGAGCGTCTTGTTGGTGATCTCGACCCCCATGAAGCGGTTCTTCTCCCATTTGCCGGCCTGCGTGGAGGCATCCGCCTGCGGGATTTGCCGCGCGAGCGCGAGCATCAGCGTAACCGCGTGCTCGGCGGTCGTGATGGAATTCCCGAACGGCGTATTCATCACGATCACACCTCTGGCGGTGGCCGCGGGAATGTCGACGTTGTCGACGCCGATGCCGGCGCGACCGATCACCTTCAGGCGTTTCGCCTTCTCCAGGACTTTGGACGTGACCTTGGTTGCCGAGCGGACGGCCAAGCCATCGAAATCTCCGATGACCTGCGCGAGTCTCTCCTTATCGGCGCCAAGCTTCGGCTGAAAATCGACCTCGATCCCGCGATCCTTGAAGATCTGCACGGCAGCGGGAGAGAGCGCATCGGAAATGAGGACGTTGGGAGACATGTCTGCTTCGCTTCTATCGCTGTCAGGGTCCGCGCAAGCGCAGAATCCAGTGCTTATCCAATTTTGCGCTAGACGAGACGTCTGGCTGTGTTGGATCCCACGCTTCTACCGACATCATAAATTTTACGGGTAAGAACATCACGCCGCCTTCGGCAGCGCCTCTTTGCTCTTGGCGAAGGCCCAATCGAGCCACAAGGTGAGCGCTTCGACATCCGCGCGCTCCACGGTCGAACCGCACCAGATGCGCAAGCCGGGCGGAGCATCGCGGTAGGCGTCGATGTCGTAGGCGACGCCCTCCTTCTCCAGCGCGGCAGCGATGCTTTTCACGAACGCCGCCTGCGCGTCGGGGGAAAGCTTCGCCACTGACGGATCGACGACCTTCAGGCATACCGAGGTGTTGGAGCGCAGAGCAGGATCGCGGGCCAGAAACTCGATCCACGGCGTCACCGCGACCCAGTCCGCGATCACCCTAGCATTGGCTTCGGCGCGCGCGATCGATGCCTGAAGCCCGCCGATCGACTTCGCCCAGGCAAGCGTGTCGAGATAATCCTCCACGCAGAGCATGGACGGCGTGTTGATGGTCTCGCCCTCGAAGATACCTTGATTGAGCTTGCCGCCCTTCGTGAGACGAAAGATTTTTGGCAACGGGCGCGGTGGCACGTAGCTTTCCAGGCGTTCGACCGCGCGCGGGGAGAGGATCAGCATGCCGTGCGCCGCCTCGCCGCCGAGCGCCTTCTGCCAGGAGAAAGTGACGACATCGAGCTTCGGCCAGTCGAGTTCTTGCGCGAAGCATGCGGAGGTGGCATCGCAAATGGTCAGACCCGCGCGATCGTCGGCGATCCAATCCGCATTTGGCACCCGCACGCCCGAAGTGGTGCCGTTCCAGGTGAACACCACGTCGGATGCGGGATCGACCTTGGCGAGGTCGGGAAGCTCGCCATAAGCGGTCCTCAGCACCGTCACGTTCGGGAGCTTGAGCTCCTTCGTGACGTCGCTCACCCAGCCTTCGCCGAACGATTCCCACGCGAGCATGGTCACCGGTCGCGCCCCGAGCATCGACCACAGCGCCATTTCGACCGCACCGGTGTCGGAGGCCGGTACGATGCCGATGCGGTAGTCGGGTGGGACTTCGAGCACTCCCCGCGTGAGTTCGATCGCCCGCTTGAGCTTCGCCTTGCCGATCTTGGATCGATGCGAGCGTCCGAGAAGCGCGTCGGTGAGGACTGAAAGGCTCCAGCCGGGGCGCTTGGCGCAGGGGCCGGAAGAGAAGTGCGGAACGAGCGGCCGCACAGCAGGCATCGGATTGCTCATGGTCTATCCTTGCAGATAGGCGCCCCTCGGTGGGGAGGGGTGTCCCGCGGCCGGACATAAGGAAGGAGCCGAGCCCCGTCAAGCGGCGGACACTGCATCGCGGAGCGCGCCGGTCGCAGCCATGAGAATGCGACGCAGCGTCAGCACGCGGATGCGCAGGCGCCATCCTCAGTCGGCGTGATCGTCGTCCGTCTTGCCGATGTGGTGCTGAGCGTAAAGTTCGAGGCCGAGCTTGGCGACGAGATCGAGCTGGGTCTCGAGATAATCGATGTGCTCTTCCTCGTCGTGCATGAGCTCCTCGAACAGGTCGCGCGTGACGTAATCTTTGACCGCGTGACAATGCGTGGCAGCTTCCTGATAGAGCGCGCGCGCCGACATCTCCGCCGCAAGATCGCAGTCGAGCACTTCCTTCACGTTCTGCCCGATTCGAAGCGGGTCGATGACCTGCATGTTGGGAAAGCCGTCGAGGAAGATGATGCGCTCCACGATCTTGTCGGCGTGCTGCATCTCCTCGATCGATTCCTGGCGCCATTTCTTGGCCAGTGCCCGATAGCCCCAATTGTCCAACAGCCGGTAATGCAGCCAATACTGGTTGATGGCGGCAAGCTCGTGCCGCAGACCCCGATTGAGATATTCGATGACCCGTGCGTCGCCCTGCATGGTTTATATCTCCGCTTCAAAGCGGTCGCCGATTGCCGATCTCTGGTTGAGAGTGTGTCTAAAAAGAGAGGGGGGCGGCAAGGGGATTGCCGCCCCAAACGTCGTTTATCAAAAGCTCGTTCAGTTGCCGTGCGGGCCACCCGGGCAACAGGCACAGGCGGCCGAAATCGCCTCGTCCATGATGCTGCGGATGGTGCGCGCGCAGCGGCCGCATTGGGCGCTGCAGCCGAGACAGCCATAGATCTGCCCTGTCGTGCGCGGCGCATCGCCGCCGCCGAGCACCGTGCGAACGTCGTGATCGCTCAGCACGTTGCAAGAACAAACGATCATAGAGGGGGCCTTGGCGTTCCCGAGCGGTTTAGTTCTTTATGTAACTATCCATACAAGAGAGCGCCGCGGCAGGCAAAAACAAAACGTCGATTTTTTAGCTATTCCAATGTGCGCCGGGACGGAGCGGCCGGCGTTGCGGCGTGCTTAGGTTTTTGCAAGCTGCAGCAACAGGATAGGGACGGCCGGAGCGAGAACTGAGTTCAGGCGGCGCTGGTCAATGCATCGACGACGCCGTCGACGACCTCCTCGACCAGCAGCTTGTCATCGCCCTCGCCCATCACGCGGATCACCGGCTCGGTGCCCGATGAGCGTACAATCAGTCGCCCATGGCCATCGAGGCGGGCCTGCGCGTCCTTGATGGCATTGCGCACCTTCGCGTTCTCAAGCGGTTTGCCGCTCGCATAGCGCACGTTCTTGAGCACTTGCGGCAGCGGATCGAAGCGATGGCAGACGGTCGACACCGGCTGCTCCTGTTTTTTGACCACCGCCAGGACCTGCAAGGCGGTGAGCAAGCCGTCGCCGGTCGTCGTGTAATCGGAAAGGATGATATGGCCCGACGACTCCCCTCCCACGTTGAACCCGTGCGCGCGCATGTGTTCGAGCACGTAACGGTCGCCGACCGGAGTGCGCGCCAGCGAAATTCCCAATTTGTCGAGATAGCGCTCGAGCCCAAGATTGGACATGACGGTCGCGACAAGGCCGGGCTTGGCGAGGCGGCCGTCCGCTTTCCAGCTCTCCGCGATCACCGCGAGCAGCTGATCGCCATCGACAATATGGCCGCGCTCGTCGGCGATGAGCACGCGGTCGCCGTCGCCGTCGAGCGCGATGCCGATATCGG
>JBJMTU010000147.1:0-15941 GCA_045811545.1 Xanthobacteraceae bacterium | reverse complement strand
TCGGCAAGCCCGCACGCCCCAGCGCGGCGAGGTTTGCCGCCTTCGGGCCGATGCGCTCGGCATCGCCACTAGTGGCGGCGGCGAGCGGGACGATGAACTGCGTCATGAGCGGGTGCCTCGCTCCTTTCGAAACAGCACAAGTCCGGTATGCGCGCATGCGCGCCGTGGTTCGACATCGCTAATCGGGAATCACCGGCTCTCGTAGTGCGCGCCGGTGACAGTTTGGGGTTGCGTCATTTCACGTGATCGGCATAGCCGGGGATCGGATCGACCACGGTGATCTGCTTGACCGGGAAGTTGGAGATGATCTCGATGTCCTTCTCGTGCACGATCAGCATTTCCTCGATGCGCACACCGTAACGGAAGCGCTTGCCGTGCTGTGTCTCGAGCGCGAAGGTCATTCCGGCCTTGATCTCGACCGGATGGTCGAGCGACCAGATGCGCGAGATCACCGGCGGGTCGTATTGCGCGAGCCCGAGGCCATGGCCCCATAGATTCGCCGCCGCCTGGTCCTCTTCTTTGTAGCCCCAGGCCTGTTTCGCGGACGGCCACTTCCTCGCGATCTCGCGCGTGGTGGTGCCGGCTTTGACCGCGTGAATCGAATCGTAGAGCCATTCGAGCGCGGTCGCATACGTGTCCTTCTGCTCTTTGGTCGGTTCCTTGCCGACGCAGTAGGTGCGGTAATAGCAGGATTTGTAGCCGTTCCAGGTGAGCGCGGCCAAATCCATGAATACGATGTCTCCGGGCTGAATGATGCGATCCGAGAAATTACGCCAGTTCGGCCAGGTGTTCGGGCCGGACGACACGATGACGTCCTCGACGTCCTCCATGCCGGGAATGCTGTAGAGATATTTCATCAGGTGGGCCGTGACCTGGTTCTCGGTGATGCCGGGCCGCAGGAACTTCATGCATTCCCAGTGAGTCGCATCGCCGATCGCGCCAACGATGCGCATGCACTCCTGCTCGTCGACGTTCTTGACGGCGCGCGCCTCCATCATCGGCGTCATGCCGTCGACCCAGTTGACCTTCTTGTCCTTGAAGATGTTGATCATGTTGATGTCGATGAAGTCGACGCCGAGCTTTTGCCCGGCGACCCCGTGCCGCTTCATCTCGTACAGGATGGCGTCAGTGAATTTCTTGACCTGCTGCTGCGACGCCGGCCCGGCCGCCCCTTTGATCCACGCATAGGAGTAGCGGACGTTCTCTTTCGGGATCCACGGCGAGTGCCGCTCGATCTGGAAGCCGAGGTCGCCCTGCTCGAACAGCACCGGCGCGCCGTCGCCGCAGAGCAGCGCATAGCGCAACCCCGGCTTGAGTCGATTCCAGCCCGGCGTGAGGGTGCCGGTGAGGTAGCGCACGTTCTCGTCGTACATGCACAGCATGGCGCCGAGGCCGTGCTTCTTCATGTGCTCGCGCGCCCGCTCGGTGCGGTACTTCTTCAACCGGTCCCAGTTGACGCGCTGCTGCCAATCCAAGCCGGCGATGCCGAAATTTGCCGTTCCCATCGACCCTCCCGGAGCAGGCGGTGTTTTTGTTAACCGAGAATCGCAGCGTAACCTTGCGTTGTCCGAGAATCGAAGCGTAACCCTTGCGCCCTCTCCTGCCAAAATAATATATTCTGCAGTTGAACATCAGTTTTTATGATAGGTCTTCCGCCGCATGATCGACGTTGCGCTCCGGCAAGTTCGCGCCGTCATCGCCGCCTGTGAGGAGGGCTCGTTCACGCGCGCCGCCGAGCGTGAGAACGCGACGCAGTCCGGCATTTCCCAGCACGTCGCCGCAGTCGAGCGCACGCTTGGCGTCAAGCTGTTCGAGCGCTCGGCGCGCGGCATCGTGCCGACGCCCGCGGGCTTGCGTTACTACAAAAATTGCATCGAAGCCGTCGGCCGTCTGGAACATGCCAACGAGGAGGCCCGTAGCCTCGCAGGCGTGGTCAGCGGCGATCTGCGCGTCGGGCTGATGCCGACCTTCACCCGCGCGGTGCTGGCTCCCACGTTGGAGGATTTCGTTCCGCGCCATCCCGATGTACGGCTGCACGTTTTGGAGGGGTACAGCGGGCTGCTGACCGGCATGGTGCTGGCCGACGAGCTCGATTTCGCCGTCGTGCCGGCATTTGAGGGGCGCACGGGCTTAAAATCGCGCCTGCTGGTGCGCGACCGCGAGATGCTGCTGTCAGGCCGACAGCGCGGGCTTACACCGCTCGCACCGGTCGAGCTCGCCGATTGCGCGCCGCTGAAAATCGTCGTGCCCGGGCCGCAAAATGTTCGCCGTCGCAACCTCGAGACCTATTTCCATACTCATGGCGTCGAGGTCGCCGCCATGCTGGAAATGGACGCTATGATCGGCACGCTCGAATTCGTTGCGCGCTCGGACTGGGTGACCGTCTTGCCGAGCCTCATCTGCGTCAATGACATCGGCAAGGACGATCTGGTGGTCAATCCGATCATCAAGCCGACGCTGCGCGCCGAATTCATCGTCATCCAGCCGGCGCGACGCACCTTAAGTCTGCAGGCGCGGCGATTCCTCGACTGCTTCGAAGCGCAAGTGGCCAATAACCGCGCCGTGTGGGAGCGCGCATTGGCCTCGCCTGTCGCGGCAAATGGCCGCAGCCGACGAAACCCTGCGGCCCGGCATCAACGCTGACCGACCAACGGCCTCCTGCGTCCCGGATGCGATGGAGCGCGAGCTTAAGCGCGCTGGACCTATCCAGTCAGCTCGCGTCCTGCCCGGGATCAGCCTTAAGCCCCGCCGCCTCGATGCCGGCGATCGCGCAGGCCTCGTCGCGGTCCGACGTGTCGCCGGAAATGCCGACCGCTCCGATGATGTCGCCAGCTCCGTTTCTAATCAGCACGCCGCCGGGATTGGTCACCATGCGTCCGTCGCTCGCCGCCGCCAGCATGGTGAAGAACTGCGGCGTCTTGGCCGCTCGCGCAGCCAGCGTGCGCGAGCCGAAGCCCATGCCGAGCGCGCCCCAGGCCTTGCCGAACGCGATATCGAAACGCAACAGGCCGGACTTGTCCTCGCGCTTGAACGCCACGAGGTGACCGCCCGCGTCGAGGACGGCAACGGTGAGCGGCGCGCAGTTGATGTCGCGGCCCTTTTTGAGCGCGGCATCGACGATGGTCGAGGCTTGAGCGAGCGTAACAACAGACATATCGGCTCCACGTGTCATCGAGACAAAGCGCTTGTCGGTTCAGACGGTTTCGGATCGCTGCATCGCGCGGTTCGCCCAGTAGGCCGACACCGCGGATACTTCCGCAGCGCCCGAGACGTTTCGCTTGGTTTCCTCGTAGCAGGCGAGCGTCTTCTCGGTGAGCGGCAACTCCACACCGCGCGACTTTCCCTCCGCCAGCATGGTGCGCAAATCCTTGACCGCGCTGTCGACATCGAACGTCACCGGGCCACCCTCCCCGCCCTTGAGCATCTGCGCGACGGCCGGCCCGCGCACCTTGAGCACGTTCGGGCCGCCCGAGGTGTCCGCGAGCAGGTCCATGATTTGCGCGGGGTCGAGTCCAAGGGGGCGGCAGAGCGCGAGTGCCTCGCCGAGCGCCTGCCAATAGATCATCAGCGGCATGTTGATGGTGAGCTTCATCACCGAACCCGAGCCGATCGGCCCGCAATGCTCGAGTCGACGGCAAAGCTGCTCGAGGATCGGTCGTGCGCGTGCGGCGTCAGCGGGCTCTGCCCCCATCAACCCGATCAGCTTGCCCTGCCGCGCCGGACCGGTCGAGCCGCCCACCGGACACTCGACCAAGGCGGCGCCCTTCGCGCGCACTTTGCCCGCGAGCGCGACCTCGGTCTGCGGTCGCACCGTGCTCATCTCGATGAACAGCTTGCCGCGCACGTCAGGGGCGAGGAGCCCGGAGGGGCCCATATAGACCGAGTCGATGGCGGCGGCATCGGTGAGGATGGTGATGACCGCCTCGCTGCTGCTTGCAAGGTCGGCCGGCGTGGCGGCAACCGCGGCCCCGGCAGCGGCGAGCGGCTTCATTTTGTCGGGGGAACGATTCCAGGCCGTAACCGTGTGTCCGACCTCGATCAGCCGTTGCGCGATGGCTGCGCCCATTTTGCCGATCCCGCCGATCCCGATTTGCATCCTGCCCCCTACAGCGTTTTCCGCATTGCCACTTCATTGCGCTAGTCGATGCGACGATACGGGATTGCGCGCACCTGAGATAGTCCTCGCCGCAGCCGGCGCGCATATTGCGCTTGAACGGAGCCGAAGTCGCCGTGTAGCGTCCGCCGCCGCGTGTACGGCGAAGGAGGCTGGCAATGGCGAAACGCAAAGTCGGTGTTGTCGGACTCGGCATCATGGGAGGCGCGTTCGCGCGCAACCTCGTCGCTGCCGGTTGGGAGGTGACGGGGTACGACATTGATCAAACTCGCCGTCGCGCGATGGCGCGCGTGGGCGTCAAGATCGCGGGCGATGTGAAGGCGCTCGCCGCCGGGGTTGAGACCATCATCACCAGCCTGCCTAAGCCGGCCGCGCTCGAGGCGACGGTGACGGGCATCATCGAGGCCGGCGTCGGCCAGAGGGTCGTCGTCGAGGCCAGCACGTTCGCCATCGACGACAAGCTCAAGGCCGAGCGAGCGCTGCGCAAGGCCGGTCACGTCATGCTGGATTGCCCGGTCAGCGGGACCGGCGCTCAGGCCCAAGTGAAAGACCTGCTGGTCTATGCCAGCGGCGAGCGCAAGGCGATCCGCCAGCTGCGGCCCCTGTTTGCCGGATTCGCGCGCGCGATGCACGACCTCGGCGCGTTCGGCAATGGCAGCCGCATGAAATACGTCGCTAACCTCCTCGTCGCGATCAACAACGTCGCGAGTGCCGAGGCCATGGTGCTCGGATTAAAGGCTGGGCTCGACGCGCGGACCGTATTCGAGATGGTCAGGTCGGGGGCCGCCAATTCGCGCGTGTTCGAGCTGCGCGCACCGATGATGGTGAGGGACCGTTACGACGACGCCACCATGAAAATATCGGTCTGGCAGAAGGACATGGCGGTGATCGGCGAATTCGCGCGAGCGCTCGGCTGCCCGACACCGATGTTTGACGCCACGGTGCCGGTCTACGACAAGGCCATGCGCAGCGGGCACGCCGAGCACGACACTGCTGCGGTGTGCGCGGTCTTGGAAAAGATGGCGGGCGTGAGACGGGATGAAGTGCGGCCACCGCGCCAGGAAAGCCGTAGGGCGGGCAAAGCGGAGCGTGCCCACGCGTCGTCCCGACGGAAAGAGGTTGTGCGCAAGGCGCGCGCGCATCGCTGAGAACCGGACAGGAAGTAGATCCGTTTACCCTATCGCCCGCAAAGCATGGACGAATCCAACCGCCGTACGATGCGAAGAGAAGTCTCGCTCACTCCCGCAAAAAGTCGAGCACGGCGGTCTCCGCCAAGACTGCCTCGGGAATGCTGTGGCGCCGCGAGCGAGCACGCTCCTCGGCGGTCTGCGTGGCCTGCAGGTAGGCGCCAAGGTGGCGCGCGCGCTCGATGATGCGCTGTCCGACCGGCAGGCGCTGCGCCTCGAAGCGCCGCAATGCCGGCTCGACGTCCTCGACCTCGAGCGCCGCGACCAATGCCGAGGCGTCGTCAGCCGCCTTGGCAACGCCGGCAGCGACATGCGGTCGCGCGACGAAGGCCGCATCGCCGATGATCGCGATCCGGCTGAACGCCATGCGCGGCGTCTCGAGATCGTAGATCGGCTGCAGGATCGGCTCGTCGATCATGCGCACCACCTCGCGAAATTGCGGTGCGAGCAGCCGCTCGGCGGCTGCTCGCATTTGCGCGATCGCCTCGCGCCGGATCAGCGGTGGCGGGATCGATATCGTGTGGAATGTACCCTTCTCATCCGTCAGCAGATGCGTGAGCTCGGTGCGCTCGTCCGCGGGCCGATACCAGACCACGTTGTAGCGGCGGTGACCGGCACTCAGATCATCGTCGGGACCGGCAACCGGATAGCCCAAGCATTGCTCACCGGGCGGAAGGCAGAACGTCATGTAGTTGAACAGTTCGCGGTGGATCGGGGCTGGAAACGCCGCCTCCGCAATGAGCGCGCGCCAGGCCACGTAACCGACATAGCGCGGCGCGAGCTCGGGCAGGCATTGCTGGCGGATCGTGGAGCGAAGGCCGTCCGCACCGACCAGTAGTTCGCCCTCCACCTCGCCGCCGTCGCTCAAGTGCGCGACGACCGAGGTTTGCGAGTGCACGAAGCTGGTGACGCCGCGGCCGCGGTGATAGTGCTCGCGCGGAAAGGCGTCGCGCAACAGCCGATAGACGCGTTCCCAGGCGGTAAGAACCTGGGGACATTCGAACTCGGCGGCTACGCGACCAGACGGATCGAGGATCTTTCGGATCGCGATCTCGACCCCGAGATCGGCCGGATCGATCTCGAGCCGGCGCAGCGTCGCGATCAGATCCGGTTGCGCCACGATGCCGGCGCCTCGGCCTGCGAGCTCGCTTTCGACCCGCTCGAAGACGTCGACGTCCCAGCCGGCACGCCGCAGCATCAGCGCCGCCAATAGTCCGCTCATCGAGCCGCCAACGATGAGGGCGCGCCGCCTGCCCGCCTTGCGCATTTGGCTCGATTCCCGCCGTTTCCTGCCGCGCAAAAGTTGCTATATATCGGGCCAAACCCGGAGGAATGCCATGGCCCTGACGATGCTGGACAAGCAGCCGGAGACCGCACTGACGTCGGCGTGGACGCCGGAGCTCGTTGCAGAATTCGAGCGAGAGAAGAACAATCCCAACCCGTGCGTGGGCAATGCGCTCGTGTCGGAGAGCGATCGGGTGCGGGTGTGGACGATCCGGCTCAAGCCCGGCGAACGCATCGGCTTTCACCGCCACGTGCTCGATTACTTCTGGACTGCGGTGACCGGCGGCCGCGGGCGCCAACACGTGCATGACGGCACGACCGTCGAATACACCTACGCGCCGGGCGAGACGCGGCACGAGACCTATGGGCCCGGCCAATACAAGGTTCATGATCTCGAAAATCTCGGGGACAAGGAGATGGTCTTCATGACCATCGAATTTTTGCAAAGCGCCAACAAGCCATTGCCGCTACCCGAGAGCGTGCGGCGGCAGGCCGCGGCCTAAGCGCCGGCACAAGCTCGCCGACCCCAAGCATCAGCCGAACAGGCTAGCCAAGCCGGCAGCCTTCCTGCACACTGGCAAGCAAAGCGCTCGTCCGCGGGCACGAGCAGATCGTGGCGCAGCGCCGGGGGAAACAGGGTGGGCCTCAGCTTCGATCTGCTGATCAACGCGGTGATCGCCGGCATCCTGCTCGGCGGATTCTATACCGCGGTGACGCTCGGTGTGTCGATCTCGTTCGGCATCCTGGACATCGTCAACATCGCGCATCCCGCCTTCATCATCCTCGGCTCCTACATCGCTTACATCGTCAATACCCGTCTTGGCATCGATCCGATCGCGATCAGTGTCATCATGCTGCCGGTGTTCTACTTGCTCGGCGCCGGCGTCTATCAGGTCTACTACGAATCCTTCGAGCGGCGCGGGCAGGAAGCGCTGCGCGGTCTGTCCTTCTTCTTCGGCTTGCTTTTCGTCACGGAGGTGATGCTCATTCTCGTCTTCGGCGTCGACTACCGCTACGTCGAAGCATCTTATATCGGGCCGAGCTGGCGCATCGGCGTGATGGATTTCCCGTTGCGGATGCTGGTGCCGTGTATTGCCGCGCTCGTGCTGTTCGCCGCGCTCGAGCTTTACCTGTCGTACACGTTTGTCGGACGCGCGATCTCCGCGGTGGCGCAGGACCAGCTGGCGCTGCGGCTCATGGGCGCCTCCCCCGTGCGCATCAAGCGCATCGCCTTCGGGATTTCCATCGCGACTGCCTCGGTTGCCGGTGCGCTGCTGATCATCATCCAGCCGGTCGAGCCTTCGGTCGGACGCGAGTATATCGGCCGGGTCTTCGCCATCTGCGTGCTCGGCGGCCTCGGTAGCCTGCCCGGTACGGTCATCGGCGCGATGCTGCTCGGCATCCTCGAAAGCTTCACCGCCACGTTCTACGGGCCGTCCTGGGCGCCGGCGGTCGCGTTCGGGGTCCTGCTTCTCACGCTCGCATTTCGACCGGCGGGCCTCCTCGGTCGATAGGATTGCCGACGTGCCGACGCGGGTCTTCCTGCTGATCTTGATCGCAGTCGCGGCTGTCGTCTTCTTCGGCGCGCGCCTGGTGAACAACGATTACGTGTTCTTCGCCGGCTATACAGTGTTGCAGTTCGTGGTGCTGGCGACCGCCTGGAATATTCTCGGCGGCTACACTGGCTACGTGAACTTTGGTTCGGCCGCATTCTTCGCGCTCGGCGCCTATGCGACGGTGTTCTGGCACAAATTCTATCCGTTGCCGATCCCGCTCCTGATCGTGATCGGGGGCATCGTGTCGGGCATCGTCGGGTTCGGCACGGGCTATCTGACGCTACGGCTGCGTGGCGCCTTCTTCGCCATCGCCACGCTGGCGCTCGCCGTCGTGCTGCAAACCTTCGTCGTCAACTGGGACTATGTCGGCGGGTCGCGCGGCGCCTACATCATTCGCCCGAACGAGATCGCGCTGATCGGCCCCTATATCCAGTATCTGTTTCTGCTGATGCTCGCGCTCGTGGTCATCTCGCTGGCCATCGCGCGTGGCATCGAGCGCTCGCAGCTCGGCTACGGCTTCGCCACCATCCGCGACGATGAGCTCGCTGCGGAAGCCTCGGGCGTGCCGACGCTACGCCTCAAGCTCGTCGCCACGACGCTCTCGGGCGCGCTCATGGGCATGGCCGGAGCGCCCTTTCCCTATTACATCGGCTATCTGCAGCCCTCGTCTGCCTTCGGGCTCGAATACGCGGTCAACTCCATCGCGATGCCGATGATCGGCGGCACCACCAGCTGGGTCGGACCGCTGATTGGCGCTATCCTGCTCGGATCGTTGCAGCAGATCGCGACCGTCACCATTTCCTCGGCGGTCAACCTTCTCATCGTCGGCCTGCTGTTGGTCGCCTTCGTCATCATCGCTCCGAACGGTATCGTCGGGCTGGTGCAGGACTGGATGCGCGGGAGGGCGAAGTGATGGCCGACGCGCTGCTCGAGGTCACGGGTCTGAGCAAACGTTTCGGCGGTTTCGTCGCGCTCGACGGCATCGATCTCAGCGTCGCCGAGGGCGAGCGCGTCGGCCTGATCGGCCCCAACGGCTCGGGCAAGTCGACCTTGGTCAACTGCATCTGCGGCACGCTCGTGAACGAGACCGGCACGGTGCGTTTCGCCGGCGCGACGGTCGACGGCCTGCTCACCCATGAGCGCACGCGCCGCGGAATGGCGCGCAGCTTCCAGCTTCCGCGCCCGTTCGCGACGCTGACGGTCGCCGACAATCTGCGGGTACCGCTGCTTTACACCGTCAACGCGCGGCCAGGGAGCGCACTCTCGCCGGCCGCGCTCGACGCCCGCTGCGCGGAGCTGTTGCAGCTTGTCGCCCTTGCGGACAAGGCGACGCAGTTTCCGCGCGACCTCACGCAAGTGGAGATGCGCAAGCTCGAGCTCGCGCGCGCGATGGCCGCCGAGCCGAAGCTCCTGATCGCCGACGAGTCCATGGCCGGGCTGTCGCATTCGGAGGTGGACGAGATCGTCGGCCTGCTGATTCGGCTCAACGAGCGCGGAATCACCATCATTCTGATCGAGCACATCATGCGCGCGGTCATGAAGTTCTCGCAGCGGCTGATCGTGCTCGTCTCCGGCAAGAAAATCGCGGACGGCGTGCCTGACGCGGTGATCCGCGATCCCGAGGTGGAGAGGGCGTACATTGGCCAATAGTCTCGCCATCGAGAAGATCGACGCCGCCTACGGCGCCGTGCGCGTGCTCGAGGACGTGTCGCTCAACGTCAACTCGGGCGAGACGGTGGTGCTGCTCGGCACCAACGGCAACGGCAAGTCGACGCTGATGAAATGCGTCATGGGGATCGTGCGTCCACGCGCCGGCCGCATCGTGGTCGAGATCGACGGCGAGCGGCACGACCTCGTCGGCCGCAGCACCGAGCAGATCGTCGATCTCGGCATCGCGCTGGTGCCGGAGGGCCGGCGGTTGTTTCCGCGCCTGACGGTTGAGGAAAATCTGCTGCTCGGAGCATTCCGGCGCAAGGCGCGCAAGGCGCTTAAAACAAACCTGGATTTCTGCTTCGAATGCTTCCCCCGTCTGGCGGAGCGGCGCGGACAACTCGCCGGCTCGATGAGCGGTGGCGAGCAGCAGATGCTGGCGCTGGCACGCGCGTTGATGCTGGCGCCGCGCATCCTGTTGATTGACGAACCGTCGGTCGGATTGGCGCCGGTGCTGGTCAGCCGCACCATCGACAAGATCAAGGAACTCAAGGACCAATACAAGCTCACGGTTTTGATGGCGGAGCAAAACTTCCCGCAGGCATTGCGGATCGCTGACCGCGGCTACGTCATCGTCCACGGCCAGATCGCCTTCGAAGGCCGCTCCGCCGACGAGCTCAACAACAACGAGCTGATTCGGAAGTTTTATCTCGGGCTGTAGTCGAGCAGCGCAAGTCGGTTGAGGCCGACTTGCCCACTCACGCGCCGCTGTCGGGCATACCCGACAGCGCTGCGCGCCTTAGGCTGACGGTTCGGACTACTTCGCCTTCTCGTAGGGATAGATCACCTTGCCGGACGCATACTCCGACGGCGTCAGCACGACCTGGGTCGAGATGTCCTTGAATTGCCCGACGTCGTTGCCCTTGACGTTCTGGAATTGGACCTGCAGCACGCGCGATTGCGCCCATTCGCCGTCCTTGCCGAACTTCACGTCGCCGACCACGGTCTTAAACGTGTTGGCGCGGATGTAGTCAGCAAGCTTGTCGTCGTTGAGAGTCTTGGTTGCGGCAATTGCCTGCGCCAGGACCTCCATCTGCGCATAGCCCCACGGCCCGATGTAATAGCCGAGCGGGTCGACGCCCTCCGAGCCCGCCCTGGCCTGATACTTCCTCAAGAAGTCGGCCACCCCCGGGAAATCCATCTTCGGAACCGGCACCCAGAAGTCGTAGTTGACGAAGCCGTTGAGCAACGGCCCCAGCTGCGTCTTGATGGCGGTGGCCTGCAGGCCGACCAAGCCGCCGCCGATCATCTTCGGCTTGAAGCCGATCTCGTTGATCGCCTTCACCATGCCGACCGAATCCGGCGGGTACGAGCAAATCACCACGATATCCGGATTGGTCGCCTGGATGGCGCGAACGATCGGCGCGAAGTCGGTGGTCGATGGCGGATAGCGCTTGTCGTATACGACGTTGAGCCCGGCCACCTTGGCGTTGTCGCGGGCACCCTCGGAGGCGTTGACGGAGAACTCTGCGTCGGCGGCGACGATCGCCACCGTCCGCGGCTTCGGATTCTGCGCCATGGCAGTGTCGAAGAAGCCCTTGGTGAAGGCCGTCTTCGGGGTCGGCCCGGACGGAATCATCGCGAAGTAGTTGGGGTAGTGAAACTCGCTGTTGACCGCGAGCCCGAACAGTCCGATCAGCATCTTCTTCTTCTGAATCACGACCGGCATCGCCGGCGCCAGCATGTTGGTGCCGTAACCGCCGATGATCAGATCGACCTTGTCGACGTCGAGCAGCTTGGTATAGATGCCGGGCACCGTCGCCGGGTTGGTCTGGTCGTCGTAATAGATGAGCTTGACCGGACGTCCGAGCAGCCCGCCCTTGGCGTTGATATCCTCCTCCCAAATCTTCTGCGCGAGCAGCGCCGACTTGCCGTTGGGAGCAAGCCCGCCGGTTTGAGATATGCCGTAGCCAATCTTGATCGGCTCGCCGGATTGCGCCCAAGCTGCGCCCGCAAACAACAGTGCGCACGTCGTCAGCGCAGCAAGCGCCCGGGCAAGGCAACTCACCGCCCGGTATGTTGCATCATGCAGCATCGTCATCCTCCCACTGCAATCGTTTTGTGGGTCCATCTTATGGGCAACAGGCGAGGCTGCGCTAGTGGCGGCCCCCGGTCAATCGGCGCTAGCGCGTGGGATCGCCGCCTTCGACGATGATGGTCTCGACCTCGCCCGCGCCGTTGCGGCGGAAGGCCGCAGCGCGGTCGTATTCGGGTGAGATGAAGCAGGCGACGCCCTGCTCGAAGGTCGGAAATTCGATCACCACGAAGCGGTGAAACTTGGCCGGTCCTTCCATGATCTGATAGCGGCCGCCGCGCGAGCACCTTGCCGCCGAACTTGGCGATGATGCCCGGCACGAGGTCGGTGTACTTCTTGTATTCGATCGGATCGTTGATCTTGGATCGCGCAACCCAATAGGCCGGCATGATGATGTCCTCGCTCGCATCTGCTCCTGCCTGTCGCTTGCGGCGATACGACAGACGGTGACTGCAGAAATTCAAGCATAGGGAGTGCTGCTCATGGCGCGCAAGTTGATCGACATTTCGGTGCCGCTGGAGAACGATGTTGCGGCCGATCCGCCAGGCTATGGACCGAGAATCGACTACTTTACTCATCGGCAAACGGCGGCAGACCTGATCAAGTTCTTTCCCGGGCTGCGCGAGGAAGATTTGCCCGATCGTGAAGGCTGGGCGATCGAGTGGATTCGGCTCTCGACCCACAACACCACGCACCTCGACGCGCCGTGGCATTTCGCATCCACGATGGATCGCGGCAAGCGCGCGATCACCATCGACGAGGTCCCGCTCGAATGGTGCTTTCAGCCCGGCATCAAGCTCGACTTCCGTCATTTCCCCGATGGTTACGTGGCCAGCGCGCGCGACGTCGAAACCGAGCTCAAGCGCATCGGGCATCAACTCGCGCCGCTCGAGATCGTGCTGGTGAATACGAGCGCGGGCGCCGCTTACGGCCGTCCGGATTATGTGAGCAAGGGCTGCGGCATGGGCCGCGAGGCGACCCTTTATCTGCTCGAGCGCGGTGTGCGCGTGACTGGCACCGACGGCTGGAGCTGGGACGCACCGTTCGTCCACACCAAGGAGAAGTATTTCGCCACCGGTGACGCCAGCCTGATCTGGGAAGGCCACCGCGCCGGCCGCGAGATCGGCTATTGTCATATCGAGAAGCTCCACAATCTCGAAGCGCTGCCGGCGGATGGCTTCATGGTGAGCTGTTTCCCAGTGAAAGTGCGCGGCGGTTCCGCCGGCTGGACGCGCGCCGTCGCGATCATCGAGTAACGACCCTTCGGTGCCTTATGCCGCGGCGCGCGAGGTTGACCCTCCTATCGACGCCTCCTAGCATCGCGCCCCGCAGGAAACCGGCGCGTCCTCGACCCGGCGCGACCCTGGGAGGACAGCATGGATAGACGCGGCTTCATCTTCGGCTCCGCCGCCACAGCGGCCACCCTCAAGGCATCCTTCGCGCAAGATGCGGCCTATCCGACGCGCGCGATCGTTATCATTAATCCGTTCCCGCCGGGTGGCGCCGCGGATGTGGTCGGCCGCCCGCTCGCCGCGGTGATGGAGCCGATGGTGCAGAAGCCGGTGGTGATCGAGACCAAATCCGGCGCTGCAGGCGCGGTCGGCGCACAGTTCGCCGCCAATGCCAAGCCGGACGGCTACACGCTGCTGCTCCACATCACCTCGATCTCCGGTTTCGCCGAAGTCGATAAGCTGTTCGGACGTACGCCGAAATTCACGCGCGCCGACTTCGTCCCCATCGCGCGTTTCGTGGCCGATCCCTGCGTGCTGATCGTCAATGATCAGCAGCCCTACAAGACCCTCAAGGAACTGGTCGAAGACGCCAAGCAGCGGCCGAACGAAATCATTTTCAGCTCGTCGGGACTTTACGGCGCGCTCCACATTCCGACGGCGCTGTTTGCCGCCGCCGCCGGCGGTTTGAAGCTGCGGCATTTGCCGACCCAGGGCGGCGGGCCGGCACTGACCGCATTCCTCGGCAACAATTCGCAAATGTTGGTATCGTCGATTTCGGCGTGTCTGTCCCAGATCAAGGCCGGAAAGGCCCGGCCTCTCGCCTTGTTCGGCGCGCAACGCTCGAAGGCCTTGCCCGACGTGCCGACCATGAAGGAGCTGGGCTACGAGATCGAATATTATCTCTGGGTCGGCCTGTTCGCGCCCAAGGGCACGCCGACGGAGGTCATCACCTATTTGCGTGACGTGGAGAACAAGGCGGCGCACAGCGAGCAGTTCAAGGCGGCGCTTGCCAATCTCGGACAGGAGCTCGCCTATATGGATCAGCCGGAATTCGCGGCATTCTGGGAGGCCGACAGCAAACGCATCGAGGCCGCGATCCGCTCGATCGGCAAGGTCGAGGGATGAATTCGGCCGGGTTGCAAAGCGCGACACATCGAGCGCGTTGAACTCCGTGCAGCACTTGCGGGGGCGGGAGGCAACGGCGTGACGCTGCGTACCGACCACATCGCCGGCCTCATCTTTGTCGCGTTCGGCGTTCTGCTCTTTGCACTCAGCGGCGATTTGCCGTTTGGCACGCTGTCGTTCCCCGGCGCGGGCATGATGCCGAAGCTCGCGGCCGGATTCCTGATCTTTTTCGCTCTGCTGCTCATCCTGCGCGCGAAGGAGAGCGCGCCGATCGCGACGGTGCCCTGGGGCGACCTGCCGCACGCGACGCGGGTGGTGGCGATCACCGCCGTAGCCGTCGCGCTCTACCAAACGCTGGGCTTCCTCATCACGATGCCGCTCTTGCTGTTTGCATTGACCTTCGGCACCGAGCGGCGCAACCCGCTTGTCGCCGCCAGCTTCAGCATCGGCGCGGTCGCGCTGACCTATCTGCTATTTGCCGTGGCGCTCAAGACGCCGCTCGAGCGGGGCGTTTTCGGATAACTGGCCATGGGCACGGTAGAAAGCCTGCTGCTCGGCTTCTCGGTCGCACTCCAGCCCGATGTGCTGTTGTATGCCTTTCTCGGCTGCCTGATCGGCACCATCGTCGGCGTATTGCCCGGTATCGGGCCGCTTTCCGGCATCAGCATTCTCTTGCCCGCGACCTTCGGGCTCGACACCACCAAGTCGGTGGTGATGCTGGCCGGCATCTATTACGGCTCGCAGTACGGCGGCTCGACCACTGCAATCCTCATGCGCCTCCCGGGCGAAGCCGCCTCGGTCATGACTTGCATCGACGGCCATGCCATGGCGCAGAAAGGGCGCGCGGGCGCAGCCTTGTGCATCGCCGCTGTCGGATCGTGGGTCGCAGGCACGTTTGGCGTGATCATGCTGACGCTGATCGCGCCCCCGCTCGCCGCATTCGCGCTGCGCTTCGGGCCGCCGGAATATGCCGCGCTGCTCGTGCTCGGCCTCATCTTCCTGGCCTACATGTCTTCGACCTCGTTGCCGCGCACGCTGCTGATGGCATGTTTCGGGCTCCTGCTCGGCACCGTCGGCATCGACAACATGACCGGACACTTCCGCTACTCCTTCGATATCGCCGAGCTTGGCGACGGAATCGGCATCGTCCCGGTCGCGATCGGCCTGTTCGGGCTCGGCGAGATTTTGTCGACGCCGTCCGCCAAGGTCGTCGGCAAGGTGATTGCGCCCAAGCTGCGCGAACTCCTGCCCAGCCGGCGCGAATGGCGGCAATCGGCCATGCCCATCGCGCGCGGCTCGGTTCTCGGCTTTCTGATCGGGCTCACGCCGGGCTCCGCTCACATTATTTCGAGCTTTCTCTCCTACGGCGTCGAGCGGCGGCTCTCCAAGCATCCAGAGGAATTCGGCAAGGGCGCGGTCGCGGGCGTGGCCGGACCCGAATCCGCCAACAACGCGGCGTCGACGGGCGCGTTCGTGCCCATGCTGGCACTCGGCCTCCCCACCGGCCCAATTACCGCGGTGCTGATCGCAGCGCTGATGATCCACGGCGTCCCGCCCGGGCCGACGCTGGTGAACGAGCATCCCAACGTCTTCTGGGGCTTCGTCGCCTCGATGTATGTCGGCAATCTGATGCTGCTCGCGCTCAATCTGCCCCTCGTCAGCGTTTTCGTGAACGTGCTGCGGATCCCTTATGCTTAC
>JBJMTU010000146.1:0-16079 GCA_045811545.1 Xanthobacteraceae bacterium | reverse complement strand
CGTCGAAGACGCGCGTGAACGCGCTTATGCTGGGGGACCCATATTCCAGAGGCGGTGGTCATGGGTCCCCGCTTTCGCGGGGACGATAGCCCATAAGCCGAAGTCGAATGGAGCATCACACCACCATCACGATCGATCCTGTGGTCTGGCGCGATTCAATGTCGGCGTGGGCGCGCGGCGCGTCCTGCAACGGATAGATCTTGCTGATCTCGATCTTGATCTTGCCGCTGTCGACCATCGCAAATAGGTCGTGCGCGGCGAAGAGGAGTTCGCCGCGGGTCGCCGTGTAATTCGACAGGCTCGGGTGCGTGAGATAGATCGAGCCGAGCGCCCCGAGGCGGCGCGGGGGCATGGGATCGGGATCGCCCGAGGCTTCGCCGAAGGATGCCATCACGCCGCGCCGGCGCAGGCATTTGAGCGAATCCTCGAACGTCGCCTTGCCGACCGAATCATAGACCACCGGAACGCCTTCGCCGCCGGTGATGTCGCGCACGCGCGCGGCAAAATCCTCGCGCGTGTAGACGACGGGATGATCGCAACCGTGCGCATGGGCGACCGCGGCCTTTTCGTCGCTGCTCACCGTGCCGATCACGGTGGCGCCGAGGTGCTTTGCCCATTGGCACATGATGAGGCCCACCCCGCCGGCAGCGGCATGGATGAGGATCGTATCGCCGGGTGCAACCTCGTACGTGTCGTGCAGGAGGCAGCGTGCCGTCATGCCGCGGATCATCATCGAGGCGGCCGTGCGCTCATCGATGCCGGCGGGCAAGGCGATGACGCGCGCCGCCGGGACAATGCGGAATTCGGCATAGGCGCCTTCCGGCATGCCGGCATAGGCGACGCGGTCCGCGACCGAAAGTCCGCTCACGTCGGGGCCCACCGCATCGATCACGCCGGCGCTTTCGAGACCGATCGCGGAAGGAAGCGATTTCACTGCATGTATGCCGCGCCGCATCAGCACGTCGCGATAATTGACCGCGACCGCCACGTTGCGGATGCGCACCTCTCCGCGGCGGGGAGCGCCGACCTCGACCTCCTCGAAGCGCAGCACCTCGGGGCCGCCGTGCTCATGGAATCGAAACGCTTTGCTCACGGCGCGAGCTCTTTCGAGAGCGCTTCCATCATATCGGCGAGATCATCGAGCGCGTTGAAGCGCGGCTGCGCCGCGATGTGCGGCGCCAGGACCACGTTATCGAAACCCAACAGTTCATCGTTGCCGCGGCCGGGCTCCTCGTAGAGTGGGTCGAGGGCGAAGCCGCCGAGCCGGCCCGATCTCAGCGCCTCGATCAATGCGGCGCGGTCGACCACGTCGGCACGCGCGATGTTCACCAGGAACGCGCCGGGCTTCATCTGCGCAAATTGGGCGCGGCCGATGAGAGAGCGGGTCGCCGGCCCGCCCGGCAATTGCGGCACGATCCAGTCGCTCCCCGCGAGCAGCTTCTCCAGTGGCGCATAGGTTGCCTTGAGCTCGTGCTCTTCCGCCTCAGGCAGCCGCGTGCGCTGGTAATAGAGAATGCGCATCCCGAACGCCGCCGCCCGGATCGCGATTTCACGGCCGATCTCGCCTAGACCGATGAGCCCAAGCGTGGCGCCGTTGAGGGTACGCAGACCGGAGATGCGCGGCCAGTTCGAGTTGGGCGTGTGACGGCGGTCGAACGGCTTGTAGGCGTAGCCGATCTGGCGCAGCTGGTCGGCGCTGATGCGGCCGGCAAGCCGATGCAGTTTCTTGGCGAGCGTGAGCATCAGCGCGATGGCCAGTTCGGCGCACGCGATATTGGCGCGACGGCGGATGGTGAGCACCTTGATGCCTTTGGCGGCGCAGGCGGCGGTGTCGATGTTGCGCGGCCTCCAGCCAAATTTCTGCACGACACGCAACGCGTTGCCGGCGGCAAGCTCCTCGTTTCCGACGTGGAGCGATTCGACCACCAGCGCGCAGCTGCCGGACAAGGCCGCACGCAGCTCGTCTTGCGTTTCGACGAGCCGCACCTCGCGCGGGAAAAGCTTGCCTACGCGCGCGCACACGCGCTCGCAGTAGCCGGCGAAATCGGGCTCGTCGTGGGCGAAAAAATCGGCAAACGCGGCGGTGCGCTCGCGGGAGGTGCTGGGATCGAGCACCACGCCGACGACGCGCAGGAAGCGATCGTCCTCGACGACGAGGGCACTATTGGGCAACAGGGACGCTCCGATGGCTCAAGACGCGATCGGCTCGAGGTCGAGTCGTAGCGCCTGCAGCACGCGCGCGTTCATATTGTAGGTCCCAATGAGCACAGTCAATTCCACGATCTGGCGGACGTCGAAATGGCGCTCGACCGCAGCGAAGATGTCGTCCGGCACCACGATCTCGCGGGTCATAGTGTCGGCGTAGGCGAGCGCCGCGCGCTCGCGCTCGCTGAACAGGTTCGACGCATCCCATCCGGTCAGCGCGTTGCAATCTTCGAGCGAGAGGCCCTCGGCGAGCGCCAAGGTGGGCACGTGTTGACGCAACACGTATTGCGAGTTGGTGAGATGGCCCATGCGGATGATCACGATCTCGCGCAACCGCCCATCGAGGGTGGTGTTCCAGCGCACCGTATTGGAATGATTGAACCAGCTCTCGGCGAGCGGGGGAGCGTTGAGCAACATGCGATAGATGTTGATCAACTTCCCGCGCCGGCCGGCGCGGTATTTTTCGATAGCCTCGGCAAATTCGGGATGGTCCTGCTCTTGGATCAGGGGAACGCGGGCCATGGGAGTCCTTTTTTACCTTTCAGCGCCTGTCAGATGGGCCAAAATCGCGCGCGCCGTGCCACTGCTGCGTTACGCGATTTTGCCCGCCGCCGCGATCATTACTCCATCTTGAAGCCGGTCGCCTTCATGATCGGCGTCCAGCGCGCCAGCTCCTCGCTGATGAATTGCCGCGTTGGGTCGGGCCCAGAATCGAGGATCGGCTCGAAGCCGGACGCCAGGAGGATGCGCTGAACATCCGCGTCCGCCATGATTTGCCGCGTCGCCTCGGCGATCCGCTCGACAATCGGTTGGGTGACGCCGGCAGGCGCAAACAGGCCGTTGAGATTGTCGGCGATCATGCCGGGCAATCCGGCCTCGATCGAGGTCGGAATATCGGGCGCCGCCTTGATGCGCGACGCCGCATTGACCGCGAGGATGCGCACCTTCCCCGCACGATGGAATTCGAGGAGCGGGCCGCCCACGTTCGGCGTCATCATCGGAATGTGGCCGCTGGCGAGATCGGCGACGCCGGGCGCCGCGCCCTTGTAAGGAATGTGCACGATGTCGGGTGCGCCGATCAGGTGCTTGAACAATTCGCCTGCGAGGTTGGTAACGGTGCCGGCGCCGGCCGAGCCGTACGACAGCTTGCCCGGATTGGCCCTTGCGTAGGCGATGAGCTCAGCGAGATTGCGCGCGGGCACGGATGCGTGGACCACGATCGAGGTCGGTGCGTTGCACAGAATGTAGATGCCGATGAAATCCTTGAGCGGATCGTACGGCGGGTTCGGCATGATCGCGGGAATGAGCACCTGCGTGCTGGTATTGCCGAACAGGAAGGTGTGACCGTCCGGCTGCGCCCGTGCGACCTCGGCCGCGCCCGTAACACCACCCCCGCCCCCCCGGTTCTCCGTGACCACGGTGCCGAGAAGTGGCTTCATCTTCTCCGCCCATAAGCGGCCCACCACGTCGGTTGCGCCGCCCGGGGAGAACGGCACGACCAGTCTGATCGCGCGATCGGGATAGGCAAGGCTGGGCGGCGCCAGCATCGCGGCCGACAGCACGCTCAAACCGCTGGCCAGTACCTCACGTCGGTTCATGGGATCGTGCTCACGTCGTCGCCTCGATCTTGGCGCGCAACTCCGGCTCCACCTCGGGCATGATTCCGAACCACGCCTGGAAGGCCGGCCGCGCCTGGTGCAGCAGCATGCCGAGCCCGTTCACCGTCGGGTTGCCGCGCGTGCGGGCAGCGGCGATGAGCGCCGTCTGGCGCGGAATATAGACGATGTCGGACACCAGCGCGCTCGTCGGCAAGTGATCGAGGGCCAGATCCAAGGACGGCTCGCCGACCATGCCCTGGTTGGTGGCGTTGACCAGCATCGCCGCACCCTCGAGCGCGCGCTCGCGCTGCTCCCAACTCAGCGCCGTAATCGGGCCGCCCAATTCATCCGCCAGTGCCTTACCTCGCGCCAAGGTGCGATTGACCAGGCGAATTTCGCGCGCGCCTTGGTCGATCAGGCCGACCAGCACGGCCCGGGCGCCGCCGCCCGCGCCGATCACGAGGATGGGGCCGGTATCGGCGCGCCAACTGGGCTGTGCCTCGCGCACGCTTTCGATATAGCCGAACGCGTCGTGGTTCTGGCCTTCGAGTGATCCGTCGGTTGCGACCACGACGCAGTTCACCGCGCCGATGCGACGGGCGAGCGGATCGACCTTGTCCACGATCTTGAGCGCCGCCTCCTTGTGCGGAATGGTGAGATTGCAGCCGGAGAAGCCGAGCGCCGGCAGCGCCCGAAGCCCCGCGCGCAGATGTTCGTGCGCAATGGCGAGCGGCACATAAGCGCCGGTGAGACCGTATTTGGCGAGCCAGTAATTGTGCAGCTTCGGCGAGCGCGAATGCATTACCGGATCGCCCATCACGCCGGCCAGGAGAAAGCGGTCAGTATGGCTCATGGCAGTCAATGCAATGATTATGAACTAAGAGGCTATTCCGTGCACCTACTGCACACTGCAACAAGCTCTTTGACCGTTCAATCAAGCCCGAGGACGTCGGGGTAGAGTCGTCCGTCTCATCGAGCAGCAATTCGGTGAGAAAATTCGGGTCGCCTGACGTTCGTCGTAACGGCAAAAAAGAACCCCCGGCCACACGACCGGGGGCTACGCTAAAGTTCTAAAACGTCCAGCCTAAACCAGCCTGATGTTCTTCAGCGGCAGCTGGCGCACCGGCTTGCCGGTCGCGGCATGGATGGCGTTGAGTACCGCGGGCGCCACCACGCAGATCGTCGGCTCGCCGACACCGCCCCAGAAATCGCGGCTCGGCACGATCACCGTTTCCACCTTCGGCATTTCCGCAAGCTGCATGATCGGATAGCTGTCGAAGTTCAAATCCACCATCCGCCCATCCTTGACCCTGCACTCGCCGTAGAGCGTGGCGGTGAGCCCATAGGCCACGGAGCCTTCGACCTGCGCTGCGATCTGGTCCGGATTGACGGCGTGCCCGCAATCGAGCGCGAGTACCATGCGGTGGACCTTGAGTTGGCCGCGGTCGCTGACCGAGACCTCGGCGACGGCGGCCGAGTAGCTGCCGTAACCCATGAACTGGGCGATCCCGCGATGGATGCCGGGAGGCAGCGGCTTGCCCCAGTCGCCCTTCTCCGCCGCGGCGTTGAGCACCGCGAGATGCTTGGGATGGTTGCCCATGAGCGCGCGGCGGAACTCGAGCGGGTCCTTGCCGGCCGCACGCGCCACCTCATTGATAAAGCATTCCATGTACACGCCGTTCTGGTTGGTATTGACGCCGCGCCAGGGGCCGACCGGCACATGGGTGTTGCGCATGACGTATTCGATGAGCAAGTTCGGTACGGTGTAACCGAGCTGCGCATCGCCGGGCTCCTCCCAAAGCCCCTGCAACTGGCGCCTGTCTCTACCGTTGACGATGCCCGCCGGGTTCAAGGTGGCGTTGATTGACTGGCCGCAGACGCGCACGTGCAACCCCACGAGATTGCCGTTCGCATCGAGACCAGCGGCGCAACCGCATTGCGAGATCGGCCGAAAGAAGTCGTGCGCCTGGTCCTCCTCCCGGCTCCAAATTAGCTTGATCGGCACGCCCGGAAACTCCTTGGCGATCGCCACCGCCTGGTGCACGTAATCCTGCGTGCCGCCGCGCCGGCCGAAGCCGCCGCCGAGGTCGGTCCTGTAGACCTCGCATTTGGCGAGGGGCACGCCGGAAGCCTCCGATAGGGCGGCCATCGACGCCTCCGCGTTCTGCGTCGCCACCCACACCTCGGCTTTCTCGGCCGAGAGCCTCACCGTGGCATTCATGGACTCCATGGTCGCATGCGCGAGGAACGGCGTGCTGTAGACCGCCTCGACCTTTTTCGCCGCGCTCTCGATCGCCCGGAGCGCGTCGCCATTGCGCCGGTCGCCGTTGGTGACCGTCGCGGTGAGCCCTTCCTTGAGCTGCTCGGCAATCGACGCACTCGATACCGATGCGTTGGGCCCTTCGTTCCAAACGATCGGCAAAGCGTCGAGGGCCGTCTTGGCCCGCCACCACGTGTCGGCAACCACCGCGACGGCGGTGTCCTTCACCTTGACGACCTTGCGCACGCCGGGACGGCTCGCGATCTTGGCTTCGTCGTAGCTCGCGACCTTGCCGCCGAACACCGGGCAGTCCTTGATCGCGGCGCACAGCATGTTCGGCAGTTGGATATCGATTGCGTAGATCTTACTGCCGTCGAGCTTGTCGGCGGTGTCGATCCGTTTCACCGCCTTGCCCGCGATTTTCCAGTCTTTCGGGTCCTTGAGCTTGATGACTTTGGGATCCGGCGGTTCGAGCTTGGCCGCGGCCGCGGCGAGCTTGCCATAGCTCAGCGAGCGGCCGGAGGCGGCGTGGGTGATCACGCCGTCGGCAACCGTCAACTCGGCAACGGGCACCTTCCACTCCTCGGTCGCCGCCTGCAGCAGCATGATCCGCGCGGCGGCGCCGCCGCGGCGGACATAATCCTGCGAGCCGCGGATGCCGCGGCTGCCCCCGGTCGACATGTCGCCCCAGACTCGCTTGCGGGCAAGGTTTTGCCCAGGCGTGATCTGTTCCGCCTTCACCTTGTTCCAGTCGCACTCGAGCTCTTCGGCGACGAGCTGGACGAGGCCCGTGATCGTGCCCTGGCCCATCTCCGAGCGCGCGATGCGGATCACGCAAGTGTCGTCCGGCTTGACGAAGACCCAGGCATTGACCTCGGCGCCTTCGCTCTGCGCCATGGCGGAACCGAAGCCGGAGGGCAAATTGAATCCGAGCGCGAGCCCACCGCCCGCAGCGGCGGAGCCGACAATGAAGGTGCGGCGAGAAAGCTTCGCGGCTTTGCCGCGGATCGTCTTTTTCACGGCAGGCCTCCTTAGGTTCTGGACGTAGCGTTGGCCGCCATGTGTACGGCAGCTCGGATGCGCTGATAGGTTCCGCACCGACAGATGTTGGTCATGGCCTCGTCGATGTCTTTGTCGGTGGGCTTCGGCGTGCGCTTGAGCAATGCCGCGGCGGCCATGATCTGTCCCGATTGGCAATACCCGCACTGGGGCACGTCGAGCGCCGCCCAGGCCTTCTGCACGGGATGTGATTTGTCGGAAGAGAGTCCCTCGATGGTGACGATCCGGTCGCTCGCACTCACGTCTGCGACGCGGATGGAGCAGGAGCGCTGCACCTCGTCGTTGATGTGCACGGAGCAGGCGCCGCATTGCGCGATGCCGCAGCCATATTTCGTGCCGGTGAGGCCGACCTGCTCGCGGATCACCCACAAGAGCGGGGTGTCCGGCTCCACCTCCACGTCACGAATACGACCATTGATGTTGAGCTTTGCCATGAGAATCCTCTCCCGAATTCCTTCGATTATTTTCTTATTGCTTTTCGGCGATGCAGGGCGACGACTGAAAATTGAAAGCGTCTGCGAGGTGTCCTGCAGCATAGCGCGTCAGCCCCGCTTTGCCTACGGCCGAGGTCGGCGGTTCCGCACGAAAGCCGGCGTGCATACTGTGCAAGATTTGAGCGTAGCGAAATGCTGGAGGTTTTCGGGGATTCCGGATTTCGTTCCGCTCAATGATGGCTGCAAGCCTCGCCCGTGAGCAAATTGCGGCTATGAGTCACGTCCGCAACACTCTTCGAAGGTTTCGGTTGTGGCCACTGGTGGTGATCCCTACATTGGGTGGAGAGCGGCAATAGCGAGGCGCAGATGGACCGGCGACGACGCGCATCAGAGACCGATCAGCCCGCTGTCGAGCCGGAGATCATTCCGCCCGATAATGTGCGCTGGCGCAGGGCCGACTCGCGAATGCACGGTGCGCAGCGGGTCTACGTGGCAAGGATCGGCCCGGTCGGTTTCGCCATCATGGGGGTCGCGATCGCGCTACTGGCAGCACTCTTTTTCATATTGCTGTTGAGTGCGTTCGTGGTGCTCCTGCCCCTGGCAGGCTTGGCTCTGGCTATCATCATCGGCATCGGTCTGTTCCGGATACTGATTTGGCGGCGGCTGTGAGCGGCCGCAGTAGCCCGGACTGAGCGCAGTGAAATCCGGTACGGCGTAGCCGTAAAAATTATGAACGGGCTGATGCTTGAGGCATCAGCCCGTTCGACCTGATCATGGACATTGAGCGTGAAGATCGTCCGAGGGGACGCGGACGCGGCGATCAGAGTGCGTTCACTCCCGACTTCTTGAGGAGATCGGCCATCTTGCTCCGGGCATAGAACATGCGGGTCTTCACCGTCGCGGACGGCACGCCGACGATCTGTGCGACCTCGTCGACCGACTTCTCGTGGTAGTATACGAGGTCGATGACTTCGCGGTGCGCCGGCGAGAGCTGCCGCAGGCACTTCTGCACGATGGTGCTGCGATCCTTATTGTGGACCATGGTCTCTGGATCGTCGGCGGTGTCCTCGATGTTTGCCGCCATCTGATCGTCCAAGTGCTCGTCGGTCCGCCGCCGCAGCGCGGAGAGCGCCTTGTAGCGGGCGATCGCCAGCAGCCAGGTGGAGACCTGGGACTTCGACTCGAAAGCCTCGGCCTGCCGCCAGACGTCGAGGAATACCTCGCTCACGAGGTCCTCGGCGAGCGACTGATTTCCCGTCAGACGGAGGATGAACCGGTACACCCGCACATTGTGCCGGGCGTAGAGCACCTGCATGGCGCGCTTGTCGCCGTCGGCGATGAGGCCGATGAGCGCCTCGTCCGACGTTTCCTGCGCAGGCGCCCGCAAGTGCGGCGACGCGATGTCGCGCAGCACGAATTGGTTTTGCATGACGATCCCCTGTTAGTCAGCCCTTAACCACATGACTAGCAAAGGCCTGTTGCTTCGATGTTACGTCAGGGGTGAAAAATGGTTTCGTCGCCAGCTAAATTATTTCGTCGCTGAGCTGACGACGAAACAAAGGTAGTCAAATACCCGGAAATGTTTCATCCGGTGAGGCAATTTTGTCTCAGTCCAGCGGAGATGCTTCGCCGGTCGGGGAGAACAGGTAGCCTCCGCCGCGCACGGTGCGTATGACCGAGGGGCGGGCGGGATCCGGCTCGATTTTTCGCCGGATGCGCATGATTCGCAGGTCGATCGCCCGATCGAAGGCCTCCGCGTCGCGGGCATTGGCCAGTTCCAGCAAGCGATCGCGCGAGAGCACCCGCTTGGGATTGGCGGCGAAGACCTTCAGCAGGCCGTATTCCGAGGCGGTTAACGGATGCTCGTTTCCCTCATCGTCGCGCAGTGCGCGGGCATCGTGGTCGAGCCATTTGGTTCCAAACCGCACCCGCGCGGTCGGGGCCGCCGCCGCCGGGTCGGCCGCCGGCTGGGGCGGCGGCTGAATGGCGGCGCTCCGGCGCAGTACCGAGCGGATGCGCGCCAAGAGCTCGCGCAGCTCGCAGGGTTTGGCGAGGTAATCGTCGGCGCCGAGCTCGAGACCGACCACGCGATCGATCGCACTCGCGGTGGCGGTGAGCATGATGATCGGCAGGCTGGTGCGGCGCTTGAGGTCGCGGATGATCGATAGCCCATCCTCCTCCGGCATGTTGAGATCAAGCACGATCAGGTCCGGCACCTGCTGCGCGATGGCCTGCCGCAGACTGGCACCGCCATCGCACAGGCTGACGTTGAAACCATGCATGCGCAAATAGTCCCCAACCATTTCGCGAGCGGGCTGTTCGTCGTCCACTACGATGATGTGCTGCGCTTGGGTCATGTCATCGGCAATATCATCTTGAACATCGCGCCCTTTCCCGGGCCCGCGCTGTCAACCTCGATCCGCCCACCATGCAGATCGACGATACGCTTGACGATCGAAAGGCCCAGGCCGGTCGAGGTTTCGCCCGCGGTCGGCTTCGCCGAAAGGCGCTGGAAACGGCCGAACAGTCGGGAAATATCCTCCGGCGAAAGGCCTGCCCCCTGGTCGTTAACCTGAACAATTATACCGCCGTCCTCCTGCGCGACCAAGAGGTCGATGGCTCCGCCGATCGGACTGTACTTGATGGCGTTGCTCACCAGGTTGTCGATCGCCTCGCGGATACGGTCGGCGTCGCATATGGCCGCATGATTGGGGGGCGCGGCGATCCTAATGGTCTGTTCCTTGCGCGCGGCGAGCGGCCGGTTCGCCTCCGCCACTTCCTGCACCAGGACGGAGATGTCGACGGGCTCGCGGCGGATAGTGATGTCGAGGGCATCCGCCATCGCATCAGACACGAGATCGTCGACCATCTCGGTGAGCCGGTTAGCGGCGTCGCGGATATAGGCGATCTGCACGTCCACGTTCTCGTTGAGCGCACCGGCCGCGGCGATCATCTCTTTCAAAATTTCGGTCCGGCCGAGAATCACGCCGAGCGGATTTTTCAGGTCGTGGGCGACCGTGTCGAGGATCTCGCTCTTGAACGCGTTCGCCTGCCGCAGCCTCGCCCATTGCGCGGCGAGCCGGCGATTGGCGTTCGTCAGTTCTTGCGTGCGCGCCGCCACGCGCTCCTCGAGGCGCGTATTCGCCTGCTGCAGTTGCTCGTAGAGAATGACGTTGTCGAAGGCGATGGACAGCCGGCTGCAGAAGATCTCGACCAGCGTACGATCGGTGTCGGAGAGTTGGCGCGCCGCCTCGAGCACGACGACGACTTCGCGGCCGCTCACGGTCCTAATGTAGAGGACTGACCGGCGCGGCGAGAACTCATGGTGACGCCGGGCGAAGGCCTCCTCGACAAGCTGGCGCAGGTCGTTCTCGAGGATCTGCGAGACATCGCTGCCGATGAAGCGGCTGTAGCAGCCGGAACCGGCGAGCACCGAGAACGTCTCCCGAGTATTTTGCGCTTCGCGCAATACCAGAATTCCGGCGCACTCCACATTCAGCAACGACCCGATCTGGGTGAGAACGCCTTCGGCCAGCCGCTGCATCGATTTGAAGTCGAAGAGCGTTGATGCTGCCTCGAGGATGATCTCGAGCCCGCGGCGCGTCTCCACCATGCGCTGAAGTTGCTGATAGCTACGCAACGCCGCGGTCAGCGAGGTAAATAGCTTGTCGGAAGTGAGCTCGGTCTTGGCCTTGTAGTCGTTGATGTCGTAATCGACGATGACCCGCCGCTCCGGCGCCTGGCCGGGTTGACCGGTGCGAAGGATGATGCGCACGGTCTCGTTCTTGAGATCTTTGCGGATGAATTCCACCAGGCCCAATCCGGCCGTGTCGGTCTCCATGATGACGTCGAGCAAGACGACGGCGATGTCGGGATGCCGCCGCAAGAGCTCGCGCCCCTCGGCCGCCGAATAGGCCGAGAGGATTTCAAGGCCCTGTCCGTTCAACCGATAGTCGCTGAGCGCGAAACGCGTGCCGTCGTGCACGGCCGGCTCGTCGTCGATCACCGCGATCTTCCAGCGCGGGCCCGGTTCGGCAGGTCTCTCGCCCGGATCCTCGATCAGTTGGACGATATCGTCATCAGCCATGCGCTTCGTCCGTCATTGTGCGGCCTGCGCCGGCTGCGATTCGCCGGGTGCCACGCGGGGCAGTGTGATGCGAAACCGCGTGCCCCAGCCGAGCCGCGACTCGAAGGCCAATCGGCCGCCGAGCTGCTGGGTCACCAAATTGAAGATGATGTGCAGGCCTAGCCCGGTTCCGCCTTCCCCGCGCCGCGTCGTGAAGAAGGGATCGAATGCGCGCCGCTGGGTTTCCTCGCTCATTCCCACGCCGTCGTCCGAGACGAAGATGTCCACGTCGTCGCGCACCTGCCGTGCCTCGACCGTGACGTTTCCGGGACGCCCGTCGGGAAAGGCGTGGACCACGCTGTTGAGGAACAGGTTGGTCAAGACCTGCCCATAGGAGCCCGGATAGCTGTCCATGCTGATGCCGGGCGGCACGTCGACGGTCAGCGTGATCTGCGACTTTTTCAGCACTGGCCGCAGGCTGGCGACGATCTGATCGGTCGATTCACGCAGATCGAACGGGCGCCGGTCGGCGTGGCTGCGGTCGACGGCGACTTGCTTGAAGGATTGCACCAGTTCGCCCGCCCGCTGCAGATTGGAGACCAATTGATTGGCGGCGTCGCGGCCGCCTTCGAGGAACTCGTCGAGGCGGGAGCGCCGCAACGGACCGGAATCGACCTCCTTGGCGAACTCGTCGCACCTGCGGGCGAAGCTCGATGCCACCGTCAGGCTGATGCCGATCGGGTTGTTCACCTCATGCGCCACGCCGGCGACGAGTCCGCCCAGCGCCGCGAGCTTTTCCGCGGCGATGAGGTTTTGCTGCGCTTCGCGCAGGTCCTCGAGCGCCTTCTCCGCGTGATCCTTGGAGGCGCGCAGCTCATTCTCGGCCTTGCGCTTGGCGATGGCGTTTTCGCGAAAGACCGCGACCGCGCGCGCCATTTCGCCGATCTCGTCGCGCGCCTGCGTTCCTTGAATCGGCTGGTCGTATTTCTCCGATACGACGGCATGCATCGCGGCCATGATCTCCTTGAGCGGTACGATGATGCTACGAGCGATCAGGGCCCCGATGACGACGATGAGCGTCAGGAAGATGACCGCGACCAGGGCCACGTTCTGGTAGATGTTGGCGAGAGTGTGGTCGAAGCTTCCCTGCGCCTGCAGTTCGCGCATAGTCATCTGTCCGGAAAGCTTGTTGATGACCGCGATCATAGCGGCCTGGTTGTCATCGATCGCGGTTTTCAGCAAGTTGGTTCGCATCGCGAATTGCTCGGCGAGCGTCTTCAATCCGTCGCCGAACGCGGCGGCGCGCTGAGCCAGCGCCTGCAGCGCCGTGCGCTGTAGGTTATTTTCCGCAAGATCGATCATCACCGGCACGGTCTGCTCGACAGTGGTGATGTTCTTGCGCGCCTCGTCGGCGGCATCCGTCGCGAGCGACAGGTAGAAGGCATTGGCGGCGACCAGGCTCGCGGTAAATGCTTCGCGCGACTTTCCCAGCGACGGCAGCAGCAGGGCATCGCGCGCGCCGATGGCGCCCTCGATGATGGCATAAAGCCCCGCCATCTCCCTTGCCGGCTTGAGCACTTCATTCTCGTAGGTGTGCGCGATCGTCGTCTGGAGCGCACGGACCTCGCCGAAGCCCTGAAGAAATCGCTCGGTCACGGCGCGCAACTCGTCCGCGGACCCTGATAGCACCGGATCCACCGCGCCGCGGTTACGCAGCGTACTGAGTACCTCGCCGTGTAGCCCGAGAATTTCCGTCAGGACCTCTTGGCTCGGCTGATTGATGTAGCGATGGATCAGATTTTGCAGGCGGCTGGCTTCGCTTTCCAGCAATACCAGAAGCTTGTCAGATTCGCGCACCGTGCGCACGTCGTCCCAGGCCCGGCTGAGCACGTTGGCGCCGTTCCAGATCAGCGCGGCCAGGATGACGGCGACGGTTGCGTTGAGCGCCGCAATCAACAGCAGGCGCCACCGGATCGGCAACGCCCGCACGACGCTTTGCGTTTCCTGATCAAGGCTTCGCCGCGGCCGCGCAGTTCGCGCCACCGACGGCTCATCCTTGAGGGCAACCAAATCCAAACTCATTGAACCTGGCGAATGCGCTCGATCAATTGACGCAAGCCCGGATCGGTGACGGTCTTTGCGTAAATCGTGTTCATCGCCTGCTCGAAGGGCTTCCGGTCGAACTCGCTGATGATGGTATTGCCGGCCGCCCGTGCCTGCTGGCGCGAACGCTCCTCCAACCCGTGCCACAACTCGCGCATGTGGGCGCTGGACTTGCGCGCTGCATCGCGAAAGATGTTCTGGTCTTCCGCGGAGAGGCTTTCCCATGCGCGCGGCGATACGACGAGCACCTCGGGTCCCATCGTATGCTCCGTGAGCGTGTAGTAGGGAGCGAGCTTGTAGTGGTTCGTGGTGACGTAGGACGGCCAATTATTTTCCGCACCGTCGATCAATCGGGTGGAAAGCCCGGTCGATACCTGCCCGTAAGGCAGCTCGACCGGTTCGGCGCCGAGCGCCTTGATCATCTCGACCATCACCTCCGATTGCTGCACCCGAATGGGCAACCCCTTCATGTCGGCCAAGGCGCGGATCGGCCGTACGCTGTTATAGATCGACCGCGAGCCGGAATCGTAGAACGTCAAGCTGACAAAACCATGGCGTTGCGAGCTCGCCAGGATCTCGTCGCCGATCGCGTGATCGAGCACCTTGTGCAGATGGTCGAACGAGCGGAACAGGAACGGCAGCGCGAGCACGTTCGCCGCCGGGATCAACGATCCGATCGGCGCGACATTGGTGCGATTGAGATCGATGGCGCCGACGCGCGTCTGTTCGATGGTGTCTTTCTCTTCCCCGAGCTGGCGCGAATGGAACACGCGAATGCGGTGGCGACCCGCGGTGCCCTCCTCGACCAGGCGGGCCATGAACATGAGCGCCTGCACGGTGGGGTAATCTTCCGATTGGGTATCGGCGACGCGGAATTCGCGCGCGGTTGCGAGAGGAAGTGCCACCAAGACGACGAGGCACACCGACGCCGCCCTGCAAAGATTCGCTCGCAAAATCAACGACATGGTCCCGTGCCCATGGGAGCAGCCCGACGCCAAATCGACACTATTCGCTTCGGCCGAAGCGCGTCAATCGAGGCAGGCATGTCTCGGTTTGCGCGCTGGACGCTCTTTGCCACTCGTCCCCGCCAGGGTTGCGTCGCGGGAACCCTGAAGTGCATGGACCCGGCCATTAGCCCTGGATTCCGCTTTTCGCGGGGATGAGCGGAGTTTTATCTGCGCTAATACTGAGCCGCAACGATCGGGAGAACGGCCGATGGATGAAAACTATGCCCGCTTTTCACGGCTGCTGATCGACCGGCCGCACGCGGGGGTGCTCCGCGTCCTCATGAATAGGCCGGACAAGCTCAACGCCGTCGACGGCGAAATGCACCGCCAGCTAACCGAAATCTGGCGCGTCATCGACGCAGATGCGAGCGTGAATTCAGTGTTACTGACTGGCGCCGGCAAGGCGTTTTCGGCCGGCGGCGATCTCGAATTGCTGGATGAGATGATTGCGGATGTCGATACCCGCATGCGCGTTTGGAAGGAAGCGCGCGACATGGTCTACAACCTGATCAACTGCAGCAAGCCCGTGGTCTCGGCGATCAACGGGCCGGCGGTAGGTGCGGGGTTGGCGCTGGCTCTGCTTGCTGACGTTTCCATCGTCGCGAGATCGGCCCGTCTCATCGACGGCCATACCAAGCTCGGCGTTGCTGCAGGTGATCATGCGGCAATCGTCTGGCCGCTCCTCTGCGGCATGGCCAAAGCCAAATACCATCTGCTGCTGTGTGAGGCGGTCACCGGTGCGGAGGCCGAGCACATCGGGCTCGTCTCACTCGCGGTGCCTGATGAGGACCTACAGGCCCGCGCAATGGATATCGCGGTGCGCTTGGCCGAAGGTGCCCCCAACGCGATTCGCTCAACCAAGTACGTGCTCAATAATTGGCTGCGAATGGCCGGGCCGATCTTCGAAACCTCGCTCGGCATGGAATTCCTCGGGTTTGGCGGACGCGAAGCGCCGGAAGGCGCAGCAGCGCTGCGCGAAAAGCGCGCGCCGAAATTTCCGCAAGCCGGCGGGTGAACCGCGATATCGCGGACACACCGGTAGCCCGGATTTCGCTGCGCTCAATCCGGACTACGAGTCGGCTGCGAGCGGCCGTGCCGACGCTCAGGGCATCGCGTTGGTATCAATGCATCACCGTTCCGCCATCCACCGCGATGGTTTGTCCGGTGACCAGTTGACTTGAGTCGGACACCAGCCAGTGGACGACGCCGAGCAGATCGGATGGCGCGAGGTTTCTCGCAATCGCCTGGTTCGCCTTAATCGTATCGAGCGCCTTGTCGGCCTTCTCCGCGAAGAACTCGCGGGTGCCCTCGGTCAAGACCGCGCTCGGTGCAATCGCATTGACACGG
>JBJMTU010000145.1:0-9734 GCA_045811545.1 Xanthobacteraceae bacterium | reverse complement strand
TGATCAAAAGAATCGGTTCATCAGGGAGGACAAAACGTGCCGGAAACCGTCGATCATGAGCCGAGGCTGCTGATTCCCAGCCTCAAATCGTTCTATGACCACGCCATCCCGCTCGCCTGGCCGATCGTGCGCATCGCGGTCGGCTGGAATTTGGTGGTGCACGGCTGGGGCAAGGTCATGCGCGGGCCGGAGGCCTTCGTCCGCCCGTTCGTGGAGCAGGGATTCGATCCGGCGTTGCCGTGGGTCTGGGCGGCGCTGATCATCGAGTTCGTCGGCGGCATCGCGCTCATCCTCGGCCTGTTCACGCGCTTCTTCGCCGCAGCCGCCGCGGTGGAGATGCTGATCATCACGCTGCTCTACTGGAAGAACGGATTTGCCTGGCTCAACCGCGGCTACGAATACACGCTGCTCTGGGGCCTCGTCTGCTTCGCCATCGCGCTGCGCGGCGGAGGGCCCTACTCCGTCGATCGCCGCATCGGCATCGAGTTGTGATGTCAACGCGGCTGCCGTTGGGCCGTCATTGCCGGGCTTGACACCACAAGTCGGGTTTACCCGACTTGCGCTGCTTCATATTGCGCAACTCGGGCAAGCCCGAGTTGCGATGCAATCCATCTTCTTCGCAAGGGCTCTTTTTCAGGAGGATGGATGCGCGGGTCATAAGCGCGTTCACGTGCGTCTTCGACGCGCTTCTGCCCGCGCATGACTAGGTGTGAGGTGAGTGATGGAATTCGGCATTCAGTTCTTTCCCGCCGTCCGTCCTGATCAGAAGCCCGCCGACCAGTACTGGCGCGAGGCACTCGAGCTGACGCAACTCGCCGAGCAGCTGGGCTTCACCAATGTACGCACGGTCGAGCACTATTTTCTGTCCTACGGCGGCTACAGTCCCGATCCGCTGATCTTCCTTAGCGCCGCGGCGGCGCTCACGCGCTCCATGCGGCTGATCACCGGGGCGGTGTTGCCGGTGTTCAACAACCCGCTCAAGCTCGCGGGGCAGATCGGGATGGTGGACGCGATTTCCGGCGGCCGTCTCGAGGTCGGATTTGCCCGCGCCTTCTTGCCGCACGAGTTTGCCCGCTTCGGCATCTCGATGGATGAGAGCCGCGCCCGCTTCGAGGAGGGACTCGAACAGGTCCGCCGCTTGCTCGAGGAGGAAAACGTCACGGCCCGGGGCCGCTTCCACAGCTTCGAAAACGTGACGTCGCTGCCGCGTCCGACGCAGAAGCCGAGACCCCCGTTCTGGATCGCGGCGCTATCCACGAAGGAGACGTTCGAGACGGCGGGCACGCTTGGACATTACATCATGGGCATCCCGCTGGGAGGCGCGCACATGGCGGGCCTGCTCCAATCCTATCGCGACGCGTGGATGGCGGCGGGGCATGCCGACCGCAGCAAGGTGATGCTGGCGTTCCACATGTATTGTGCGAAGACCACGGCCGAGGCCGCTGCCGCCGCGCGGGTGCCGCTCAATCAGTATCTCAAATCGATCGTGGACGCGGCGTCGGGGTGGATGTCCGGCGTATCCTCGCGCGATTACCCCAACTATCAGAAGATGATTGAAAGCCTGTCGCGAGAGACCTTCGAGTCGCAGGTCGACAAAGGCTTGGCTTGGATCGGAACGCCGGAGGAGATTCGCCGCGCGATCGACAGCTATCACCGCAGCGTCGGCGGCTTCGAATCTGCCTCGCTACAAGTGAACTTCGGCATGATCGGGCGCGCCGAGGCCGAGGCATCGATGCGCCTGTTCGCGCGGGAGGTGATGCCATACTTCGCGCACGCCTGAGCGTGCCGCCGTCGACAGTCTTTGTAAATCTGAGCTAACATTTCCATGCGTCGGGCATTGCCGCTTCGTCGACAGCGGTCGGGGGTCGCTTGTTGGAGGCCACTCATGTTCTTTCGCAATGGCTGGTACGCCGCGCTCTGGTCGAATGATCTGCAAGCGCACCCGATCGGGCGAACCTTTCTCAACGAGAAGGTGGTGCTGTTCCGCAACGGCCGCGGCGAAGCCGCCGCGCTGGAAGATTGCTGCTGTCATCGCGCGGCGCCGCTCTCAAGAGGCGAAGTGTCCGGCGATTACCTCGCGTGCGGGTATCACGGGCTGAAATACGACATCAACGGGCACTGCGTCGAGGTGCCGGGACAAACCGTGATCCCGCGCGGAGCCAAGGTCAGGAGCTACCCGGTGTGCGAGAAGTGGGGCGCGGTCTGGATCTGGATGGGCGAGCCGGGCAAGGCCGACCAAGCGAAAATTCCGAACCTCTACTGGCTCGCCGATCCAGGGTGGACGGCAACGCCGGGCTACATTCACTTGAAGTCGAATTATCAGTTTCTCATCGACAATCTGCTCGACCTCACCCACGTCATTTACGTGCATAAGAAGACGCTCGCCGGCGATCCGCGCGAAGCGACGACCCCGACCAAGACGGAGCGGCTGCCGGACGGAGTTCGTGTCGGGCGCTGGATGATCGATTTCGTTCCGCCGCCGTTGTTTGCCAAGGCGGGCAATTTCACCGGCAACGTCGACCGCTGGCAGTTCGCGACCTGGACTCCGCCATCGACCGTGTATCTCGACGTCGGCTGCGCCAAGACGGGAACCGCCGCCCCCGCCGGCGATCGCAGCCAGGGCATATCGATCTGGTCGAGCCACCTGGTCACGCCCGAGACTGAAACTTCGAGTCACTACCTGTTCTGCTTTGCGCGCAACTTTGCCGTCGGCGACAGCGAAATGTCGAGGCTGCTTTACGAAGGCTCGAAAGCCACATTTCTCGAGGACGCGGACATGCTCGAAGCCGTGCAGGCCAACCGGTGTGGCGGCTCGCTTGACGGCCTCATCGATATCGGCGCGGACGCCGCGCAGCTGCAGGCGCGGCGTATGCTCGCACAAATGATCGAGGCCGAATCGGCGGAACTCGCCAATGCTTCGATCTCGTCCAGGCCAGCGGTAATTACCGAATCCAGAATGTAATTAGGAACCGGAATGCGTGTCGCGCATAAGTCGGGGAACCGACGAGATGAATATTTGTTAAAGAATGTAGAATGTAGAGCACGGGGGAACAGTTTGGTGTTCCCGTGGCGAGGCACAAAGAAAAGGAACAGCATCGGGACGAACGGTGGTCCAAATCGGACCCCCAGCACCTTGTATCCGCCCTTTTCGAGGAAAGCGGCGAGATCGCGGCCGTCGATTTCAGACAATTCGGAAAGCGCGCGGGTGAGATCATCGCGGACGCAACGCGCCTGCCGCACCGCAAGCCGCATTAGCTTTTTCGCCGACCTGCACCTCCAGTCCGTTGCGACCAGCTTGACATTCTCACCGCGATTTCGGCACCGAGTATCTGCGCCTCGGTTCCATTAATGACGATCCGCATCGGCACCTCCGAACGCGACGGCACGTTCTACAGCCAGGGCCGCGCGCTCAAGATGTTGCTCGAACGGCACCCCGCATTGGTGCCGGTCGAGGTGCTGGAGTCGCACTCCGCCAGCACGGAAAACGCCAATCGACTGCACGGCGGCGAGATCGAATTCGGCTTCATGGCCTCGAACTGGATTGGCCGCGCCAAAAAAGGTGAGGCTCCATTCGAGCGCCCGATCGAGCTCGCTATGGCCGCGCCCATGAATGCGGGCCCGCTGTTCTTCATCGTGCGGGCAGAGTCGCCGATCCGGTCGTTTTCCGATCTGCGCGGGCGGCGCATTGCGGTCGGGCTGCGGACGAGCGGCATGGTGCAACATGCCCACGGCCTGTTCGGCGCGCTGGGCATGAGCTTTTCCGACTTCACGCCGGTCTATCTCGATTTCGCCGCCGGCGCCGACGCTTTGGCCGTCGGCGATGTCGATGCTCAGTTCCAATGTCCCATCCCCAACCCGGTCATGACCGAGCTCGCGCAACGCGTTGCGCTACGCGTGCTGCCGTATCTGCCCGGCGAGCTCGAAGCGGTGATCAAGGCCGTGGCGTATTATGGCCGGACCGTGTTGCGCGCCGGCGCGATCCGCGGCCTCGACGCCGACCTGCCGCAGATCGCGGTGCTCAACGTGCTTGTCACGCATCGCCGCGTGGCTGATGCGATCGTGCACAAGGCGGTGGAGGCGATCGTAACGGGCTGCGGCGAACTCGGCCGGCTCAATCCGTTGTTCGCCAACATGCAGGAGTTGTTTGAACCGCTGCGGTTGCGCGGTCCCAAGGCGCTCGAATTCGACGGCGTGGCGCTTCATCCCGGCGCGCTGCGCGCCTACCGCGACACCGGGCTGGTGACGTTCTGACCCTCGCCCCGCGAAGCGGAGTCGCTCGCTGCACTGCATCCCGGATACGCAACCTATTGCGGCTCGATGCCGGCCTCCTTGATCACTTTGCTCCACAAGGCGGTTTCCTCGGCAAAGAAGCGGGTGGTCTCGGCAGGCGCCGTGGCGCCGGCCTCGAGCGACATCTTACGCAGCATCTCGGCGACGTCCTTGCTCTCGAGAATCTCGACCACATCGCGGTTGATCTTTTCGGCCAAAGCGGCGGGCGTGGCCGGCGGCGCGACCAATCCGAACCAGGTGATCGATCTGAAATCGGGCAGCCCCGCTTCGGAAATGGTGGGAATTTCGGGCACTGCCGCGGCGCGTTTGAGATCGGCGACGCCCAAGAGCTTGACCTTGTTGTCGCGATAGAGCGGCACCGAGGTCGCAAGCGTATCGAAGAACATGTCGACGTGACCGGCGACGACGTCGGTGAGGGCGGGCTGCGCGCCGCGATAGGGCACGTGTACCATCTTGATGCCGGCGCGCGCTTCGAGCTGCGCGGCCGACAGATGCGCGGTCGAGCCCACCCCCTGCGAGGCATAGGAGAGCTTGCCAGGATTGGCGTTGCCGTAATCGATGAGCTGCTTCAACGTGGTTGCCGGAAGATCTTTGCGAACGACGAGGACGTTGGGAATCTTCGCCAGCATCGTGATGGGAACGAACTTGGTCGGCTCGTATCCGGGGTCGCGATACAGGAGATGATTGAACGAGAGCGGGGAGGGCGGCGCGATCATCAAGGTGTAGCCGTCCGGCGCCGCGCGCGCGACGCTCAGCGCGCCAATATTCATCGCACCGCCGGGGATGTTCTCCACGATCGCCGTTTTGCCCCACTTCTGGGTCAGCTGGTCCGCCACGATGCGCGCGAGCGTGTCGGTGGTCGAGCCTGGCTGCGAAGGAATCACGATCTTGACCGTTCGCGACGGATAGGGCTCCTGGCCAAGACTTGGCGGCGCCCAAAGCGCGGTGCTCGCCGCGGCCATCAGCCCGATCAAACCGGCAAAGCGGGACATTGACTCCTCCACCTCATTCTCCCGGTGTCGCTTCATAGTACCCGTGCACGGCTACTGCGCAAAAGCGTGACCTGGTATACGGAGAGGGGATCGGAACGGAGCAAGTCATGGCCTATACGCTTGATGAATTCTGCGCGGATAGCCGCGCGATCCTCAAAACAGCGCCGTTGTCCGATGCGCTGGAGCAGATCGCGGATCGGCTCGGGCGGCTTCTGTCCAATCCCGCCTTCGTCGCCGAAACCTTCAGCGACGATATGTCGCCCGGCCGGCGCGTCCTGCACCATGATCCCGAGACGGACTTCTACGTGCTTGCGCACGTGCAGGAAGGGGAAAAGGTCGGCAAGCCGCACAGTCACGGGTCATCGTGGGCAATCTACGGCAATGCGCGGGAACATACCGAGATGACCGAATGGCGCCGCACCAACCCGGAGAGCGAGGCGCATGCCGTGCTCCAGCCGGTGAGCAGGTATCGCTTGGGGCCAGGTCAGACCAAAGCCTACGGCCCCGGCGTGATTCATTCGACTGCCCATCCGAAGAAGGCGTGGGTGATCCGCATCACCGGCACCGATCTCGACGTGCTCCCGCGCTATCACTTCGGCAAGCAGGACCGTCTGCTGGAGCAGGCGTGACATCGCCGGCCGTCGTCCCCGCGCAAGCGGGGACCCATATTCCAGAGGTGGTGGTCATGGGTCCCCGCTTTCCCGGGGACGACAGTGTATGAGCTGATGAGTCGTATTCGGCGTGAGACGTGCAACCGCAATCGGCTCTAGCTACTTCCTCTCGCTGATCGCGTTGTAGCGCGCGATCACGTCGCGTGACGTGGCGGCGGTGCGCGCCAGCAGCGTCAGGATCGCCGTGCCGTCGATCGGGCTCATGTCGATGCCGAGCGTCTGGGCCTCCTCGACGAAGGCCTTGTCCCGGCACATCGCCATGAATGCCGTCTGTAACGCTTCGGCGCGGTCGGGGGGAAGACCGGGCGGCGCGGCGAACGGCAGCGCCATGAAGAACGGCAGTTCTGCAAACTCGATAAGCGCGCGCGCGTCGCTATCGCCGGCCAACTCCCGGCCGATCGGCATGTCCGCAAACTCCGGGTGCGGACGGTCGCGCCCGAACGCCATGAGCGGCCGGAATGCGCCTTTCGTCCAGAGATCGCGCTGGCCCGTGCGCACCGAGCTTAAACCCACCATCTGACCGTCGAGTTCGCCGCGCTGCATGGCGAGAAACAGTGGTGCCGCGCCGGTATAGCCGCGCACGACGGACACGTTGAGGCCAAGCACGTCCTTGGCGATGACGGCAAAGATGAGGTTGCTCGAGGCCGCATTATCGGCTCCCAGCACCGCCCGCGTGGTTTTGAGGTCGGCAACGGTCTTGGCCGGGTGATTGGCGTTGACGAGCATCAGATAGGCGTCGTTTGCATAAGACGACAAGCTGCCGAGCCAGGTGAACTTTGCGGGATCGAACTGGGCATTGGAATTGCCTTGGATGGCGAGCTGCGGCACCGCGCGCTCGAGCTTGGCGAGAACCGAGCCGTCTTTATCCGAATTGACGTAGAGGCGGTTGGCGGTGACGAGCCCGCCGCCGCCCGGGTTGTTCTGCACGACAATCGTCGGGTTGCCCGGCAGAAATCGCGAGAGATGTCGCGCCACGAGCCGCGCCGAAATGTCGTTGATGCCTCCCGGCGACGTGCCCACCAGCATGGCGATGGTCCGGCCTCGGTAGAATGACTCGACCGATTGCGCCGTCGCATGCTGCGTCGCCTGCAGTCCGCAGCATAGACCGGAGACTAGAAGAAGGAGCGCCGTGCGGTTTGCCGACATGACGCGCTCCGGCTAAGGCAGCGCGGCGAGCAGATGGCCGAAACCACGCCGCGGCTCACGCACGCGCAGTCGCTTCTGAATTTCCCAGACCCGTGCCGTCACCGGATGCATCACCGGCACTTGCAAGTCCTGCTCAAGCGTCTCGATGATGTCCAGCGTGCGCCAGCCGGAACCGAGCATGTAGATCGCGTCGGCGCCTTTCGCCTTGAGGAAATTGCGCTTGATGTGGGCGTAGACCTGGTGGCTCGAGAGCTCCTGCACCTTGTCGAAGGGAACGTCGATGCCCGCCATGCCGCGCACCGTGAAACCAGCGTCGCGGAAATACTTGGCGAAGATGGCGTTGAGCTTGGGCGGAAAATATGTGGCGCCGAGAATGCTCTTGGCCTTGAGGGCCTTGAGCGCGTTCACGTGGTTCTGCGCCACGCTCATGATCGGTGTCTTGTATTTCTTCTCCCAAGCTCTGACGATCTCGGCCTCGCGCTTGCGGCCTTGCACCATGAACGGCGGCGCGCCGTGGGGATGAATGAGGTCGCAGCCGCACTCGGCAAGCAGCGCGATGCGCTCCTCGTAGGCCGGCATCATGGCCGCGAACTCGTCTTCGGTACCGCGGCGAATATTCAGGAACAACGGAATGAGCCCGATGCCTTCCGGCAGCAGGCGAATGACCTCCTCGGTGACGCCCGGTCGCATAGTCGGATTGATCATGCCCACGACGCCGCGCCAGCTGGAGAACGTCATCACGAGCCATAGTCCTTCTTCGCACCCTCGATCGAGACATATCCGTCGGCTATATCGCGGGCAAGCGCAGTGCCATCGCGCCGGCGTGGATCGCCATAGCCGCCGCCGCCCGCGCTTTGCAACAAGAAGCGGTCGCCCGCTTGCATTTCGTAACGACCCGAGGACGGCGTCACGTATTCCTGCGCAGTATCGAGCCGGATGACGAAGCGCGCCCCGCTTCCAGCCTTTCCGCCCGCGATGCCGGCGGGCGGGAAACGGCTCTTGTCGTAGCGGCGAATCACAGTTGCATTTTCCAGAAGCTCGTATTCGCGAAGGAGACTCAAGCCGCCGCGCCATTGGCCGGCGCCGCCCGTGTCCGGGACGAGCTCGAAGCGGGTGATGCGGCAGGGAAACTCGGATTCGAGAATTTCGATCGGAGTGATGTGCAGGTTACTGAGATGCGTCGCCGTGGCGGAGGCGCCGTCCTGGCCCATGCCGCCACCATAGGCCGAGCCCATGATCTCGTATTGCATGGTGGACTGTCCGGGACGGCCCTTGGCCCAGGCGATGGTTAGTGCGCTCGACGACCCGGAATTGGCGATGGCGCGCGCAGGATAAAATCGGGCAAGCGCCTCGAGGATGACGTCCACCAGCTTGAGGTTGACCATCTGGTAATTGGAGACGGGGGCCGGCGGTTCGGCATTGGTGACGGTGCGGGGCGCGAATGTGAGGCGTACCACCTCGCGCATGCCGTCGTTGAAATGCAGATTGGGCCCGAGGCAGCCGATCAGCGAGTAGAACACGCACGCTTCGACCATCGACGGCCGCAGATTGACCGGGCCGCGGGCCTGCGGATCGCTAGCGGAGAAGTCGAAGCTCGCGGTCCCTTCCTTGATGGCGACGGTGACGGCGAGCTTCACCGGCTTGTCGATCACGACGCCGTCGCTGTCGAGCAATCCCTCCACCGACGACTCTCCCGCCGGCAATTTGGCAATGGCCGCGCGCAATTCGTCGACAGCGCCCTTGAGGATGGCCGCGAAGGCATCAGTAACCGTGTGTGCGCCGAAACGTTCGCACAGCGCTTTGATGCGCTGCGCGCCCATTTGCGTCACTGCGATCTGCGCCTGGATATCCCCGCGCATGAGCGCCGGCTGACGGCTATTGGAGAGGATGATGCGTTCCACGTCAGTCTGAGCGATGCCCGCGTCGACGATTTTGATCGGCGGCACGAGAAGTCCTTCCTGGAACATCTCGGTGGCGTCGGCCGAGGTCGAGCCCGCGACGGCGCCGCCCACGTCCGCCTTGTGCGCGATCGAGCCTGAAAACGCGACGATCTCGCTGGCCGCGAAAACCGGCGCGACGAAAGCCATGTCGGATACGTGCGGGAGGCCGCCCTCATAAGGGTGATTGGAGACGAACACGTCGCCGTCCTTGATTGCGTCCGTGCCATAGGCCTTGAGGATGCGGCCGACGAGATGGCGATAGACCGGCGCGTGGAAGAACATCGGCGGCGCCACGATCAGGCGTCCCTCGCGGTCGAGGATCACGCAGCTGAAGTCGCGCGATTCGCGGATGATGGTCGAATAGCCGGAGCGGTAGAAGTGGTAATGCATTTCGTCGACCAGGCTCGCGATCTTGTTGCGCAGGATCTGGACCGTGATGGCGTCCATGCTCACGCCCTCGCCAGGATCAGGTTGCCGTGAGCATCGACTCGCCCGCTCCACCCCCCCGGAATGAGGGTCGTGGCGTCGAACTGCTCGACGATCGCAGGCCCGGCAACTGCCGCGCCGACTCCCAGGCGGTCACGCTCATAGAGCGTCGCCTGCATGCTCGTTCCGTTGAGCGATATCGTGCGTCGTCCCTTGACCGCGCTGGCGCTCTCCGGCGAAGGCGATGTCTCGCGTGGCTCGTATTTGGC
>JBJMTU010000144.1:0-4342 GCA_045811545.1 Xanthobacteraceae bacterium | reverse complement strand
TTGCTTGTAGCCGCGCTCCATGGCAACACCCCCTTAAGAAGGTGTTGCACTTCGTTCGTGAACTTAAGGGACCCATGATCACCGGCCTCTGGAATATGGGCCCCCGCTTTCGCGGGGACGACACTAACGGTGATGACAAGTCGATCGGGCATTCACTCCATTCCCAACAACCGGTAGATGCGCCGCGTATACTCTCCGAACGCCTCGCTGGTCTTCATCTCGAGCGTGCGCGGATGCGGCAGCTCGACGCGGAAATTGTCGGCCATGCGCGCGGGGCCCGCGGTGAGCACGATGACGCGGGTGCCGAGAAACACCGCCTCGGTGATGCCATGGGTGACGAAGACGATGGTCTTCTTCGCCTCCTCCCAGATGCGCAACAGCTCGAGGTTCATCTTCTCGCGCGTGAGCGCGTCGAGCGCGCCGAACGGCTCGTCCATCAGAATGAGCTTGGGATCGTGGATGAGCGCGCGAGCGATCGCCGCGCGCTGCTGCATGCCGCCGGAGAGCTCATAAGGGTACAGCTCTTCCTTGCCCTTGAGCCCGACGAGGGCGAGAAGATCGCGGGCGCGCGCACGGCTTTGCGCCATCGGCAGCCCGAGGATTTCCGCCGGCAGCAGCACGTTGTCGATGACCCGCCGCCATTTGAGCAGCAGCGGCTGCTGGAACACCATGCCAATGTCGCGCGAGGGGTCGAACGGCTGCGTCGGCGAGCCGATCCTCACTTCGCCGGAGTCGAAGGGATGAAGCCCCGCGAGAATCTTGAGCAGCGTGGTCTTGCCACAACCGGAAGGGCCGACCAGCGACACGAGCTCGCCCGCCTCCACGTCGAAGGTTGCCTCGGAAATGGCGAGGAGGCCTGCCCCGCGCGTGCGGTAGGTCTTCTGCACGGTGGCAAGATGGATGAACGGTTCGCCCATGGTGTGCGGCCGCGGCGTTATGAGATGCGCGCGTCGCGCGGCACCAGCATGCGCTCGAGGGCAAGCACCATGCCATAGAGCACCACGCCGATCAGTGTGATTAGGATCACCGCCATGAACATGGCGGCGGTGTCGAGCGTGACCTGCACCTGCAGCATGAGGTAGCCGAGACCGCGGTCGGAGCCGAGGAACTCGCCGACGATGGCGCCGGCAACCGCCAGGATCGCGGCGACCTTCATGCCGGAAAACACGTAGGGCAGCGCACCGGGCAGCTGAATCTTGGTGAAGAGCTGCCATCGCGAGCCCTTGAGCGTGTGCACCAGATCGAGCAGATCGGGCTCGACCTCGCGCAGGCCGCGCGCGGTGGTCAGCACGATGGGAAAGAAGCAGATGGCGAAGGCCATCATCGCGTTCGGTCCGATGCCGTACTTGAACCAAACGATGATCAGCGGGCCGAGCGCGACCTTCGGGATCATGTTGAGGCTGACGAGCAGCGGCATCACCGCCATTTCCAGCCAGCGGAACCAGGAGAAGAGCAACGCCGCGCCGATGCCGAAGACGACGGCGAGAATATAGCCGCCGAAGATCTCGACGGTCGTCACGGCGATGTTTTCCGGCCAGCGATAGTTGGGCACGAGCAGCGCGTGCACCGTCTCGTAGGGCGAGGGCATGACGAACTTCGGCACCTCGCCGAGCTTGACGAAGAGGTACCACGCCACGATGAGACCGATGTGACTCAGCACCGCCAGCGCATAGCGCTGCAGCGCCTGTGGATGTCCTCCCAACGTCTCCTCCCTCACGTGCGAGCACAGTTGCCGGCATCGTAGGGCAAGGCGGGGACGGGAACCAGTTGACGCCGGCGACGGCGCATCGCCGCAGCTACCGCGCTCGGCCTCTATAGTGCACGTTGTCGGTCGCACGCTCGGTCTGCTCCCTCTCCCGTAGGGAGAGGGGTGGGGTGAGGGGTTAAGGTCTATCGAGAGTCCTGTAACCCCCTCATCCCAACCCTCTCCCCAAATGGGGAGAGGGAGCGCACCGAGTTCGCGGTGGCGCCGTTCACCTCAGGCGAGCCACCGCTCCAAATTCGCGCGCACGAAGGCGTCGTCATTGAGGTGCGGATAGGCGGCGCAGACGCGGTCGATCTCTTGCTTCTGCCCGGGCCCGAGCGTCTCGCTCGGATCGAGACACCAGATGCCTTCGAGCAGCCCTTGCCGGCGCAGGATCTCGTGGCAGCCGGCGATCACACCGTGGAAATCGTTGGCGGCGTCGAAGATCGCCGCGTTGCAGTCAGTGACCTGCGCGTCGAGTGCCAGCAGATCGGCGGATATCTCGTTCGCGGCAATCGCCGCGTGGATGCGCTCCAATAGTTCGACCGCGCGCTTGACCCACACGCTCCAATGCCCGAGCAGCCCGCCCGGGATGCGGACGCTGCGCTCGCGCCCACTCGCGACGACGGTGAAGGGGGTGACGAGGTCGAGGATGATGTGATCGTCATTGCCGGTATAGAGCGTGATGCGGTCGGCGGCATCCGCCTCGACAACGCCGCGCACGACATCGAGCGTGCGGTAGCGATTGAACGGCGCGATCTTGATGGCGACCACGTTGTCGATCGCGGCAAAGCGACGCCAGAACGAGACCGGCAGCACCAGGCCGCCGACGGCGGGCTGCAGGTAGAAGCCGACGAGCGGAATCTCCCGCGCGACGGCCTGCGCGTGCGCGATCAGCTCGTCTTCACTCGCGCCCTTGAGCGCGGCGAGCGAGAGCAGACCCGCGTGATAGCCGAGCCCGCGCGCGACTTGCGCCTCCTTGACCGCCTGCGCGGTGCGGCCGGTGAGCCCCGCGATCATGATCGGAGTTTCGCGCGCCCACTCGGCGGCGGTGCGCATGGCGAGTTCCAGCACCGGCGCGAACAGTCCCGCTTCGCGGATGGCGAATTGGGTGGTGTGCACGCCGACCGCGAGCCCGCGCGCGCCGGCATCGAGATAATAGCGGGTGAGCGCGCGCTGGCGCCGCGCATCGAGCTTGCGATCGCGGTCGAGCGCGAGCGGGTGCGCGGGAATCACCACGCCCTCGCGCAACGACGCGAGCACGTGCGGGGGCCAGTCCTGCCAGCGCGACATCATGAACTCGTCTATGTTATCTGTGCCGCATTGCGTCGAGAATGATATCGACGTTATAACATTCGACGCGCCAACGACGCGCCAATTCTAGCTCTTTGGAGTCCGGTATGAAGATCATCGCGAAAGTCGCGCTCGCGACGCTCGTCGCGCTTCCCGCGTCCAAGGCCACGGCGCAGAAGCTCACTTTCACGCTCAATTGGGTCGCGGGCGGCGATCATGCGCCGTATTTCTACGCGCAGAAGACGGGCCTCTACAAACAGGCCGGCCTCGACGTCGACTTCGAGACCGGGCGCGGCTCGGCCGCGTCAGCGCAAAAGGTGGGCGCCGGTCAATCGCCGCTCGGCCTCTCCGACATGGCGGGGGTGCTGCTGTTCCGCGGCAAGGGCGCCGACAATGTCGGGCTGATGAACGTCTATGCCAATTCGCCCCAGGGATTCTATTGGCTCAAGAGCTCGGGTATCACAGGCGTGAAGGATCTTCCCGGCAAGAAGATCGGCAACCCGGCGGGCGACGGCGCGCGCACGATGTGGCCGGCGCTGGCGAAGAAGGTCGGTATTGATCCCAGTTCGGTGACTTGGGTTAACATCGACGCCAACTCCAAGCTCAGCGCGCTCAAGGCCAAGACCATTGACGCGACCACTTCATTCTTCAATATCCACCACATCTTCGCGCGTGAGTTGGGCAACGACATGGGCTTTCTCGCCTGGAAGGACGCGGGCGTGAACCCCTACGGCAACTCGATCATCGCCAACGGCGCCTGGCTCAAGGCCAACCGCGACAAGGCCGAGAAGTTCGTGAAAATCACGCAAAAGGCATTCGCCGATTGTGCCAAGACGCCCGAGCCTTGCGTCCAGGCGCTGGTCGAGGCCAACGGCGCGCTGCTCTACCAGAACGAGCTCGACAATTGGCACCTCGTCACCATCCTGATGAACGACGAGACCTCGCGCACGGTGGCGCTCGGCTGGCACGACGACAAGCGCATGGCCGACGACTACAAGCTGGTCGACGAATTTCTGAAGATGGAAAAGCCTTACGACATCAAGTCCGCGTACACCAACGAGTTCCTGGACAAGAACGTGAAAATGCCGCCGATCAACCCGCCAAAGCTTTATTGAGAGTTTCGTATCCCGGACAAGCGAGCGCAAAGCGCGAGCGAGATCCGGGATCCAGCCTGTTCGTGTGCCCGCGTCATCCCAGCTCGAACGTGGTGACGCCGAACACGCGCTCGAGCAGGATCGGTCGAATCGCGCCGGTATACATCCGCGCCGTCTCGAACACCGGGGCAAGCCCATGGCTTTGCGCGAG
>JBJMTU010000143.1:0-24168 GCA_045811545.1 Xanthobacteraceae bacterium | reverse complement strand
GGAAGGCCGATTTGGGAGCCTGATATTGTGTCGGACGCTCGTTCGGCGGCGAGTCCGAGCGGGGTTCGTGCGAACTGCGATCAAAGGCCGATCTTGAGGAAATTGCCCATTGCCGGGAGGGTGAGTAGTCCGGTTCCCGCGAGCCAAATCCACAACGAGGCTTCAGTCGAATCCTCTTTGGCTCCCACCCAGCGCTCGTAAATGGCGGCAGGGATGCCGCCGAGAATAATGGTGGCGGTCGAGACCATCAGCGAGGCGAACATCAAGGTCAGCCCCACGCTGCCGAACAAGAGCGCCGGGGAGAGAATCTGCGCATGAATGAGCGCGAACAACAGCCAGGTCTGGTTGAACAGGCCGTTGACGATCCCGAAGAAGGCGATGCCGATGTAGTAGAAGTGGCGATCCATGACGCGGCTCAGCTCGCCTTGGGGACCGCGCCAAACAACAGGAATACGTAGAGCAAGCCCACGCGCAGCCAGAAGAGCCACACGACGCCGAACAGCCAGACCACGACCGGCGCCGCGGCCTTCGGCGTCACCGGCGCAATGAGCGCGACGAACGGGTCGGTGATGCGGCAGAAGAAGCGCCAGATATAGTTCGACGAATCCGGCCCCACGATAAGCCCGAGCAGCGCGCGGCCGAGCAGCGTGTACATCAGCGCCGCCAGAACGAAGTTCGGCAGGTGGAAATACCAGAGCGTCAGCAGCGGATGTGACGTGCCCACGGGGGATCGCCGGTCGTGGCCGTTCAACTTCAGGCGGCCGCGCGCATTCAATCAGCCGCGCGCATTAAATCACAAGAGTGGCGCGGCAGTACGCCGCAAAAGAAAGCGGGGCCCCGCAGGGCCCCGCGCGCATGCCCCGACGCGAGCGTCAGACCTTCTCCTCGAGCACCGTCTTGCCGCGCGGCTTGCGGATCTCGTCGATGAGAGCTTGCATCTCCCTCGACGGTTCCTTGCCCATGAGGCTGACCACGATGATCACCAGGAAGCCGAGCGGCATCCCCAGCAATCCGCAGTTGATGTTGTTGAGGTCGAACCAGCCGACTTTGTTGGCGAGCGGATTCGCCGCGCTCGCCGGAACGTCGGCGATCCATTTCGGATCGGCCATGATCTGGGCGACATTGATCAGAGCCTGGCCCGTCTCGGGGTTGAGGAGCGACGTCATGCCGAAATAGGTCACGCCCATCTGCGGGAAGTAGCGCGAAACCACGAGGTAGAACAGGCAGATGCCCCACCCGGCCATGATCCCGCAGATCGCCCCCGCCGTGGTGGTGCGCTTCCACCAGATGCCGAGCACGATCGCCGGGAAATTGCCCGCCATCGCCAGCGAAAACGCCCAGCCCACCATGGCGAGGATGTCCGATGGCCGCGTTGCGGCCAGCGCCGCCGCCGCCACGGCCACGAAGAACAAGAGTACGCGGGCCACCGTGAGCCGACGGATCGTCGGCGCGCTCGGATCGAGCATCTTGTAGTAGACGTCGTGGCTGAGCGCGTTGGCGATGGCGAGCAGAAGCCCGTCGGCGGTGGAGAGCGCGGCGGCAAGTCCGCCGGCCGCAACCAGACCCGAGATCACGTACGGAAGGCCGGCGATCTCCGGGGTGGAGAGCACGATCACGTCCGTATTGATGACGAAGTCCTGGAAGCGCAGCACGCCAGGATGTCCGGCGATCGTCTTGCAGGCGTCGATGACGGCCTGCAGGCTGGCTGCATTCTTGCCGCAGACCTGAATCAAGCCGAGCTCGCCCCACGTGAACATCCATGGCCGGATGGCCTCGAGGTCTCTGCCGATGATGTTGGTATAGACCTCGAGCTTGGAGAACGCCGCGTAGGCCGGCGCCGAGAAGTAGAGAAGGAAGATGAACAACAGCGACCACGCCACCGAATCCCGCGCTTCCTTCACGGACGGCGTGGTGAAGTAGCGCATCAGGATGTGCGGCAGCGAAGCGGTGCCGACCATCATGCAGAAGATGATCCCGAAGAAGTTCAACGGGGTGTAGTTCATGAACGGCTGGATGTGCGGCCGCAGCGTTCCGGGCGGACAGGCCTGCGCCGTGCACAGCACCGCAAGCCCGTCCTTGACCAATTGCTGCTCGCGGGCGGTGATGTCCGCAATCGCCTTGCCGTAGGTCAGTTCGGGGATCGGAATGCCGAAGTGCTGTGTCGACAGGATCACGATCGGCGTGAGGTAGGCGACGATAAGGACGATATATTGAGCAATTTGCGTCCACGTCACCGCCCGCATGCCGCCGAGCATCGAGCAGAGCAGGATGCCGACCAGCCCGGCGAACACCGCGATCTCGAACTGCATGCCGAGGAAGCGCGAGGCAATGAGACCGGTGCCGTAGACCTGCGCCGTCACATACGTGAAGGAGCAGCAGACGAGAACGATCACGCCGAGGAAGCGGGCGAAGTTGCCGCCGTACCGGAACGACAGGAAGTCGGGCACGGTATAGGCGCCGAACTTGCGCAGGTACGGGCCGACCAGGATCGACACCAGCACAAAGCCGCCGGTCCAGCCCAACACCCAGGCGAGGCCGTCGTAGCCGAGCAGGAACAGCGAGCCCGCCATGCCCACGAAGGAGGCTGCCGACATCCAGTCGGCGCCGGTCGCCATGCCGTTGTAGAACGCCGGCACGCGCCGGCCGGCTACGTAGTACTCGGAAATTTGCGCGGTCCGCGTCGCGACGCCGATGACGGCGTAGACCGCGAGCGTGAAGAACACAAAGAAATAGCCGAGGATCTTGTTTGGAACGCCCAACTGCTCGAGGATCGCGAGCAGAACGATGAATCCGATGAAGCCGCCGGTATAGGTGCCATACATCCGGCCGAGCTGCTTGTAAAAGGCTTCTGTGCTCGCAGTCGTCGTCTGAGTAGCCATGAGCTGATCCTCCCTCACTCGTCTTCGGCCACGCCGAACTCGCGATCGATCTTGTTCTGCTGCTTCGCGAATAAGAACAGCTGGACGACGAACACGATCAGCGAGCCCTGTGCGGCCATGTAGAAGCCAAGCGGGAAGTCGAGGACCGGGATGACGATGTTGTTGAGCGGCTTGACGAACATGTGGACGATGTAGCCGAAGAAGACCCAGATCCCGAGATGGATCAGCATCAGGTTGGTCGTCTTCCTCCAATGCGCTTCGTCGTTGGCGCTCGTACGGGATGGAGTGTTCGATTGAGCCATGTCGGATTGAGTCATGGGTTGGTTACCCTCCCTTTAGCACGGTCCCGCCAAGCGGGGCGGATCGAATGCGAGGGGCGCCGACAATCGTCTGATGCGGCAGCGCCCATTTGCCACTCTAGCGGGCCCGGTCTTGAGGCCGGGTCGCGACACACCTTAAAAACGTACCATTGCAGGGGCGTCCGGCCTTATACGACTTTCGGACTAGACGCCCGCTTTCGCCCTTGAAAAGATTGTCATGCCAGCGCCCGGTCTGACCGGAGATGCGCACCGCCGCCCGATCCTGGAGGGATTGTTGGGGTTTCTTGGATTTTTCCGTGCGCCTGCGCCGATCCGCGATGCGCAGGCGCTCGCCGACTTCATCGACCAGCACGCCGCCTTTTTGATGCAAAAAGGCATCTACGAGTACTCCCGCGCGCGGGCGGGACATTACGCCAAGGTCCTGTTTCGCGAATCGGGCTTCCAGGAGGCCGTGGAGCGATCGCGCTGGTGCGCCTATCCACTGGGGCTCGCGATGGTGGCGGAATTGGTCGAGGGCGTGCTGCGCCCCCATTGCGCCGACCGACACATGCAGCTCAACGCGCTCAGTGCGCTCGTTCTTGCGGTGTTCGACCGCTATCCGGTCCCGCCGGCGCTCGGGGAAGAGGCATGGAGGAAGGCGCGCGCCGAGCTTGCCCGCCGCCTCCAGCTCATCGGGCTGCACGCGCCCAAGCGCGCCTTTGAGATCTGCGAGCCTTGGACGGACACCTATTGCAATTTAATGCCCATCTACGAGAAGCTGCGCCGACCCGATTACCCCACCATTCGCAATTATCTGCGGGTGACGCTGTGCAACATCCATGAGGAATTCACCAAGCGTCTAGATGCGACGGCGCTGGCGGCTGCACTGCGTGCGGACTACAACGTGCGCTGATCAGAGCAAATCGTTTTCCTCGCCCGTCATGTCCGCGCTCGAGAAGGTCGGGAGAAAGCCAGGACGGGCCCGGCCATGGCGCCCACTTGTAGCTCCAGATCACGAGCTCGAAGGGCATATGATCAAGCTCTAGAAGCTATGAACGGTGTTCAGGCTTGCTGGTTTCGCTGCTGCGATCGGAGAGCGCCAAATACAGGAAGAACCCGCCAAAAAAGATCACGCCCAATAGTGCTGATCCCGCCAGCCAAACGAAATCACTCGGCTTTGCGTACCAAAGCAGACCGCTAAGCCCAAACCAAACGATAGCGCCCAGGAGCGCGACGGCATGGAGCATCGCTCATCGTCAAGGATAGGCCTCGCCGAGGCAGCAGCGCTTTTTGCCGCAGAAGAGGCAGTTGGCAGCCGCGCCGCCGCCGGTACCGGTCACGTCATCCGTTCCGTCGCCACATAGAGCGCCAGCGCCGCCGCGTTAGAGACATTGAGGGCCTTGATTTGGCCGGGAAGATCGAGCCGGGCGAGCGCATCGCAGCTCGCGCGCGTTGATGGCCGCAGTCCTTTCCCCTCGGCGCCCAATACGAGGGCGAGCGGGGCGCGCAACGCCGTCTCGCGCAGGTCGGTATCGCCCCGGCTGTCGAGGCCGACCAGAACGTATCCGCGCTCACGCAGCGCCACGAGCGCCCGCGCCAAATTCTGCACCGTGACGATCGGCACGTATTCGAGCGCGCCGGAAGCGGACTTCGCCAGCACGCCGGTGGCTTCCGGGCTGTGGCGCCACGTGGTGACCACCGCACGGACGCCGAAGGCCGCCGCCGCGCGCAAGATCGCGCCCACATTGTGCGGGTCAGTGATCTGATCGAGCACGAGCACAATACCCGCAGCGTCGAGCTCCTCGAGCTCGGGCGAGGGCAGGGGATCGGCTTCGGCCAACAACCCGTTGTGCACGGCATCGGGGCCGAGGCGGCGCGCGATCGCGTCCGGGCGCACGAGCTCGGGCTCGACGGCGAGCGCCACCCCATCCTCCGCCAGGCGCCGCGCGGCATTGGCGGTCGCGTAGAGACGGCGGATGCGGCGCGCGGGATTTTCCAGCGCCGCTTTCACCGTGTGCCATCCGTAGAGGATCGCCGCGCCGCCGTCGGATCGCTTCGGTTCGCCAACGGGCACCGGCCGAGGACCCTCCTTGCGCTTCCAGGGGGGTCGGCGCGGGCGATGAGCTTCGGCCGGATGCAGACGGCGATGGCGCATGGACGACAGTCCCGCGCGACGAGCCCAATATCAAGGTGTTGCGGCGATTTGCGACGGCGAGGCAGCGGCTTCGGCGCGGTTGACACTGCGCCGTGCGCTCCCCATAACCCGGCCAGAACGTGCATCCGCAGGATGCGAGGTTCGAGCGCGGGGGAGTGTCCCGAGCGGCAAAGGGGGCGGACTGTAAATCCGCTGGCTTAGCCTTCGTAGGTTCGAGTCCTACCTCCCCCACCAACCAGGGGCCAGTTGTCGGTGATCAGAACATTTGGCCGAGACCTCATTCGTGTTTTCTGATTACCGATTTCTGATTTCTGTCCCCGAGTGCGGGTGTAGCTCAATGGTAGAGCAACAGCCTTCCAAGCTGATGACGAGGGTTCGATTCCCTTCACCCGCTCCAGCCTTTCGCGCCTGCGGCGCTGCGCGGGCGAGTCGAGCGAAGGTTGTCACCGCTTCACGCTTATAGGATGCTGGAACGCATCCAAATCATTCCTATTTAACGGCGTGGCACGGCGGATTGGCCGCGACGGTGCACCTGCCAGAGGTTTGAGAGGCAACAGAGAGCACTTCCATGGCCAAGCAGAAATTTGAACGCACGAAGCCGCATTGCAACGTTGGCACGATTGGTCACGTGGACCACGGCAAGACGACGTTGACGGCTGCGCTCACGAAGGTGTCGGCGGAGAAGGGCTGGACGTCGACGTTTGTGTCGTATGACCAGGTTGCGAAGGCGTCGGAGAGCCAGGGGCGGCGCGATCCGAGCAAGATTTTGACGATTGCGACGAGCCACGTGGAATACTCCACCGCGAAGCGCCACTACGCGCATGTGGACTGCCCGGGGCACGCCGACTACGTCAAGAACATGATCACCGGTGCGGCGCAGATGGACGGGGCGATCCTGGTTGTTTCGGCGGCGGACGGTCCGATGCCGCAGACGCGCGAGCACATTCTTTTGGCGCGCCAGGTTGGGGTTCCCTACATCGTGGTGTTTCTCAACAAGGTGGACGTGGTTGACGACCCCGAGCTTCTGGATCTGGTTGAGCTCGAGGTGCGGGAGCTTTTGACCAAGTACCAGTTTCCCGGCGACAAGGTTCCGGTGATCCGCGGTGCGGCGATCAAGGCGCTCAACGGGGAGAAGGGGGAGCTTGCGGACGAGGCGGTGCTGAAGCTTTTCGAGGCGCTGGACACGTTCGTGCCGCTGCCGGAGCGTCCGATCGACCAGCCGTTTCTGATGCCGATTGAGGATGTGTTCTCGATCTCGGGGCGCGGCACGGTGGTGACCGGGCGCATTGAGCGCGGCAAGATCAAGGTGGGGGAGGAAGTTGAGATTGTGGGGCTGCGGGACACGCAGAAATCGGTGGTGACGGGGGTTGAGATGTTCCGCAAGCTTCTGGACGAGGGGGTTGCGGGCGACAATGTTGGCTGCCTGTTGCGCGGCATCGACAAGGACGCGGTGGAGCGCGGGCAGGTTCTGTGCAAGCCGGGATCGGTGAAGCCGCACAAGAAGTTCAAGGCTGAGGCGTACATCCTGACCAAGGAGGAGGGCGGCCGGCACACGCCGTTCTTCAACAATTACCGTCCGCAGTTTTACTTCCGGACCACGGATGTGACCGGGCAATGCACGCTGCCTGCGGGCACGGAGATGATCATGCCGGGGGACAACGCGACCATGGACGTGGAGCTGATCACGCCGATTGCGATGGAAGAGAAGCAGCGGTTTGCGATCCGCGAGGGCGGCAAAACCGTCGGTGCCGGCGTGGTGGTGACCATCACGGAGTGACCGCGGACGCATCCCGGGCAGTAGATCTGCCTTTGATGTCCGCAAGGCGCTATCGGAGAAAGCATGAACGGCCAGAACATTCGCATCCGGCTCAAGGCGTTCGATCACCGCATCCTCGATGCGTCGACGCGTGAGATCGTGGCGACCGCCAAGCGCACGGGCGCGCAGGTACGCGGTCCGATTCCGCTGCCGACGAAAATCGAGAAATTCACGGTGAACCGTTCGCCCCATGTCGACAAGAAAAGCCGCGAGCAATTCGAGATGCGGACGCACAAGCGCCTGCTCGATATCGTCGATCCCACGCCGCAGACCGTGGACGCGTTGATGAAGCTCGATCTCGCCGCCGGCGTGGACGTCGAGATCAAGCTCTGAGCGGAACGGACCGCAGAAAAATAGGACAACAAGCCATGCGTTCCGTGGTAATCGCACAGAAAATCGGAATGACCCGCATCTTTACCGAGGCCGGCGAGCATGTGCCGGTCACGGTGCTGCGGCTCGCCAATTGTCAGGTTGTCGCTCACCGCACCAAGGAAAAGAACGGCTATGTAGCGCTGCAGCTTGGCGCCGGCACCCGCAAGCCGAAGAACCTGACCAAAGCCACTCGCGGCCATTTCGCCGTTGCCAAGGTCGAACCCAAACGCAAGCTCGCCGAGTTCCGCGTGGACGAAGGCGAACTGATCCCGGTGGGCGCTGAGATCACTGCGGACCACTTCGTGGTCGGCCAATTTGTCGACGTGACCGGCACCTCGATCGGTAAGGGGTTTGCGGGCGGCATGAAGCGCTGGAACTTCGGCGGACTGCGCGCCTCGCATGGTGTGTCCATCTCCCATCGTTCGATCGGTTCGACCGGCGGCCGTCAGGATCCCGGCAAGACCTTCAAGAATAAGAAAATGCCGGGTCACATGGGGGTCGAGCGCGTCACGACGCTCAATCTCAAGGTGGTGCAGACCGACGCCGAGCGCGGGCTGATCTTGGTTGAGGGCGCGGTGCCGGGCGCCAAGGGCGGTTGGATCACGCTGCGGGACGCAGTGAAGAAAAAGCTGCCGAAGGAAGCTCCAAAGCCCGGCAAATTCCGTCTGCCGGAGACGGCAATCTCCGCAGCCACGGCCGAAGCAGCCGACCAGGGCACGGCCGGCGAGAGCGGGAGTGCGTGACATGGAACTCAAGGTCGTGTCGCTCGACGGCAAGGCGGCGGGTTCGGTCGACGTACCGGACGCGATCTTTGGCCTCGAGCCCAGAGCAGACATCTTGCATCGTTGCGTGCGCTGGCAACTCGCCAAGCGCCAACGCGGCACGCACGACGTCAAGAACCGTAGCGAAATCAACCGTACCGGGAAGAAAATGTACCGGCAAAAGGGCACCGGCTCGGCACGCCACGGCCCCGCCAGGGTCAATCTCTTCCGCGGTGGCGGCCGCTCCTTCGGACCGACCCCGCGGAGCCACGCGATCGATCTGCCGAAGAAAGTGCGCGCGCTGGCGCTCAGGCATGCGCTGTCTGCCAAGGCCAAGGACGGCGGTCTCATCGTGCTCGACAAGGCGACCGTCAAAGATGGCAAGACCAGTATGCTGCGGAAAAACTTCGCCAAGCTCGGGCTCACGAGCGCGCTTATCATCGACGGCGCGCAAATCGAGGCGAGTTTCGCGCTTGCCGCCCGCAACATCCCGAACATCGACGTACTGCCGGTGCAGGGTATCAACGTCTACGACATCTTGCGGCGACACAGGCTCGTGCTGACCAAGTCCGCGCTGGAAGCGTTGGAGGCGCGCTTCAAATGAGCACGACCGATCCGCGCCATTACGATGTGATCATCTCGCCCGTCATCACCGAGAAAGCAACGCTTGCCTCGGAGCGCAACCAGGTGATGTTCAAAGTCGCCCGGCACGCGACCAAGCCGCAGATCAAGGAAGCGGTCGAGAAGCTGTTCGACGTGAAGGTCAAGAGCGTCAACACCCACGTTCGTAAAGGCAAGGTGAAGGCTTTCAAAGGGACGGTGGGCGAGCAGTCGCAAGTCAAGCGTGCGATCGTCACCCTCGAAGAGGGCCACACGATCGACGTGACAACGGGTCTGTGAGGAAGCGGCGCAATGGCACTCAAATCCTACAACCCGGTGACACCGAGCCAGCGCCAGCTGGTGCTGGTCAACCGCTCGGGCCTCCATCACGGTGCACCGGTGAAGACGCTGACCGAAGGTAAGACCGCAAGCGGCGGACGCAACAACAGCGGCCGCATCACCGTGCGCTTTCGCGGCGGCGGTCACAAGAAGGCGTACCGCAAGATCGATTTCAAGCGCCGCAAATTCGATGTACCGGCGAGCGTCGAGCGGATCGAATACGATCCCAACCGCACCGCCTTCATCGCATTGATCAAATATGAGGACGGCGAGCTCGCCTATATCTTGGCGCCGCAGCGGCTCGCGCAGGGCGACACCGTCGTCTCCGGCGAGCATGCGGACGTGAAGCCGGGCAATGCCATGCCGATCGGCAACGTGCCGATCGGCACCATCGTGCACAATGTCGAAATCAAGGTCGGAAAGGGCGGGCAGATTGCGCGCTCGGCCGGCGCCTATGCTCAGATCGTCGGCCGCGACGGCCAATACGTCATCTTGCGTCTCAACTCGGCCGAGCAGCGTTTGGTGCACGGCCGCTGCATGGCGACGATCGGCGCGGTATCCAATCCGGACAACATGAACGTTTCGATCGGCAAGGCTGGACGCAAGCGCTGGATGGGCCGCATGCCGCACAATCGCGGCGTGTCGATGAACCCTGTCGACCATCCACATGGCGGCGGTGAGGGCCGCACTTCGGGCGGTCGACATCCGGTCACGCCGTGGGGCTTTCCCACCAAGGGCAAGAAAACCCGCCGGAACAAGTCCACCAACAAATTCATCATCATGAGCCGCCACGCGCGGAAGAAGTAGACGAGGACTGCATCATGGCGCGTTCGATTTGGAAAGGTCCGTTCGTCGACGGCTATCTGCTCAAAAAGGCGGAGGCATCACGCGCGTCGGGCCGCCACGAGATGATCAGAATCTGGAGCCGGCGTTCGACCATCCTGCCGCAGTTCGTCGGGCTCACCTTCGGCGTCTATAACGGCCAGAAGCATATTCCCGTGCTGGTGACCGAAGAAATGGTCGGTCACAAGTTCGGGGAGTTCGCGCCGACGCGGGTGTTCTACGGCCATTCATCGGACCGCAAGGCGAAACGTGCGGCCGGTCCTGTCGCTCCGGGAGCAGCAGCGGCACCGGCCGCATCCGCAGCGACGACAGGCGGCGGCTCGGGAGGCTAAGGGGACGAAGATGGGTAAGAAGGAACGGCAACGCACGCTTGCCGACAACGAGGCGAAAGCGGTCGCGCGCATGCTGCGGGTGAGCCCGCAGAAGCTCAACCTCGTGGCGCAACTCATCCGCGGCAAGAAGGTGGCGACCGCCTTGGCCGATCTCGAATTCTCGCGCAAGCGCATCGCGCGCGACGTGCGCAAGTGCCTGGAATCGGCGATTGCCAATGCCGAAAACAATCACGATCTCGACGTCGACGATCTCGTCGTCGCCGAGGCGCATGTCGGCAAGGCAATCGTGATCAAGCGTTTTCACCCGCGCGGCCGCGGCCGCATCGGCCGGATCTTAAAGCCCTTCGCCAACCTGACGATCGTGGTGCGCGAGGTCGAGAGTGCGGCTTCATAAGAGGTAACCCATGGGTCAGAAAGTCAATCCACTCGGCTTGCGGCTCGGCATCAACCGGACCTGGGACTCGCGCTGGTATTCGGGCAAGAACGAATACAGCCAGTTGTTGCACGAGGATATGAAGATCCGCGAGGAGCTGATGAAGGATCTCAAACAGGCCGCGGTGTCGAAGATCATTATCGAGCGGCCGCACAAGAAATGTCGCGTCACCGTTCACTCCGCGCGGCCGGGCGTCGTCATCGGCAAGAAGGGCGCCGATATCGAGAAGCTTCGGCGAAAAGTCGCCAAGCTCACCAAGTCCGACGTCGTCATCAACATCGTCGAGATTCGCAAGCCCGAGCTCGATGCTCAGCTCGTCGCCGAATCGATCGCCCAGCAGTTGGAGCGCCGCGTGGCGTTTCGCCGCGCTATGAAACGCGCGGTGCAGTCGGCGATGCGGCTGGGCGCCGGCGGTATCCGCATCAACTGTTCGGGACGCCTGGGCGGCGCCGAGATCGCGCGCATGGAATGGTATCGCGAGGGCCGCGTGCCGCTGCACACGCTGCGCGCCGATGTCGATTACGGCGTCGCCACGGCGTTCACCACCTATGGCACCTGCGGTGTGAAGGTGTGGATCTTCAAGGGCGAGATCATGGAGCATGATCCGATGGCGCAGGACAAGAAGATGGCGGAAGGCGACGCCGGGCGTCCGCGCCGCGACGTCGCGTAAGCGGTCGGAGCCAGGGATAAGAAAGGCGAAGAGCCATGCTGCAACCGATGCGCACCAAATTTCGCAAGGCGCACAAAGGCCGCATCAAGGGGATCGCGACCTCGGGCATCGAGTTGGCATTCGGCCAGTTCGGGCTCAAGGCGTTGGAACCGGAGCGCGTTACGGCACGCCAGATCGAAGCCGCTCGCCGCGCGCTCACTCGCCATATGAAGCGGGCGGGCCGGGTATGGATTCGCGTTTATCCGGACGTGCCGGTCTCGAAGAAGCCGCTGGAAGTGCGCATGGGCTCGGGCAAGGGAGCCCCCGAGCTGTGGGTGACCCGCGTCAAGCCGGGGCGAATCCTGTTCGAGGTCGACGGCGTGTCGGTTGCGGTCGCGCGCGAGGCGCTTGGGCTCGCCGCCGCCAAGCTGCCGATCAAGACGCGTTTCATCGAGCGTATCGCGGAGTAGGTCGAGCGTAACCATGAAGTCGGATGATCTTCGTGCCATGACCGTCGACCAGCTGGACGACGAGGTTCTCAAGCTCAAGAAGGAGCGCTTCAACCTGCGCTTTCAGCGGGCGACGGGACAGCTCGAGAACACCGCTCGGGTACGGCAGGTTCGCCGTGATATCGCACGCATCAAGACCATCGCGGCGGAGAAACGGTCTGGCCGGCCGGCGCCCGCGCCAGCGTCCGCGCCGCGGGAAAAGCCAGCAGCCAAGCCGAAGCGCGCCACGCGCTCGAAAGCCAAGGCGGAGTAGTCAGAGATGCCGAAGCGCATGCTCCAGGGCGTCGTGGTGAGCGACAAACAGGACAAGACCGTGGTGGTGCGAGTCGAGCGCCGCTTCACGCATCCAGTGATGAAGAAGACGGTGCGGCGGACGAAGAAATATTACGCCCACGACGAGACCAACGAATACCACGTGGACGATATCGTCTGGATCGAGGAGCGCCGGCCATTGTCCAAGCTCAAGCGCTGGCAGGTGGTTCGAGGCGAGAAGAAGAAGGTCGTGTGAGCGCAACAGGCGCGGGAAAGGCGAGGCGGCATCATGATCCAGATGCAGACCAATCTCGACGTGGCGGACAATTCCGGCGCGCGCCGTGTCATGTGCATCAAGGTGCTCGGTGGATCGAAGCGCAAATATGCGACGATCGGCGACGTGATCGTCGTGTCCGTGAAAGAGGCCATACCGCGCGGCCGCGTGAAGAAGGGCGAGGTCATGAAGGCGGTGGTGGTGCGAATCTCGAAGGATATCAAACGTCCCGATGGCTCCGTCATTCGCTTCGACCGCAACGCGGCGGTGCTGATCAACCCGCAGATGGAACCGGTAGGTACTCGCATCTTCGGACCGGTGCCGCGCGAGCTTCGCGCCAAGAACCACATGAAGATCATCTCGCTCGCGCCGGAGGTGCTGTAATGGCGGCGAAGATCCGAAAGGGCGACAAGGTGATCGTGCTGGTCGGCCGCGACAAGGGCCGTACCGGCGAAGTGATCGAGGTGCGTCCCGATGAGGGACGCGCTCTGGTACGCGGGGTCAATATGGTCAAGCGTCACCAGAAGCAGAGTGCACAGCACGAGGGCGGCATCATTTCCAAAGAGGCCGCGGTGCATCTGTCCAATCTTGCGCTGGCCGATCCCAAGGATGGCAAGCCGACCCGCATCGGCTTCAAGTTCGTGGGCACAGGAGAGAACCGCCGCAAGGTGCGGGTGGCCAAGCGGTCGGGAGTCGAGATCGATGGCTGATACCGAAACCAAAGCGAAAGCCGAGACGCCGGCGGCAGTGGGCAAGCCCCCGCGCCCCGAGAAGGCCGATAAGCCGCAGCTGGCCCAGAAGGGCCACAAGCCGGAGAAGGGCGATAAACCTGCAAAGGGCGACGCGGCGCCCCGGCCGCCCAAGGCGAGAAAGCCGGAGGAGCGCGTTACGCCGCGGCTGAGGACCCATTTCGAAGAGGTCGTTCGCAAGAAGCTGTCCGATCAGTTCGGCTACAAAAATCGCATGCAGGTGCCGGTGATCGAGAAGGTCGTGATCAACATGGGTATCGGCGAGGGCGTCAACGACCGCAAAAAGGTCGAAGCCGCCGCCAACGATCTCGGTCTAATTGCCGGCCAGAAGGCGGTGATCACCAAGGCCAGAAAGTCGATTGCTACCTTCAAAGTACGCGACGGCCAGCCGATCGGTTGCAAGGTGACACTGCGCAAGACTCGCATGTACGAGTTCGTCGATCGTCTGATCAATATCGCGCTGCCGCGCGTGCGCGATTTCCGCGGTCTGTCGCCGAAGAGCTTCGACGGAGGAGGCAATTACACGATCGGCATCAAGGAACACATCATCTTTCCCGAGATCGACTATGACAAAGTGGCCGATGTCTGGGGGATGGACATTACCGTGTGTACCAGCGCCAAAACCGACGACGAGGCGCGAGCGCTATTGAGCGCGTTCAATTTTCCGTTCCGGCAGTGAGAATGGTCCGCAACGGCGGAAAGCCAGGAGACATTGATGGCTAAGAAGAGTGCAATCGAGAAGAACAGCAGGCGGCGCAAGCTCAGCAAGAAATATTCCGGCCGCCGCGCCCGGCTCAAGGCCATTGCTCGCGACAAGAGCAAACCGATGGAGGAGCGGTTCGCGGCAACGCTAAAGCTTGCGGAACTACCGCGCAATTCTTCGGGGACCCGGATTCGCAATCGTTGTGAGATATCGGGCCGGCCACGCGGCTTCTACCGCAAGCACCGGCTGTCGCGCATCGCGCTTCGGGATCTCGGCTCCAAGGGGCTGATCCCCGGGCTGGTCAAGTCGAGCTGGTAAGGAGGGCGGGACGATGGCTATGAACGATCCGCTCGGCGACATGATCGCGCGCATTTACAACGCGCAAATGCGCAATAAATCGAAGGTGTCGATACCGTCCTCACGATTGCGGGTGAGCGTACTCGACGTGCTCAAAGCTGAGGGGTTCATTCGCGGCTACGCGGCAGTCGAGCATTCGAACGGGCGCAAGGAGCTCGAAGTCGAGCTGAAATATTTCGACGGCGAGCCGGTAATCCGCGAGATTGCGCGGGTATCCAAACCAGGACGGCGGGTCTATGCATCGGTCAAGGCTCTCCCGCGGGTGAACAACGGATTGGGAGTTGCAATCCTGTCGACGCCAAAGGGCGTGATGGCCGATCATGACGCGCGCGATCACAACGTGGGCGGAGAGATTCTCTGCACCGTATTTTGATCGGGCCAATACACAACCATAGAGCCATTGTTGCAGGCGCAGCCCAACGGAATCTAGTCATGTCCCGTGTCGGAAAGAAACCCGTTGCAATTCCATCCGGCGTCACCGCCAGTGTGGAGGGCCAAACCGTCAACCTTAAGGGCCCCAAGGGCGCGCTTTCGCTCGCGTTGCACAGCGATGTCGCCGCCACGGTGCACGGCAGCGAAGTCAAGATCGATCCGCGCGGCGACACCAAACGCGCTCGTGCGATGTGGGGAACCTACCGATCGCTGCTCGCCAATGCGGTGACGGGCGTCGCCAAGGGCTTCGAGCGGCGGCTCGAGATCACTGGCGTCGGTTATCGCGCCGCCGTGCAGGGCAAGAACCTGCAGGTCCAGCTCGGCTATAGCCACGACATCGTCTATCCCATCCCGGAAGGCATCACGATCACAGTGCCAAGGCCGACCGAGATTGTGGTCGCAGGCATCGATGAGCAGAAAGTCGGCCACGTCGCCGCCGAAATCCGCGCATTCCGCAAGCCCGAGCCCTACAAGGGAAAGGGCGTCAAATACGCGGGCGAGTACATCTTCCGTAAAGAAGGTAAGAAGAAGTGATGAGGATGCACGATGGCGACGGTCGCTGATCGAACCTTGCGCCGCACGGCGAAAGTGCGGCGCAACGTCCGCCGAGCCGCAGGCAAGCGCGCGCGGCTCTCGGTTTTCCGCTCTTCGAAGCACATCTATGCGCAAGTGATCGACGATGCGGATGGCAGGACGCTTGCATCCGCGTCCTCGCTCGAGAAGGAGATGCGCGAAAGCCTCAAAACCGGCGCCAATATCGAGGCCGCGAAGACGGTCGGAAAGCGGCTCGCCGAGCGCGCCGTCGCGAAGGGTGTCAAGGAAGTCGTATTTGATCGCGGCGGATACCTTTACCACGGTCGCGTCAAGGCGCTGGCGGACGCGGCGCGCGAGGGTGGGCTCGATTTCTGAAGGCGGAGCGACGAACCGCGCACAAATGACGAGTCTGCAAGCAGAGGTTTGTGCTCGGACAGCTACCGAAGATAACAAGTTGGGACAAAATCATGGCACGTGAACCACGCGACCGCCGCGACCGGGAAGAGCGCGAAAACGAATTCACCGACAAGCTCGTCCATATCAACCGCGTGGCGAAGGTCGTAAAGGGCGGACGCCGTTTCGGTTTTGCGGCGCTCGTGGTGGTCGGCGACGAAAAGGGGCGGGTCGGTTTCGGCCACGGCAAGGCGCGCGAGGTTCCCGAGGCCATCCGCAAGGCCACCGACGCGGCCAAGCGCGGGCTCATCCGAGTGCCGCTGCGCGAGGGTCGCACGCTACACCATGATGTGGCCGGCCGACACGGTGCGGGCCGGGTATACCTGCGGGCGGCGCCGCCCGGCACCGGCATTATCGCCGGCGGCCCCATGCGTGCCGTGTTCGAGACGCTGGGCATGCAGGACGTGGTGGCGAAATCACTCGGCTCGTCCAATCCGTACAATATGGTGCGGGCAACCTTCGATGCCCTCAAGCGCCAGGACTCGCCGCGCTCGGTCGCCGCGCGGCGCAGTATCAAAGTGTCGACGCTGCAGGCGCGGCGGCGTGACCTCGGCGAGGGCGAGCAGGCCACGGAATAACCAATCAGGCACGCCGGGAGTCGACATGAACACGACACGCATCAAAGTCGAACAGATTGGCAGCCCTATCCGCAGGCAGCATTCCCAACGCGAGACGCTGATCGGGCTCGGCCTCAACCGGATCGGTCGCGTCGTGGAGCTGCCGGATACGCCGCAGACGCGCGGCATGATCGCCAAGGTGAAACATTTGGTTCGCGTACTGGACGCCCAGGGAGAGAGCCGATGAAGCTCCACGAACTCGCCGACCGGGCAGGGGCGCGCAAGAAGCGCACTCGCATCGGCCGCGGCATTGGCTCGGGCGTGGGCAAGACCGGCGGGCGCGGCGGCAAGGGCCAGACCGCTCGCGCGGGCGCGCGGATCAAAGGCTTCGAGGGCGGACAAATGCCGCTCCATCGCCGGCTGCCGAAGCGCGGATTCCGAAATACCGCGTTCGCGCGCAGGCTCAACGAAGTCAATCTCGAGAAGATTCAGGCGGCGATCGATGCCGGCAAGCTCGATCCCGGCGCGACCGTGGATGCCGAGGCTTTGGTGAAGGCGGGCGTACTGAGAAGGGCCAAGGACGGCGTTCGACTGCTCGGCTCGGGTGAAATCAAGGCCAAAGTTGCCTTCTCGGTCTGGGGGGCATCCAAATCGGCGATGCAAGCGGTGGAGAAGGCGGGCGGTTCGGTCATCCTGCTGGCGCCGAAGCGACCGACGGGCGAACAGCCCGCTTGATGCCTATATAGTCGCGGGCGCACCCCTGAGAGTCTCGGGGGCGGAACGGGAAGGCCCATGGTCTCTGCAGCAGAACAACTCGCCGCCAATCTCAACTTCTCGGCGCTCGGCAAGGCCAAGGAACTACAGCAGCGCATCTGGTTCACGCTCGGCGCGCTCCTCGTGTATCGGCTCGGCACTTACATCCCGCTGCCCGGCATCGACCCGTCGGCCTGGGACCAGATCTTCCGCTCGCAGGCCGGTGGAATCCTCGGCATGTTCAACATGTTTTCCGGTGGCGGCATCCATCGGATGGCGATCTTTGCTCTCAACATCATGCCGTACATTTCGGCCTCGATCATCATTCAATTGATGACCACGGTGTCGCCCACGCTCGAGCAGTTGAAGAAGGAGGGCGAGCAGGGGCGCAAGGTCATGAACCAATACACGCGCTACCTGACGGTGCTGTTGGCGGCCTTCCAATCCTACGGTATCGCGGTGGGCCTCGAAGGGGCCGGCAACGTAGTCACGGATCCCGGCTGGTTTTTCCGCATCGGCACCGTCATCACGCTGACCGGCGGAACCATGTTCCTGATGTGGCTCGGCGAGCAGATCACCTCGCGCGGCATCGGCAACGGCATTTCGCTGATCATCCTCGCAGGCATTGTGGCGGAGTTGCCGTCAGCTATCGCGGGAACGCTCGAGCTCGGCCGCCAAGGCGCGCTGTCGACCGGGTTGATCTTGGTGGTGTTGGTGATGGCCGTCGCAGTGATCGCGTTCATCGTGTTCATGGAGCGCGCGCAGCGCCGACTACTGATCCAGTATCCCAAACGTCAGGTCGGCAACCGCATGTTCGAGGGCCAGTCCTCGCATCTGCCGCTCAAGCTCAACACGTCCGGCGTGATCCCGCCGATCTTCGCCTCCTCGCTGCTGCTGTTGCCGACCACGGTCGCCAATTTCAACGCCGGCCAAGGCCCGGACTGGTTCGTCACCATCACCACCCAGCTCGGCCACGGACGGCCGCTGTTCCTGATCCTCTACATCGGGCTCATCATCTTCTTCGCCTTTTTCTACACGGCGATCGTGTTCAATCCGACGGAAACGGCGGAGAACTTGAAGAAGCACGGCGGCTTCATTCCCGGTATTCGACCGGGCGAGCGTACGGCGGAGTACATCGATTATGTGCTCTCGCGCATCACGGTCATCGGCGCGGGCTACCTCGCGCTCGTTTGTCTCCTGCCCGAGATTCTGATCTCGTACGCCGCGGTGCCGTTCTATTTCGGCGGGACCTCGCTCTTGATCGTGGTCAGCGTCACGATGGATACGGTAGCGCAAATTCAGGGTTATTTGCTGGCGCACCAATACGAAGGTCTGATCAAGCGGTCGAAGCTGCGGGGGCGGCGTAGATGAGGCTGGTGTTGCTCGGCCCGCCGGGGGCCGGCAAAGGTACTCAGGCGCAGCGGCTCGTCGCCAAGCATGGTCTGCTGCAGCTTTCGACCGGTGACATGCTGCGCGCCGCGGTCGAGGCGGGCACCCCGATTGGGCTGCGCGCCAAGGAGATGATGGCGCGCGGCGAGCTCGTGCCCGACGACATGGTGGTGGCGATCGTCTCCGAGCGCATCGACGAGCCCGATGCGCGCAACGGCTTCATCCTCGATGGCTTCCCGCGCACGGTGCCGCAGGCGCACGCGCTTGATCGCATGCTCAAGGAGAAGGGCCTCAAGCTCGATGCGGTCATCGAGCTCAAGGTGGACGAGGGCGTCCTGCTCAAGCGCATCAAGAAACGCATCGCCGAGATGAAAGCGCGGGGCGAGATGCTTCGCGAGGACGATGATCCGGAGGTGCTCCGGCGCCGGCTTTCCGCCTACCGCGATCAAACCGCGCCGCTCGTCACCTATTATCAGCTTCAGAGCGTGTTGCGGTCGGTCGACGGTATGACCCCGATTCCGGAGGTATCGAGCGCCATCGATCAGGTGCTCCGGAAGGCGGGGACGAAGAAAACGCCGGTCAAGGGGTCGGCGGCCCCGGGCTCAGCAGCGAAGGTGCGCGCAAGCCGGGCTGCTAAGCCTACGAAAGGCCACGCTAAAATGGCCAAATCGGGCGTCCGCAAAGGCGTTGCCGGCAAGGCTGCCCGGAGCAAAAGCCACTCAGGGCGGAGGTTGACGAAACGACGATGAATCCATTAATAACGCCCATCCAAGTCGAGAGGTCGAGCGATACCGGGCCCTGCGGAACGGGGAGGGTGTCGCGTTATCGTTTGCGAACCGCCTCGTGTGGCATGACCGCCGGCCACGTACTCGCGGTCGGCAGAAGGAGTGATTGACTGTGGCCCGCATCGCCGGCGTCAACATACCGACCAACAAGCGCGTCGTTATTGCATTGCAATATATCCATGGGGTCGGGCCAAAAAAGGCCAATGAAATCATGGAGAAAGTTGGAATCCCGGAGGCCCGCCGGGTATCGCAGCTGACCGATCAGGAAGTGCTGCAGATTCGTGAGGTCATCGACCGCGACTATATGGTTGAGGGCGATCTGCGGCGCGAAGTGGCCATGAACATCAAGCGACTGATGGATCTTGGCTGCTACCGTGGGTTGCGACATCGCCGCGGACTACCGGTTCGCGGCCAGCGCACCCATACCAATGCCCGCACCCGTAAGGGGCCGGCCAAACCGATTGCCGGCAAGAAGCGCGCGCCTTGAGTAGCCTGCGCGAGGTCGGCTGCGTCATTACAGCACCAGCCATCGGCCCGGCGGTCGCAGCGCCGAGCTGCGAGAGGATCGAGAATGGGTAAAGAAGCCACCCGCGTCCGACGACGCGAACGCAAGAATATCGCTTCCGGAGTCGCGCACGTGAACGCGACGTTCAACAACACCATGATCACCATTACCGACGCCCAAGGAAACACCATCGCCTGGTCGTCCTCTGGCACCATGGGCTTCAAGGGCTCGAGAAAATCGACGCCCTACGCAGCGCAGGTGGCGGCCGAGGACGCCGCTAAGAAGGCCCAGGAGCACGGCATGCGCACCCTCGAAGTCGAGGTTGCGGGCCCGGGTTCCGGCCGCGAATCGGCGTTGCGGTCCCTGCAGTCGGCCGGCTTCACGATTACTTCCATTCGCGACGTCACGCCGATCCCCCACAACGGCTGCCGTCCACGCAAAAGGCGCCGAGTATGACAGACGATGTGCTCATCCGGCGGACTCCCGAGGAGTCCGCCTTCGCAGAAAATTCCCCCGCGGCGGAATGGGGTGAGCGGCCCGCCGCCGCGCCGTTCAAAGGCATGGGTGCCAACGTGACGATCCAGAAGAACTGGCAGGAACTGATCCGACCGAACAAGCTCCAGGTGACGCCGGGCGCCGATCCCAAGCGCGACGCCATCGTGGTCGCCGAACCGCTCGAGCGCGGCTTCGGCGTGACGCTAGGCAACGCACTGCGGCGCATATTGCTCTCGTCGCTGCAAGGCGCGGCCGTGCAGTCGGTGCATATCGACGGCGTGCTGCACGAATTCTCCTCGATTCCGGGCGTGCGCGAGGATGTGACCGACATCGTGCTCAACATCAAGGACATCGCGATCAAGATGCAGGGCGACGGACCCAAGCGCATGGTCGTCAAGAAGCAGGGGCCTGGGACGGTCACCGCCGGCGACATTCAGACCGTGGGCGACATCGTCGTGCTCAACCCCGACCTCGTTCTGTGCACCTTAGACGAGGGCGCCGAGATCCGCATGGAGTTCACGGTCAACACCGGCAAGGGCTATGTCCCCACCGAGCGCAATCGGCCGGAGGATGCGCCGATCGGTCTGATTCCGGTCGACAGCCTCTATTCGCCGGTGCGCAAGGTCTCCTACAAGGTGGAAAATACCCGTGAAGGACAGATTCTCGACTACGACAAATTGACGATGCAGATCGAGACCAACGGCGCGGTAGCTCCAGACGACGCCGTCGCCTACGCCGCGCGCATCCTGCAGGATCAACTCAACGTATTCGTCAACTTCGAGGAGCCGCGCAAGGAGGTCGTAACCGAGGCTATTCCCGATCTCGCCTTCAATCCGGCGTTCCTCAAGAAGGTGGACGAGCTCGAGCTTTCGGTCCGTTCGGCCAACTGTCTCAAGAACGACAACATCGTCTATATCGGCGACCTCGTTCAGAAGACCGAGGCCGAGATGCTGCGCACGCCGAACTTCGGGCGCAAGTCGCTCAACGAGATCAAGGAAGTGCTGGCGCAGATGGGGCTGCATCTCGGCATGGAAGTGCCGGGCTGGCCTCCGGACAATATCGACGAGCTGGCCAAGCGCTTCGAGGATCATTATTGACAGCTATCAGTGCTCAGAAGACAGTCATCAGAGCATCACCTGATTGCTGATCACTGACCACTGTGCCCTGTGCGGAGTACGCGCATGCGTCACCGGATCGCCCATCGCAAGCTCAACCGCACACATGAGCATCGCCGCGCCATGTTCGCCAACATGGCGGCTGCGCTGATCAAGCATGAACAGATCGTGACGACCTTGCCGAAGGCGAAGGACTTGCGGCCGATCGTCGAGAAACTGATCACGCTTGCCAAGCGCGGCGATCTGCATGCGCGCCGCCAGGCGATTGCGCAGATGCGAGACGTGGGCATGGTGAGGAAGCTGTTCGATGTGCTGGGTCCCCGTTACAAGGACCGCGACGGCGGCTACATCAGGGTGCTCAAGGCCGGCTTCCGCTACGGCGATTCCGCCCCCGTCGCGGTGATCGAATTCGTCGATCGCGACGTCGACGCCAAGGGGCAGGATTCCGGCCCGTCGCAAGCGAAGTCGGAGCCGCAGCCTGAGGAGGCCGCGCCGGCGTGATCGGGTAACCACGCGAAAGGATAAAAAAGGGCAGCGCCGCGCGCTGCCCTTTTTAGTGGGACGACGCGTCTGCTCTGTCGTGACAGGTCGTAAGACGCCGCAGGCGAGCCGTGCGGACAAGACGAGGGAGAGAAGGAAATGAATCGTGGCGTGGTTCTTGGATTGGTGGCCGTGCTTGCAGCTCCGACGGCGGCGATGGCGCAAGCGTCGCTCGAGCGCGGACGATATCTCGTCGACACCATCATGACCTGTCACAACTGCCACACGCCAATGGGGCCGAACGGTCCACAGTTCGACAAGGCACTGTCCGGCGGACTGCGCTTCGACGAGCCTGCGTTCGATGTAATCGCGTCCAACATCACACCCGATCGCAACACCGGTATCGGCGATTGGAGTGATGCCGAGATCAAGACCGCCTTGCAGGAGGGCACGCGCCCTGCGGGCCACCACCTTGCCCCCATCATGCCAAGCGGTTTCTACAAGATTCTCACCCCGGGTGATCTCGACGGCATCGTCGCTTATCTGCGCTCGGTGCGGCCGGTGGAGAACAAGGTGCGTGGCTCGGTCTACAAGCTGCCGACTGCTCCGCAGGTGTTGCCCGGCGCGGAGAAGCCCATGTCCGAATTCGACCTCAACGACAAGGTGAAGCGCGGCTTCTATCTCGTCACCATCGCCCATTGCATGGAATGCCATACGCCATTCAGCCCGTCCGGAGGCAGCCTCGATTTCGAAAAATCGCTCGGCAGGGGCGGGCGCGAGTTCCCCGGACCGTGGGGCGTTTCGACGTCGCGCAACATCACCTCGAGCAAGGCCTCGGGCATCGGCGATTGGAGCGATGCCGAGATCAAGCGCGCCATCACGCAAGGCGTGCGCAAGGACGGCACCACGCTCAAGCCGCCCATGGGGTATGCGTTTTACGCCAAGATGACCGATAGCGACGTCGATGCCATGGTCGCGTATCTGCGCACGGTGCCGCCAAAGGAGTGAGCAGGCGAGCTACTTCCGCCGACGCAGATCCCTGCCGATCACGTCATAAACGTCGGCCGGTGCAAAATCATCGGTAATGACATCGCCGCTCGCAGCCTGCGACTGCGGCTTGTCCATGCGCCCTCGTAGGATCTTCGGCAACGGAAAACGGAAGCCGTAGCGCTTCTGTAGCTCCGCAGCCCGGTGTTCCAGCGCCTGCGTGTCGATGGGCGCGGTGGTGGCGAGCGCGATCACCTCGCCGCGCCCGGTTGGAAAGAGATCGACTGCGGCAAATACCTCCCCGAGCGTCTTGACGGTCGAGGCATAAAGCTTGCTGCCGTCATGCACGTTGAAGGCTGCGGCGCCGCCGGGCGCGAGGCGTTGCTTGACCAACGTGTAGAACTCGCGCGTCAGCAGATGAAACGGTACGTAGCCCCCGCGATAGGCGTCGAGCAGGATCAGGTCATAGAGTTCGTTGCTGCGAGTGAGGAAAACCCGGCCGTCCCCGGCACGGTAGCGCATGCGCTCGGTCTCGCGCAGGCCGAAATAACTCTTGGCTGCGCTGATCACGCCGGGATCGATTTCGACCGTGGTAATCGCAGCCTCGGGCATGAAACGGCCGAGATAAGTCGAGATCGAGCCGCCGCCCAGGCCCAGCATCAGGATTTTGCGCGGCGCCTCGGCATAGACCGTTGCGATCGTCATCACCTGCGCGTAGCGCAGCGGCAGATCATCCGGGTCGAGAAGATTGCTCACCGATTCAGTGTAGTCCCAGCCCTGGACCTGGAACGACATCACCAATTGGTGCCCGCGCTTCGTGATGAAGACATCGTTGTATTGCGTTTCGATGTGGGCGAGCCGGCCGTCACCGCGCTCGAGCATGCCGGCGCGAATGCTCTCGTCGATCGGATTGTCGGCTCGGCCAGCGGTCGGTGAGGCAAGCGCAATAATCACGAGAGCCGCGCCGGCGCCGCGGCGCGCCAGCGCCAGTAAGCCCAAACCGGCGATCAGTCCGAGGGCCCCGAGCGTGAGCGTGATCGCACGCGATCCGATCGTCGGAATGAGGACGAAGGTGGTTCCCAGCGTGCCGACGATCGCCCCCGCGGTGGAGATGCCGTAGACGGCGCCCGATACGCGCCCGGAGCGTTGCGCCGAGCGCAGCAGCAAGCGAATGGCAAAGGGCGAATACATGCCGAGCAAGGTCACCGGGAAGAACATCAGGGCAAGGGAGGAGGCCAAGCTGCCGACGCGGATATCGTCGATCCGGCCGAGCATGAACTCGAGAACGACTTGGGCGAAGCTCGGCAGCGCGAGGAGATAGCGCGATCCGACGATGACGGTGAGTGCAAGGACGGTCGGCG
>JBJMTU010000142.1:0-8831 GCA_045811545.1 Xanthobacteraceae bacterium | reverse complement strand
GGCCCGGTCGATGTGGTTGCGCGCCTGCTCGCGCCCAAACTGTCGGACAGTCTCGGCCAGCAGTTCTACGTCGAGAACCATCCCGGCGGCAGCGGCAATATCGGTACTGCGCTCGTGGCGAAGGCGCCGCCAGACGGCCATACTGTGCTCGTGATCTCCAGCACGCTGGTGGTGAACCCGAGCCTCTTTGCCAAGCTGGGCTTCGACACCACCACCGACCTCGCGCCCGTATCGCTCGTCGGCGTATCGCCGCAAGTGCTGCTGGTGCACCCGTCCGTTCCGGCGACCAGCCTCAAAGAGCTCGTCGCCTGGGTGAAAGCGAGCCCGGGGCAGCACAGCTACGCCCATGCCGGGCTGGGGACGCCCGGCTACCTCGCCGGCGAAGTGCTCAAACAGGCGTTCGGGCTCGATCTCGTGGCTGTCGCCTTCAACGGCGGAGGGCCGGCCATCACCTCGACCATCGGCGGGCACACGCCGATCCTGTTCACCTCGATTTCCACGGCCGCCGGGCACATCAAGCAAGGCGCGGTGCGCGCGCTCGCCGTCACCAGCGCGCGGCGCTCGCTCGCGCTGCCCGACGTGCCGACGCTCGCCGAAGCCGGGGCGCCCGATCAGGAATCCGAAATCATCCTCGGCGTGCTGGTGCCGGGCGGCACACCGCAGGAGGTCATCGATCGCTTGCATCGCGAGATTGTCAGGATCGTCGCGCTACCGGACGTGGGCGCGCGCCTCTCTGCGCTGGGCTTCGAGCCGATCGCCAGCACACCCCAGGAATTCGCCGATCGGATCAAGTGGGAAATCGACAAGTGGGCGAAGGTCATTCGCGCTGGCGGCATCAAGGTGGAGTGATAGAGTCACGATGCGTAGGCCTCTCAGGCCCTCGCTTTCGCGGGGAAGAGCGGAGTCCGGCAATTCACGATGTTTATTTGGCCCTACCCGCTTTCGCGCGGACGAGCGGAGGTTGATAATACAGGCATGAGGGGATCCGGGGCTTACCGTAGGGAGGACCGCATGCCGATGTTCATGTGTTTGCTCAACTGGACCGAGCAAGGCATTCGCGCGATCAAGGAGGCGCCCAAGCGGGCCAAGGCCGCTCAGGAGCTGGCCAAGAAAGTGGGCGTCGAAATCAAGGAGGTCTATCTGACGTCGGGCGACAGCGATCTGCTGGTTCTGCTCGAGACCGCTAACGGTGACAACGTCGCGAAATTCGCGATGGCGATCGGCTCGCAGGGAAATGTGCGCACCCGCACCGCCCGCATTTGGCCTCAGTCCGAATATCAAAAGCTGATATCGGAGCTGCCATAGAGCCACGCGCTGCTTCGTTCGCCCTCGCGACAGCCTGCAGGCCACGGGCTGCGGCGCTGGGGTCCTTTCCCTTAAGCGGGGACGAGCGGAAAATCGTCTTGGGACACTTCACCACACCAGCACGCGTTTGCGTTGAGCGTGGTGAGTGGTCAATCTGTTACGCTGCATGACCCGCTCGGTCCCGCGCGGCTAACACAGGGAAACGCCATGCGAACGATGAACGTGATTACCCGCGTGCTGGCGCTCGGCGCGGGCATCCTCTTTGCGAGCGCGGCGTTTGCGCAAGTCCCTGGATATCCCGACCGGCCGGTGAAGATCATCGTGCCGTTCGCGGCCGCGGGGCCGACCGACGTGGTGGCTCGGCTCATTGCGAACAAGCTGTCGGAAAAGTTGGGCCAGCAGTTCTATATCGAGAACATGGCGGGCGCGGGCGGCAATCTCGGAATGGGCGCTGGCGCCAAGGCGCCGCCCGACGGCCACACGATCCTGTTCGTGTCGTCGAGCTACACCGTCAATACGTCACTTTACGTGAAAGCGCCCTACGATCCGGACAAGGACTTCGCACCCGTCACCAAGGCCGCCGGCTCCCCGAACGGGCTGTTCGTGCACCCCGATATTCCGGCGAAATCGGTGAAGGAGCTGGTAGAGCTTCTCCGAGCCAATCCCGGCAAATACACCTTCGCCTCGCCGGGAGTAGGCACCACGCCGCATCTATCGAGCGAGCTGTTCAAGCTCACCTTCGGGCTCGATTTCGCGCTTGCGCCGTTTCCCGGCGGCGCGCCGTCGATCCAGTCGGTGGTGGCGGGACACACCCCGATGTGCTTCCAGGCCATTCCGCCCGCGACCCAGCTGGTGAAGGACGGCAAGCTGCGCGCGCTCGCCGTCACCGCGGCGGCGCGTTCGCCGGCGCTGCCCGACGTGCCCACCCTCGACGAGCTCGGAATCAAGGATCAGGAGGCCGAGACCATGCAGGGTGTGCTGCTGCCGGCAGGCACGCCGAAGCCGATCGTCGATCTCTTGCAGACGGAGATCGCACGCATCGTCCACTTGCCCGACGTGAAGGAGAAGTTGCTGGCGGTCGGGCTCGAGCCCAATGGAATGTCGCAGGCCGCGTTCGCCGCCTACATCAAGGCGGACATCGCCAAGTGGAAGAAGGTGATCGCCGACGCGAAAATCCCGCGCATCGGCGGATGAGCGGTCCGAGCGTCGGCGCATCTTCATTTGTGATTGATGCATAATCACGCCGCGCACTGGGTGTGCTCCCCTCCCCACCCGAACTCGGGCCTGCCCGAGTTCGGGCACTTTTAGACTGGCCGAAATCGGGTAAACCCGACTTCGGCTGGGGAGGGGTTGGGGGTGGGGGTCCGTCAGCAGATCACCGCACGACCCCCACCCCGGCGCAGCGCAGCCAATCTTGCGCAGGCTGCGCAAGCTTGCCTGCGTGTGCCGACCCTCCCCACAAGGGGGAGGGTAAGACCGAGTTCCTCGCTCGCCCTAATTTCACTTCACCTGAATAGACCTAGCGACTCCGGTAATTGCCTTCGACGAAAGCCGCATAGGTGCGCGTGAGCCCGGCGTGCAGCGGTGTGCGTGCGCGCCATCCCATGCGGGCGAGCTTGGAGCTGTCGAGCAGCTTGCGCGGGACGCCGTCCGGCCGCGAGGCGTCGAAGGTAAGCTCGCCTCGATAGTCCACGACCTTGGCAACGAGCTTGGCAAATTCGGCGATCGTCACCTCTTCACCGCTGCCGACATTGACATGCTGTTCGTCCGAGTAATGCTCGAGCACGAACACGCAGGCGTCGGCGAGATCGTCGACGAAAAGAAACTCGCGAAAGGGCGTCCCCGTCCCCCAGACCTTGACCGCCGGCAGGCCGCCCTCCTTCGCCTGATGAAAGCGGCGAATGAGCGCCGGCACCACGTGACTGTTTTCGGGGTGATAGTTGTCGCCAGGCCCGTAAAGATTGGTCGGCATGATGGAAATGAAATCGGCGCCGTACTGACGGCGGTATGCCTGGCAAAGCTTGATGCCGGCGATCTTGGCGACGGCATACCATTGGTTTGTCGGTTCGAGCGGTCCGGTAAGCAGTTCCTCCTCGCGCATCGGTTGATGGGCTAATTTCGGATAAATGCAAGAGGAGCCGAGATAGAGGAGCTTCTTGACGCCGGCCAGGTGGCTGGCGTGAACCACGTTGCGGGCAATCGCGAGATTTTGCGATATGAACTCGGCCGGATAGGTGCTGTTGGCGTGAATGCCGCCCACCTTGGCGGCGGCGGCGATCACCACGTCCGGTTTGGTTGCGGCCAGAAACCGTTCTGCTTGCTCCTGCCGCTCGAGATCCACTTCGTCGCGGCCGGCCGTGACGATCTCGCATCGCACGTTTGCGAGCCGGCGCAGGATCGCGGAACCGACCATCCCGCGATGTCCGGCGACGTAGATCTTCCTGCCGGTGAGATCGAACAGCTTGGAGGGCATCGAATGATTGCTGTTTGCTGGTGCAAATCGGCGGGTGTGGATGGCGGCGAGCCGGGATCGACTAGCACAGGACGACTCGCATGTCTTGCAGGCTTTTCCGCCGCTTCCACTGCCGGCTGATGGACGAGGAGAGCTGCGGCAGCGATACCACCGGTTCTTTCTGGACAACAACGCATCGACCAATAAACATGCCACCACCGAACGCGATACGAGGGCGGAACCAGGACTGCCGACTGCAATGAAGAGCCTCAGGCAATGAACGCGCCAGTCAGCACGAGCGAGAGAGTACCGCCGTCGCCGCGCAAGCCCAGGCTGCGCGATTTTTCAGAGCAAATGGCTCCCGAGCGCCGCCGCTGGATCGAGCGGAACGCTTACTTCTATGAGGACGACCACCGTTATATGCGCTTTCTCGTCCCGGAAGGCAGCCGCGTTCTCGACCTCGGTTGCGGCATTGGCGATCTTCTGGCGGTGCTGAAGCCCTCGACCGGCGTCGGCGTCGATTTCAGTCCGGCAATGCTCGAGCAGGCGCGGGCCCGGCATCCGCACCTGCAATTCGTTCTCGGTGACGTCGAGGATTCATCGGTCATCCGCGAACTGACCGGACCGTTCGACTACATCGTTCTTTCCGACACGATCGGCGCGCTGGATGACTGCGAGGCGACGCTCGCGTCGTTGCATCCCCTATGCCATCGGGAAACGCGGCTGATCGTCTCGTACTATTCGCATCTGTGGGAACCGATCATGACGTTCGGCTCCTGGATCGGGCTGCGGATGCCGCAGGTCGAACAGAACTTTCTGCCTCCGACCGACATACAAAATCTCTTGGCGCTGGCCGACTTCGAGGTCGTCAAACGGGAATGGCGCCAACTGCTGCCCCGCCGTTTGCTCGGCTTAGGTCCGATCATCAACCGCTACGTCGGCTCGCTGCCGCTGATCCGCAGCCTGTGCTTGCGCCATTATCTGGTCGCGCGCTCGGTACCGAAGTCCGTTCCCGCTGCCGTCTCCGCGACCATCGTGGTGCCCTGCCGCAACGAGCGGGGAAACATCGAGGCGGTCGTGCGGCGAATTCCGCGATTTTGCGAAGATCAAGAGATCATCTTCGTCGAAGGACACAGCAAGGACGGAACGCGCGAGGAGATCGAGCGCATCATTGCCGCGTATCGCGACCGCGACCTCAAGCTCATCGTGCAGGACGGCGTCGGCAAGGCCGACGCCGTGTTCAAGGGCTTCGCGCTGGCACGGGCAGACGTGCTCATGATCCTCGACGCCGACCTCACCATGCCGCCCGAGCAGCTGCCGAAATTCTGGAACGCGCTCGCCTCCGGCAAGGGCGAGTTCATCAACGGCTCTCGCTTGGTCTATCCGATGGAAAAGCAAGCGATGCGATTCCTCAATCTCATCGCCAATCGCGTGTTCTCGATTCTATTCACGTGGCTGCTCAACCAGCGCTTCACCGATACGCTGTGCGGTACCAAGGTCTTGATGCGCAAGGACTACGAACGGATCAGACGCGACCATGGCTATTTCGGCGACTTCGATCCATTCGGCGATTTCGAGCTCATCTTCGGAGCTTCGAAGCTCGGTTTGAAGGTTGTGGAGGTCCCGGTGCGATACGCAAACCGGACATACGGCGAGACCCAAATCTCCCGGTTCCAGCACGGTCTGTTGCTGATCCGCATGGTTGCGTTCGCCTATCGCAAACTCAAGGCACTCTAACGGTCTTACTGATTGGCTTCGTCATTGCCGAGCTTGACCCGGCAATCCATCCATTTTCGCAAAGACTCTTTTTGCAAAGAGGATGGATGCGCGGGTCATAAGCGCGTTTACGCGCGTCTTCGACGCGCTTCTGCCCGCGCATGACGCTTCGCGAACCAGCGCCTACCCGGCGATGCCGGGCGCGGGCTCGACCGTGGGGGTGCGCGCCTCGCGCAGCGCCTGTTCCAGCGCCGCAAGATCGAAGGGCTTTTGCAACACGATGAAACCCTGCTCGACGGCGTCACGCGCGCTGTCGCTGTAGCCGGTCGCAAGCAACACCGGCATCGCCGCGTCACGCCGGCGGATGGCATGGCCGAGCTCCAAACCGTTCATTCCGCCCGGCATGAGGATATCGGCGAAGACGAGATCGATCTTCGCATCCTTGGCGAGCAGCTCCAGCGCTTCATTGGCGCTGGCGACCTGTTTGACCATGTAGCCGAGTTGCTGGAAATAGCCGGTGGCGACCTCGGCGACCTCGGGGCTGTCTTCCACCACCAGCACCGTTCCGGCGCGCCGCGGCGCCACCTCCGCTTTCATGGGCGCGGTGGATGGCGCGGGCAATTCCTGCGTGCGCGGCAGATAGAGTGTGATCGCCGTGCCGCGACCGACCGTACTGGTGACTGTCGCGGTGCCGCCCGACTGCTTGGCGAAGCCGTAGACTTGGCTCAGACCCAATCCTGTGCCCTTGCCCACTTCCTTGGTGGTGAAGAACGGCTCGAAGACGTGGTGCAAGATCTCGGGAGCAATGCCGCTGCCGGTATCGGCCACGCCAATGGCGACGAAGTCGCCGCTGAGCCCCTCCACCGTCACCCTGCCCTCGAGCACCACCGGCTTGACGGTGATGGTGAGCGTTCCGCCGTTCGGCATGGCATCGCGCGCGTTCACCGCCAGATTGAGCAAGGCGAGCTCGAGCTCGCTCGGGTCGACCTTGACCGCGCAGCTCTCATCGGGAACTAAGACCTCTGTGGTGATGTCGTCACGCAACGAGCGGGTCAGCATATCCTTGAGCTCGGGCAGCCGTTGGGTCAGATCGATCACCGCAGGGGTGAGCATCTGCCGGCGCGAGAATGCCAGCAATTGTCGCGTGAGACTTTCGCCCCGGCTGGTCGCATTCATGATCATGTCGAGCAGGCGCCTGTGCTTTTCCGACGTCAGGTCGCGCCGCAGGCGCTCCGCACTGCCGCTGACGATCATCAGCAGATTGTTGAAGTCGTGCGCGACCCCGCCGGTCAAATGTCCGATCGCCTCCAGCCGCTGCGCTTGCCGCAACGCGGCCTCCGCGGCTTCTCGCCGCTCGGCTTCGGCGTGCAGGCGACGCGTGCGCCGCAGCGCCATGGCGAGAATGAGCAATATGAACAACGTGGCAGGCACCCCGAAGATCAAATGGCCTGCCATGGTCGACATCCATTCGCCGCGGATCGCCGACGTTTCCACCCCGGCGATCGCGTAAACCGGAAAGCCCTCGAGCTTGCGGTAGCCTATCCGCCGTTCGCTGCCGTCGATCTTGGAGCGGATCGTGTCGATCCTGCGCTCCCATCCTTGCGCGATCGCCGTCTCCAGCCCGCTGCTCGGCCCTTGCGTGCGCAGGTGCTCGGGCGGCTCCGGATAACGGGCGAGAAACTTGCCGTCCGCGCGTACGAGCGCGTAGAGGCCGCCCGGGCCGCGGCCGATGAGCGCGTAGAACTCCTCGAAATATTGCGGCACGACCGCGACCGCGATCACGCCGTTGAACGTGCCGTCGGCCGACGGACGGCGCCGCGAAAGAACGAAGAAGGGCGTGCCGAAAATCGCAAGCCGGGGCTCCACAACTTCGCTGACATAAGTGCCAACGTCGCCGGCGATGTGCGCGTTGAAGAAGCTGCGCTCGCGGGAGCGCAGGTCGGGCGGGACCTGCACGAGCTGGCTGGAGGCGAGCGGCCGGCCGTCACGGTCGATCAGAAAGATCGCGCGCAGCTGCGGCAGCACTTCGACGATGCGCTTCGTGCGCTCGTGCAGGCGCGGCTGGTCGGCGCGGATGGCATCGTCGGTCATGCCGCGCACGATTTCACTGACCTCGGCGATGGCGCCCTCGACCGTCTGAAAGACCTTGAGCGTGTGCTCGTGAAGAATATCGAGCGAACGCTCGATGCGATCGTCAGCGACGTCCTCTTCGTGGCGGTAGTTCAGCCAGGCCGCAAAACCGAACAGCACAAGCGGCAACACGACCGATGCCACCATCATGAGCTGCAGCAGTCGAATTGCTGATCGGCGAGCGGAACGCATTGCGCATCATTTCACGAATCACGCGGGGCGACGAAGCCATCGTGCCGAGCGGTCGCCCCCCGAATGCCGCCAACAATATACTTGGTTTTGGCCCGAATTTGTTCGCATCGCGGGCGCTACGATGTACCCGGACAGGCTGTCAAGACGCGGCGCCTGTGCCTAGGTCGTGCACCCGACGGAGGAACCTGAGCCTTAGGAGCGCCTCCCGAAACCGGTTGGGCCAGTCTCGATCGGCTTCTTGAAATCGCATTAGAGGTGAGGCGAGCCGGCGCCAAGGCCGGGGTGCGTCGCCGCGGCGGCGCGGCGCTTGCGGAATTGCGCTTCCTCGGCGTCGTCAGCACAAAACTCCGAGCAGAAGTGCTGCCCGGCGGACGTGCGCCAAAATTCAATGTCGCCGTCACGGGGACGGAACGGCTCTCCGCAGAACATGCAGCAACGCGGGCTGCCGTTGACGAGATACCTGCTGCTCGTGAGCATCGGAGCCCCCCGCCGAATAGTGCGGTATTGCCCGCCGATCGTCGCCGCCGAGTCGTTAACGCTCGATTAATACGCGCATGCGGTTCCCGTCCTCCCCACGCAGCCCTTGACCACGCTCAGAGGCAAACGGGCATCCATGACCAACCGGCCTGAACCCCGCAACACGGGGTCTACGCGACTTAATCCGTCGATCCCCCCTGCCGGACGACCCTTGTCGCCCGCCCCCGTGTGGCAAATTAACCACACAAGAAACAATTCACGTCATTGCCGCGGATTTGGCCGTGATCGGGCCATGGTTTCCACTCCCATTACGGGCGGGGATATCGGTGGGGGAGTGCGTAACGTGTCATCCATCAGCTCGTCGGGCGCCCGCATTGGCGCCAAGCCCTTGTCTTCGGGAGCGTTGCGGTTGTTGGCCGCTGCGCTAAGCGCGGCCGCCCTTGCGGCCTGCGCGCAGCAGCCGCCTGTAATGACCGGCGCGAGCCGCCAAGCGGCGCTCGAACCGACCAGAAAAGCCGTGGCCAGGCATCGGATGCCCGCGACCCAAGCGGAGCGGCAG
>JBJMTU010000141.1:0-5551 GCA_045811545.1 Xanthobacteraceae bacterium | reverse complement strand
TAAATCCGACTTCGGCTGGAGGATTGGGGAGGGGGTGAGCGTGCGCACATGAATGTTTTTGCATCTCCCCTCGATCTCGTCGCATGCCCCCTCCCTATCCCTCCAGCCGAAGTCGGATTTATCCGACTTCGGCCAGTTATACGTGGCCGAACTCGGGTAAACCCGAGTTCGGCTGCAAGCGGGGGAGGGAATGCACCGAGTACGCGGCGCTAAACTGCTTCAAGCACAAACGAACATGCTTTAGCCGGCAACTCTGCTCACTTCGCTTTGCCGAACCCGACGAGATAGTCGACGATTGCATTGACGTCCTTGGGATCGATCGGCGCCTTGTAAGCCGTGCGCATCTTTTCGACCTCGTGGTGCCATTGCTCCTTCGATAGCGCCGGCTGCGTGAGCACCATGCCGGCGGAATGACAGGCCAGGCAATTGTTGTTGACCGCCTCCGAGCCGGGGCCGTCCGGGAACATGCGGTCGCCGAAGGGCAGATCGGCGGTCACCGACTTCAGCACCAATTTTTCCTCGGCATGCGCGCCGCGCGGGATCAGCGCAGCGGCAGCGATGAGGGCGGTCAGCAGCGCCTGGCGCAGCATCTTCTCCTCCTCAGGATACGACGACCGGCGTCGGCTCGATGACGTTGCGCATGAACCCGCTTGGATTCCAGTAGGGCGTGTTGGGCTGCGTCTCGCCGCTGCTGCTGGTGCATCGGACCATCAGCACCTGCGATCCTTTGCCCGGCGCCGTAAAGCGGAACTGCCATTGGCGGAAGCTGTACTTGCCTTCATCCTTGCCGAGTTCGGCTTGCTGCCAGGTGTTGCCGCCGTCGCTGGAGAAATCGACGCGCGCCACGCCGGTATCGCCGCCGAAGGCGATGCCGCGTGCGAGCGTCGGCGCGCCTGCCTGCAGCGCGTCGCCCGGCTTGATGTTGGTGATGAAGGAGCGCGGAACCATCCGGCTGAGCGGCACCGATTTGAAGCCGGTTTGTCCGGGCTGCACGTTGGCGTGCGGCGTATCGGGGATCGTGTAGGCCGTCTTCATCCAGAAATTGGTGTCGGGTTGGTCGAGCACCTCGATGTCGTTGAGCATCTTGACCCAGTAGGTGGAAAACCAGCCGGGCACGATGAGCCGCAGCGGAAATCCGTTGAGCAACGGGAGCTGCTCCCCATTCATGGCATAGGCGAGCATGACCTCGCCGTCGCGGGCATGATCGATGGCGAGCGACTTCATGAAGTCGGGCGCGTCCGGCACGATGGGCTCGTCCATGCCGTTGAAGCGAACCTGGACGGCACCGGGTTTGACCCCGGCGCGATCGAGCACGTCCTTCAGCTTGACCCCGGTCCAGCGCGCGTTTCCCATGGCGCCGTGCGACCACTGCGCGCCGGACACGCGGGGCTGGAAATAACCGCGCGAATTGCCCGAGCACTGATTGATGGCGACAAGCTCCACCCGCGGGAGCCCCATAAGCTCATCGAGCGACAGCGACAGGTTTTGGTTCACGTGGCCGTGCACCGCCAATCGGAAGCTGCTCACGTCGACCGTGCTTGGAATGAGCGACCAGTGCCAACGCACGTAAAACTTGTCGTTCGGGGTGAACACGGATTGGTCGAACACTTCGAGCGGCGTTTCCAGCAGCGGCGGCCGGGTGCGCTGCAGGATCAGCGCTCCCTTCTGCGGAAAGGCTGTGGTGATCGACCGCTCGTCCGGCCCTCCGGGCAAGGGAAGCTTGATCATTGCGTCGGCAAGCGCGCTGAGCGGCGAAAGCGTCAGGCTCGCCGCGCCGGCCGTGCCGAGAAAGCGTCGGCGGGATGCGAGGGATCGAGGGGAGAGCGCTCTTTGCACGTCCATGTCTCCGGCTAGACTCCGCGATCGTGCGCCAATTTCCGTGATACATGCTCCCAAGACCAGACGCGATCTCTTTCTCTGAAAATGCGCCGGCTGCGTTCGGGTGAGCCTCCCGCGTCACGATCGCGGACCTTCACAATGGCCCGCGAATACTTCAATTGGCAGGGCCACGTGTACCACCCGGTTGGATGCCTTGCCAAAGGGGGGCAAGGGGATGCTGAAAGCGCGGCTCAGCTGGACGGGCTCGGACTCGGCACTGCTCTGGGTCGTCGGTTTTGGTGGGAGCGCCTGCAGCGTCAGAAGCCGAACAGCGCGGCAGGATTGTCGACCAGGATTCGGCGTCTCATCGCTTCGTCCGGTGCCCAATCGGCCAACAGGTTGAACAGCTGCACGGAGCCCACCTTGTCGGCGAAGGAAAGGTGCGGATAGTCACTGCCCCAGATCAGCCGATCGGGCGCCGCCTCGATCAGCGCACGCGCCATCGGCGCTGCGTCGGCAAAAGTCGGTTCGGTTGCCATGCGATAGGTCCCGGTGAACTTCACCCACGCGCGCCCCTCGCCGTGGCGCAACAAATCGATAAGTTTCCGCATGCCCGGTTGCTGCGGCCCGGCCTCGGCGCGGAACATGCCCATGTGCGCGATGGTGAAGGAGCAGCGCAGCCGGGCAAAGACCGGCAGCAGCTCCTCGGTTAGCCAGCCGGGCTGGAGGAAATCGAGCTGCCAGCCCATCTCGGCGCAGCGTGCTTCGAGACGCTCGATGCGCCGCCGCATGGACGCTGAGAAGCCGGGCGCCGGCGGCTTCACGGGCGAGACATTGATGCGCACACCGCGCACGCCAAGCTTGTCCATGTCGGCGAGCAGCGCGTCCGGCGCATTCTCGTCCACGTCCACGATGCCACGGCAACGCGCGACCCCGACCTCGCGCATGGCATCGAGCATGCAGGCATTGTCACGGCCATAGGCGCTGGGCTGCACGAACACGAAACGCTCCACACCGAGCACTTTGGCGACTTCCAGGTACTCGGACAGTGGCGCGAGCGGCGGAGCGTAGCGCAGGCTCTCGTTGGTTCCGGCTCCGTACGGATAGCGTTCCGCCGGGCCGAAGATATGGAAATGCGCGTCGCACGAGAGCGGCGGCGCGCGGAAGGAGGGCGGCACTTCGTTCTGATGACTCAAAGGCTTTCCTCTTCCCGCGCGCTATTGGACAGTGACCTTGGCGCGCGCGATCACGTCGCGCCACACGGCGACCTCGCGCTCGAGATGCCGCGTCATCTCCTCCGGACTCGAGGTGACGGCGATCGCTGCCTGTTGCAGGAAGGCCTCGCGTAGCCGCGGCTTCGCGCAGGCCTGCACGATCTCGCGATGCAGCCGATCGACAATTGGTCGCGGCGTGCCGGCGGGCGCCGCAATGCCCCACCAATAGGACATATCGTAACGCGGCTCGCCTGCTTCGGCGAATGTCGGCACCTGCGGCAGCAAGGTGCTGCGCTTCTCGCCAGACACGCCAAGGCCGAGCAGCGTGCCGCCCTCCACATGCGCCAGACCCGAGGCAAGGCTCGCGATCGCCATGTCAACGCGGCCCGCGATGACTTCCGCGATCGCCGCCGCTACGCCGCGGAATGGAACGTGCAGCGCCTGGACGCCGGCGAGGTTCAGCAGCAGCTCCATCGCGAGATGTGCTGACGACCCCGGCCCGCCGGAACCGAAAGTGATCTCGCCCGGCTTCTGCTTCGCAAGCGCCACCAGCTCTGCAAGCGTGCGCGGCCCGAGCCCCGGGCGCACCAGCAGGATCGATGGCGAGTCCGCGATCCGGCTGATCTGCGCCAGATCGCGCAGCGGATCGTAGGGCAGATTCGGATAGAGCCCCGGAGAAATGGAAAGCGAGGTGTCGGTGAGCAGGAGCGTATAGCCGTCCGGCGCGGCGCGCACGACCATCGTGGTGCCGGCCGTACCGCCCGCCCCGCCACGGTTCTCGACGACTACCGGCTGGCCGAGTTGTTCGGTGAGCTCGTTGGCAACGAGCCGCGCGGAGACGTCGGTGAATGAGCCGGGCACGAAAGGCACCACGATGCGCAGCACCCGGTCCGGCCAGCCGGCCTGGGCGAAGGCAGGTGCGATTGCGGCAAGTGGAGCAAGTGCGGCGGCGCGGAGCAGCGTGCGGCGATTCATGTGCGGTGTCTTCGTTTGTGCGGCCGGGCTGTTGGTGCAGCCGGACCGCCGATGCGCCGCCACGGCTCGCATCTATTCCATCACCTCGAATTTCACGTGGCGGGCCAGATCCGCCCACCGTTTCAGCTCGCGATCCAGATGCGATGCCAGCTCTTCCGGCATGCCGGCCTTGAGTTCGAGGCCGATGGTTCGCAGCCGCTCCGCGGTCTCCGGATGCCGCAGCGTGGCGACGGTCGCCGTGTTGAGGCGATCGAGGGTCGGAGCGGGAATGTTGGCCGGTCCGAACAGCCCGAGCCAGGCATAGAGCGAGAAGTCCGGCAGCGCGGTCTCGGCCACGGTGGGCACGTCGGGAAGGGCCGCGCTCCGGGTTTGCCCGGTGGTCGCCAGCGCGCGCAATCGCCCCTCGCCCAGGTACGGGAGCGCAGTCGGCATTGTGGCGAAAACAAATGACAGGCGTCCGGCGATGAGATCAGTCATCACCTGGCCGCCGCCGCGATAGGGAACATGCATGACCTTGAGTCCAGCCAGGTGGTTGAACAACTCGGCGGTCAGGTGATTGTCGCTACCGTTGCCGGCTGAACCGTAGTTCAGCTCGCCGGGGTTTGCGCGTGCGAACGCCACCAACTCGGCGATTGTGTTCGCGGGCGACGAGGGCGGCACGACCAGCACCATCGGCACCACGCCGACCAGGCTGATCGGCGCGAAGCTCTTGCGCGCATCGTAGGGAATGGCCTTGAACAGAATGGGATTGGCTGCAAGCGCGGTGGTGGCGAGCACGAGGGTGTGGCCATCCGCCGGCGCGTTGGCGACCATGCCGAAGCCGATCATCCCCGCACCACCGGGGCGGTTGTCCACGAATACCTGCTGGCCCAGTTCCTCTGCGAGACGCGGGCTGAGAATGCGCGCGGTGATGTCGGTGATTCCGCCCGTCCCGTAGGGCACTACGATCCGGATCGGGCGGTCGGGAAAAGTCTGGGCTTGTGCCGGGGTCTGCGGCACAAGCGCGTGCAGGAGAGCGGCTCCGAGCGCCTGACGAACCAGCCGTCGCATTCTTTCCTCCCGTAGCGGGCGTTTTCTTTGCGCCCTGTTGTTATGCGTCACGCGGCAACTGGCAGCCGCCCGGCATCCCAGGCGGTCGCGCGGATCGAGGACCAGGCCGGGCGTCCGAACTCCGCTTGCAGACCGGCAAGGATTGCGTGCGTGGGCAGCTGCGAGCATCCGATGAACAGCGCGTCGCAATCAGGCCCCATGGTCGCTCGCGCGAGATCGCGCACCTGTGCGGCGGTGATGCGCCCGAGCGCCGTGACGTCGGGCGCCCGGAATGTGTCCATGCGGACGACGCTGATGCCGCCGTCGGCGAGGAACGCCTCGAGCTGCGCGTTCACCGCGTCGTGATACGGCGTGACGACGGCGATGCGCTGCGCCTTGTCATGCTGGAGCGCGCGCACCATGGCGCGCGCGATGGTGATCACCGGAAGTCCAGTCGCCGCGCTCAGCATGGCGGAGAGTTCGGCATCGCCTGCCGGGCCGGAAAGGAAGCCAGC
>JBJMTU010000140.1:0-14333 GCA_045811545.1 Xanthobacteraceae bacterium | reverse complement strand
TGAAGGGGCGGTGGTCGACACCGAATTTCCGGTCGAGGACAAGTTCGACGTCCTCAAGGCGCCGAGCCGCGAGGCAATACGCGCGCGCGGTGTCAGTGCTTTTGTCACGGTCCAGGAAGGCTGCGACAAATTCTGTACGTTCTGTGTCGTACCGTATACGCGTGGCGCCGAGGTATCGCGGCCGGTGATGAAGATTGTCGCCGAAGTCGAGCGGCTGGCCGACGCGGGGGTGCGCGAAGTCACGTTGATCGGCCAGAACGTTAATGCCTATCACGGCGAAGGGCCCAACGGCGTGCCCTGGATGCTCGGACGATTGCTGGAGCGTGTCACCGATGTCCCCGGGATCGCGCGGCTGCGCTATACTACGAGCCATCCCTGCGACATGGACGCGAGCCTGATTGCGGCGCATCGCGACCTGCCCGGCCTGATGCCTTACCTGCATCTGCCGGTGCAATCGGGCTCCGACCACGTCCTCAAGCGCATGAATCGCCGGCACACTCGCACCGCTTATCTGGAAACCATCGCGCGCGTGCGTACCGCCCAACCCAACATGGCGTTCTCCTCCGACTTCATCGTCGGCTTTCCCGGGGAGAGCGAAGAGGACTTCCGCGCGACGCTATCGCTGGTCGAGGAGGTGGGCTACGCTAACGCCTTCTCCTTCAAATACTCGCCTCGACCAGGAACGCCGGCCGCTGACATGCCGAATCAGGTACAAGAGGCGGTGAAATCCGAGCGGCTCCACCGCCTGCAGGCGGCGATTAACCGTCATCAGGTGGAATTCAACGCGCGATGCCGCGGCCGCACCTTCGATGTCCTGTTCGAGAAGTCGGGGCGTTATCCTGGTCAGATCGTCGGGCGCTCCCCATATCTGCAGCCGGTTCAGGTCATGGGCCCAAAGACAATGATCGGCAACATTGCGGCGGTCACGGTCACGGAAATCGGGACTAACAGCCTGTTCGGAGCGATTCCGGAATCTGCGGGTGTGGAACCGATACTGATGGAGGCCTGAACCGTTGCGCTCCCCCCGATCGGACAGCGGGTCGTACGTCTCTTCGCCCGCCGCCCGCGACAGCGCTGCAACGCAGACCGTGCTGGCCTTCGATGACAACCGGCTCGCATCTCTGTTGTTCGGCCAGTACGGGCAGAACCTGGCCCTGATCGAGCGCAGGCTCGGCGTGGTCGCCGAGCAACGCGGTAACCACGTCACCCTGGCCGGCTCGCGCGACGGCGTGGAGCGATCGCGGCGGGTACTCGAAGGTCTTTACGAGCGGCTCAAGCGCGGCGACGAACTGGTGTCCGGCGACGTCGAAGGCGCGATCCGTTTGGCAATCGCGCAGGGTTCCCTGTTCGACTACGATCCCGCGACCGCGCGGCCGAGCTTCGAGGAGATCAACCTGCGCAAGCGTGCCGTGCGTGCGCGCACCGCGGCGCAAGACGCTTATATCCGCGCGTTGCGTCGCCACGCGCTGGTCTTCGGAACCGGGCCGGCGGGCACAGGCAAGACTTGGCTCGCCGTCGCTCACGCGGTGCAACTGTTCGAGCGCAAGGAGGTCGATCGCATCATCCTCTCGCGTCCGGCAGTCGAGGCGGGGGAGCGACTCGGATTCTTGCCCGGCGACATGCGCGAGAAGGTCGATCCTTATCTGCGCCCGATCTACGACGCGCTGTACGACCTGATGGACCCGCGGATCGTCGAGCGCACGCTGCAGACCGGCGAGATCGAAATTGCGCCGCTCGCTTTCATGCGCGGGCGCACGCTATCGAACGCGGTCATCATCCTCGATGAGGCCCAGAATACCACCGCGATGCAAATGAAGATGTTTCTCACGCGCTTGGGTGAGAACAGCCGTATGATCGTCACCGGCGATCCGAGCCAGGTTGATTTGCCGCCCGGACAGACATCCGGCCTCGCGGAGGCGACGCGACTTCTCAGGAACGTCGAGGGAATTGGTCACATCGTCTACACCGCCGAGGACGTCATCCGGCACGAACTTGTGGCGCGGATTGTCGACGCCTACGACAAGGCAGCGCTGAAGCCAGCGCGGGGACGCGACATCAAGGCATGAAGTCTCCGGGGCTTGCATTGCGTTCCCCGCGAGCGGGGAAGGAGGATGACATTCGTGGCACGCAAACGGCGCGCGCGACCGCCTGTGCGGCGGCGAGGGGTGCGGCCTGCGGTCGACATCGTGATTGCTTCCCCACTTTGGACCGCGCAACGCAGCGTCAAGGCCCTGCTTCGCCGGGCGATCGGCGAGGCGGCATCGGCAACGTCAACCGCCGTGGGCGAGCTTGCCGTCGTACTGACCGACGATGCCGCGATCCGCGCGCTCAACCGCGATTGGCGCTGCAAGGATGCAACAACAAATGTGCTCTCGTTTCCGGCCAACGAATCGCGCGGCGCTCGTGGAATACCGCGCCTGCTCGGTGATATCGTGATCGCCTATGAGACGACGGAACGTGAAGCGCGCGCCGAGCATAAACCCTTTGCGCATCATCTTGCCCATCTGGCAGTGCATGGATTCCTGCATCTCGCCGGCTACGATCACGTGGCGGATGAGGAGGCGGCCGCAATGGAGAGACTCGAAACCGCGATCCTTGCCCGGCTCGACGTGCCCGATCCCTACATTGCGCGCAGCGCTATCTAGCCTCCATGCCTGACGCAGACCCACCCAGTTCGAGCGAGCCGAGCGCGATCCGCAATCTGCCTGCGCTGATACCGCAGGCGCGTCAAGGCGCGCCCGAAAGCGCCGACAATTGGTTCACGCGGGCACTGCGGACGATCTTTCGTTGGAAGTCGAGCACCATCCGTGCCGACCTCAAGGATGTGCTCGAAGGTGCCGGCGACACCGGATTCTCGCCGGCCGAACGCACCATGCTCAAGAACATTCTCGGACTGCGCGAGCGCCGCGTAGTGGATGTGATGGTGCCGCGCGCCGACATTATCGGCGTGCAACGGGACATCGCGCTCGGCGAGCTCATGAAGGTGTTCGAGAGTGCCGGCCATTCACGGCTCGTCGTCTATGACGAGACCCTCGACGACGCCACCGGCATGGTCCATATCCGCGACCTCGTCGCTTTCATGACCGTGCGCGCCACGCTTAGCGGAACGGCCAACCGGCGGCGCAAAAAGCCGCTCCCCGCCGGCCTCGATCTCAAGGCCGTCGATCTATCGATGCCACTCTCGGCGGCAAAGATCGTGCGTGAAATTCTGTATGCGCCGCCATCCATGCCGGTCCTCGATCTGCTCGCCAAGATGCAGACGACCCGCATCCATCTCGCGCTCGTGGTCGATGAATATGGAGGCGCCGACGGAGTGGTATCCATCGAAGACATCGTCGAGCAAATCGTGGGCGACATCGCCGACGAGCACGACGAGGATACGCCGCCGGGCGTGGTGCGCCAGTCCGATGGCTCGTTTCTGGCCGATGCTCGCGCGAGTCTCGAGGACGTCACTGCGATCGTCGGTGCCGAATTCGATGTTGGCGATGTGACCCAGGAGGTGGACACGCTCGCCGGATACGTCGCGACCCGGATCGGCCGGGTGCCCGTGCGCGGGGAGCTTGTTCCGGGACCCGGTCCTTTCGAGCTCGAGATCCTCGATGCCGATCCGCGACGCGTGAAGAAGCTCAGGATCTACCGGGGGCTCGACAGACAGAATGGCGGCCGCCACGTGACACGGCGGCCTCCCCCGCCTGTCCCGCCGAGCGCGTCCTCCCCGCCAGTGACCGGCGACGAAGCCGACAAGCGTTCCTCTGATACAGCGCCACCCAAATCCGCCCACCGGCCGTGACGCTCAGCCGCCTCGCCGATACGATCGTACAGGCCGAGGGATGGTGGCGCATTCTCATCGCCTTTCTCGCCGGCGCGTCGTCGACGCTAGCACTGCCGCCGACGGATCTTTGGCCACTTCCTTTCATCACCTTTCCCGTCCTGGTCTGGCTCGTCGACGGCACAGCGGGAACCGGCCTGCGCGGACTGCTGGCGGCCGCGGCTGTGGGCTGGTGGTTCGGGTTCGGCTATTTTCTCGCCGGGCTTTATTGGATCGGCCATGCATTTCTGGTGGACGCCAAGACGTTTGGCTGGCTGCTGCCATTCGCGGTGACTGCTCTCCCGGCCGGCATGGCCGTTTACACGGCATTGGGACTTTTCCTGGCGCGACTGATCTGGACGCGTGGTGCGACCCGTGTGCTCGCGCTCGCGGTCTCGCTGACGATTGCGGAGTGGCTGCGCGGTCACCTGTTCAGCGGCTTTCCCTGGAATGCTTTTGGCTATGAACTGATCTCTCCCCTCTGGCTCGCTCAGGGAGCGGCGCTCATCGGCATCTGGGGCCTCACGTTTCTCGCCGTTGCGGTCTATTCGTCACCTGCCGTTCTCGCCGATGACCGCGCGGACACCAGTTGGCCGTGGCTGGCTCCAGCGCTGGGCGCGGCCGCAATCGCGGCACTGGCGATCTACGGCGTCATGCGGCTGGAGCGCACCCCCACGCACTTCGTCGAGGGCGTGCGGCTTCGGATCATGCAGCCCAATCTGCAGCAAGACGAAAAATTCAACTACTCGCAGAAGCAGGATGTGATGAGGCGCTATCTCGCCCTGTCGGATCAGCCAGGCGGCCTCCGCGAGGTAACCATTCTGATCTGGCCGGAATCGGCGTTCCCGTTCTTCCTCGCGCGCGAAGCCGATGCGCTTGCACAGATCGCAGGCCTCCTGCCGCCGGACACGGTGCTGATTACCGGGGCGATCCGGCCGCCGGACATCCCACCCGGCGCGCTCGTCACGCGCGCCTACAATTCGATTTACGTGATCGGCCACGGCGGCTCGATCCTTTCGGTCTACGACAAGATTCATCTCGTGCCTTTTGGCGAATACCTGCCGTTTCAGGATCTGCTTGAGCGGCTCGGTCTCATGCAGCTCACCAAGGTGCGCGGCGGATTCATTCCCGGCGACCATCGGCGCAATCAGCCCGCGCCGGGGGCACCGGCTTTTCTGCCGCTGATCTGTTACGAGATCATTTTTCCCGGCAACGCCGTTCCGCGCAGGGAGCAGGAGGGGTGGCTATATCGCCACGTCGGCCGATACCTCGGCTGGCCATGGGTGGTCGGAACCGGGGAGCGCCCAGGCTGGCTGCTCAACCTCACCAATGACGGCTGGTTTGGCGCGAGCGCCGGTCCGTACCAGCACTTTCAGCAGGCGCGCATACGCGCGATCGAAGAGGGGCTTCCGCTGGTGCGGGCAGCTAATAGCGGAATTTCCGCCGTGGTCGATCCACTCGGACGGATCATCAAATCGCTGCCGCTCGACAGCGAGGGCGTGCTTGATGCGCCTCTGCCGCAGGCTATCGCTCCTACGTCCTATGCCCGCCTGGGCGACGGACCTGTGGGGGCAATGGTGGGGATCGCTTTCCTGTGGCTGGTGCGCTCGCGCTGGCGCGCCGGATCGCGCTGATGCCAGAGCGGATTCTCAATCCCGGGTTGCGCTAGGCAGTCGCCCGATGCAACTTTCGCCATGCAGGTTACAATTGCAACAAGTACGTAATTGCATTGCTCGATCAAATATTTAAGGCCATTCCTGCAACGTTTGCCTTTCAACAATTTGTTGCAGTGCTCGCCGATTTTACTCGGAATACGATTGCCTTCCGGCCGAGCAGCGGGAACATTAGCGGGTTCCATAGGAGATCGTTATGGCCGTCGCCAAAAAGGCTCCGAACCCCATCGACAAACACGTCGGTAGCAGGGTGCGCATGCGCCGCATGATGCTTGCCATGAGCCAGGAGAAGCTCGGCGACGCGCTCGGCCTCACTTTCCAGCAGGTGCAGAAATACGAAAAGGGCACGAACCGTATCGGAGCAAGCCGGTTGCAGCAAATCTCCCACATTCTGCAGGTGCCGGTGGCGTTCTTCTTTGAAGGAGCGCCCAACCTGCACAGCTCGGCGGATGGAATGAAAGAAGCGCCTTCCCCCGCCTATGTCTCGGATTTCCTCGCCACCTCCGAGGGGCTCTCCCTGACGAAGGCTTTCATGCGTATCAAGGAGCCCAAGCTTAGACGGCGCATTGTCGATCTCGTCGAGGAGATCGCCGGTGACGATGACTGAGCCGTCGGACAAAACGCAGTCGGGCCACAGTTCTCGTCGGTTGGCCCACGCTTCGCCCACACCTTGACCCCGTGCGGGGACGCTGCAAGAAACACTCCGCGCTTTATAGCCGGTCAGCGTTGCCATCGAGCCTGCGAGGGAGTTCTTTTCAGTGTCACACGCCAATTATCTCTTCACCAGCGAATCCGTTTCCGAAGGTCATCCCGACAAGGTCTGTGATCAGATTTCGGATGCGATCCTCGATGCGTTCATCGACAACGACATCAGGCTCGGTATCGCGGATGACAGCTTGGTGAATACTCGGCTCGGCTGTGAGACGCTCTGCACCACCAACAAGATCGTCATTGCCGGCGAGGGCCGCGGACAGGCGCCGCTATTCACCAAATACGGCGGTCATGCCGTAGTTAACCGCGAGCTGATCAGTGAGATCGCGCGCAAAGTGGTGCGTGACATCGGCTACGACCAGAACGGGTTCTCCTATCACGGCGCCGACATCGAGGTGCTGCTGCACGGCCAATCGCCTGACATTGCCCGCGGCGTCGACGCCAAAAAGAAAAAGGGAGAGGAGCAAGAGGGTGCCGGCGACCAGGGCATGATGTTCGGCTTCGCCTGCACCGAGAGCGAAGTCTACGAGAAGGGTTCGTTCATGCCGGCGCCTATCTATTTCGCGCACAAGATCTTGAAGGTGCTGGCAGAAAAGCGCCGTTCGAAACAGCTGTTCGATCTGCAACCCGACGCGAAGAGCCAGGTGACCGTGCAATATGTCGAGGGCAAGCCGATCGGGTGCACCAAGGTGGTCGTCTCAACTCAGCACAATGCCGAGACCCGCAACGGCAAAAAGTACTCGCCGGCAATGGTCAAGGACTTGATTGGCGATGCCGTGGCTTCAGCGCTGCCGGACGGCTGGATGCCCAAAAAAGCCAGCGATTTCCTGGTCAATCCCACCGGCAATTTCGTAGTAGGCGGGCCTGACGGCGACTGCGGCTTGACCGGCCGCAAAATCATCGTCGACACTTACGGCGGTTACGCGCCGCACGGCGGCGGCGCCTTCTCCGGCAAGGATCCGACCAAGGTCGACCGCTCGGCTGCCTATGCCGCGCGGTATCTCGCCAAGAACGTCGTCGCCGCCGGTGTCGCCGAACGCTGCACCATCCAGATCGCCTATGCCATCGGCGTCGCCGACCCGATGTCGCTGCTGGTCGATCTGCATGGCACCGGAAAGGTCGACGAAAGGAGGCTCGAAAAAACGTTGCCCGAAATCTTGCGGCTTACGCCGACCAACATCCGCCGTACGCTCAAGCTGAACCGGCCGATCTACCGCCGCACCGCGGCCTACGGCCATTTCGGTCGTGCGCCGGAGAAGGACGGCGGCTTCTCGTGGGAGAAGACCGACCTCGTGAAAGATATCAGGACCGCGATCGCCTAAGCCGGTCGACGCGCCGGCGGCGGGGGTCCACCATGGCGGGTGTCGTGACCGCCATGTCCATATCCGACAAAGGGAAGGCCCGGCGGAGTGCCTTTTTCGGGCGTCGCAAGGGTCATGCCTTGCGGCCGCGCCAGGCGCATCTATTCGATAGTCTGTTGCCGCGGCTCGCCCTTGATCTGGCCGCGCGCGCGCCGGCGGATCTCGCAGCCCTGTTCCCCAATTCGGTGGACGAGGTCCGCCTGGAGATCGGATTCGGCGGGGGAGAGCACATGATTGCGCAGGCCGAACAGCACCCGCGCACCGGTTTCATCGGCGTCGAGCCGTTTGTCAACGGAATGGCCAAGGCGCTCGCGGCGATCGAGCTGAAGAAGCTTGCGAATATCCGACTGCATTTCGATGACGCGACGTCCCTGCTTCAGTGGTTGCCGGCGGCTTCGCTCGCGTGCGTCGATCTGATCTATCCGGATCCCTGGCCAAAACGGCGGCATTGGAAGCGACGCTTCGTCCAGGACGAGAGCATTTCCGCGATCGCACGCATTCTGCGGCCGGGCGGCGAGTTCCATTTTGCAACCGATGTTCCGGATTATGCGGCCTGGACACTGAAACATGTGATCCAATCGCCCGATTTCACTTGGACGGCAGAATGCGCCGACAACTGGCGCCGCGCGTGGCCCGGCTTTTCCGGCACCCGCTACGAAGCCAAGGCAAATCGAGAAGGCCGCGCGCCCTGCTATCTGACTTTTCGCAGGACGCACGGAGCCCAGCGGACCGATGCGTGACGGCGCAAGACGCAGGAAAACGTCTGAGCCTTAACCTTGCCGATCGTCGGTCGTCCGCGGTCGGTCATCTGATCGCACCTGCCAAAACCGCACCACGCGTCGGGCGGTAGTCGCCGACAGGCGATCGAAATCGGCACGGGCGGTGTCGAAATGTTCGCTTGATGCTCGCGCGCTGCATGGCCGTACCTTGAGGATGGCGGCGGTGGTCGCCCAAGCCCAACCCGCCGACTTACAAAGGATGAGCACCGGGTCGGGCTGCTCCGTGCCCATGAGCCGATCCACCACTTCGATAGGTACCGCGCAAAGCGATGCCAATGCAGCGATCATTGGCTCATAGTCTCCGTTCTCTGCGAACGTGACGAGACGCGTCTCGTCGAGCTTGCCCTCTCGATGGAGTGCCTCAACCCTGCGCTGCGCGTAGTCGCGGGCCTCGATAGGTCCCTCTGTTTCGCTCGAGACCCTGGCCGACACCTGGCCGACTTCGGCCCGCCTGTCGGCTGGCGCCCGTGGCATAAGTCGCCCCTGCACGGCATCGGTGGCGGTGAGCAGGAGCTCATGCAGTAGCCGCGGCGAAACGTCGGGCCGCAGTACGATCTTTTCGGCCAGCACAGGGTCTGTTTTCGCGCGCTTGACCAACACGCAAAAGCCGTCGCCGGATAACCGTGCGCCGCAATTCTGGGCCAAGCTGCGTAACACCTCCTGGTCTCCCTGCCGCACGAGCACGTCGGTCACCGGCTCCGCGAGTTGGGTCCGAGTGGAGATGGCGAGCAGATGCTCCTGGCTTTTGTTCTGGACGATGTCGATGAGGTCGGCTTCGGATAGACGCCGCGCCTGCTTCAGCAGCGGACCAGCAACTGCAATCGAATCATCGTGCGCGAGACGGCGCACCGCTGCGGCCGGCGCATTGCCGAGAGGCGCAAGCCGACGGGACAAGGCGCTGCGCGCCGTATTCTCGATGTGCTCGATCAAGCGGGTGAACACTACGTCGAACAGTTGGACATGATCCTCATTGAAGCGGCTCGCCCCATCGAGGAAAAATGCAGTCACGCGCTCAAGCGTCGCGACCTGCCGCTCGCGTGAGCCGTGCATGATCAGCTCGTCCAGTTCTGGAATGTGCATGGCGTGCGGCGACATTCTCAGGTCCGAGAGCGGGTGAGACGGGAAGAATTGACGCGGTGCGCAGTCGGCAGGCTAAGGAAGGAATCTGAAGGAAGGGTTAGTTAATCGAAGCTTAGTGGCGCTGCGGCCCTTGCGCCGCCGTTGCAAATCGCTATATTTCGGTTGTCCAGCGATTGGATGTCTCATAACGGCCGGTGTGGTCCGGTCGGTTTTTGAGAGTGGGTTCCCCCCCGGGACCCGCTCTTTTTTGTTACCGAATTGGGTCCATGTGCCCGGTCGAACCGAGACGGCAGTTAAAACAAGGTTGCCCGGCGGAGATGAATGACGCCAGCGATCGACACTATTGACGCAAATGGGGAGCCGCGTCTGATTGCGGAGCAAGGTATCGCCGCACGCGTGGCCGCCATCAGCGAGCCCGTCCTGGCAGGTATCGGGTATCGCCTCATACGGGTGAAAATTTCCGGGCTGGATGGCTGCACGGTGCAGGTTATGGCCGAGCGCTCAGATGGCACGATGACGGTCGAGGACTGCGAGGCGGTCTCGCGCGCGCTCTCGCCGGTGCTCGACGTGGCCGATCCGATCGACCGGCCCTATCGACTAGAGGTATCCTCACCGGGCATGGATCGCCCCCTGGTGCGGCGTTCGGATTTCGCCCGCTTCGCCGGACATCGCATCAAGGTGGAAATGGCGGTTGCGATCGACGGCCGGCGGCGGTTTCGCGGCGTGCTGCTCGGCGTGGAGGATGGCGCCGCACGTCTTCGCCGCGACGATGCCGCACCCGGCGAAGCAGACGAGGTTCTGCTGCCGATCGAGGAAATGGCGGAAGCCAAACTTGTCCTCACCGACAGCTTGATTGCCGAATCGCTCAGGCGCGGCAAAGCGGCGGAACGTGCGGCACGGCGACAACGGGCGCAGAACCGGGACCGGAGAGCCGCAGGCCGTCAGACGCCCGAAGCTCGACACAGCACTGTCCAGCCTGCACCGGTCGATCACCGGGGCGAGGCTCAGAAAGAAGGAGAATGACCGATGGCCGTGAGCGCCAACCGGCTCGAACTGCTGCAAATCGCTGACGCGGTCGCACGCGAGAAGGCGATCGACCGCGGCATCGTCATCGCCGCCATGGAGGATGCGATCCAGAAGGCGGCGCGCTCGCGCTACGGCAGCGAGACTGAAGTGCGCGCCGAGATCAATCCGAAGACCGGCGAGATGCGGCTCTCACGCCTGCTGCTGGTGGTAGATCAAGTCGAAAACGACTCGACGCAGATCGCGCTCGGGGATGCAAAAAAACGCAATCCCGCCGCCCAGGTTGGCGACTATATCGCCGAAGCCTTGCCGCCACTCGAATATGGCCGCATTGCAGCTCAGTCGGCGAAGCAAGTGATCGTGCAAAAGGTTCGAGAAGCCGAGCGCGATCGCCAGTACCAGGAATACAAGGATCGCATTTTCGATATCGTCAACGGCATCGTCAAACGGGTCGAATATGGCAACGTCATCGTCGATCTCGGCCGTGGCGAGGCGATTGTGCGCCGCGACGAATTGTTGCCGCGAGAAACGTTCCGCAACGGCGATCGCATCCGCGCTTTCATCTACGATGTGCGCCGCGAGCCACGTGGGCCACAGATATTTCTGTCGCGTACCCACCCGCAATTCATGGCCAAGCTGTTTGCACAGGAAGTGCCGGAAATCTACGACGGAATCGTCGAGGTAAAGGCGGTGGCGCGCGATCCCGGCTCGCGCGCGAAGATAGCAGTGATTTCCCGGGATTCGTCGGTTGATCCGGTCGGCGCCTGCGTCGGCATGCGGGGCTCTCGCGTACAAGCCGTGGTCAACGAGCTACAGGGGGAGAAGATCGACATCATTCCGTGGACCGCGGATCCCGCCAACTTCGTGGTCAATGCGCTCGCGCCCGCGGAAGTGGCCAAAGTCGTGCTCGACGAAGATCGCCATCGCATGGAAGTGGTCGTTCCCGATCAGCAGCTCTCGCTTGCGATCGGCCGACGCGGACAGAATGTCCGCCTCGCCTCACAGCTTACCGGCTGGGACATCGACATTGTCACCGAGCAGGAAGAGTCGGAGCACCGTCAGGCCGAATTCGAAAAACGCACCAAGCTGTTCATCGAGGCGCTCAACGTCGACGAGGTGGTCGGCCAGCTGCTCGCTTCCGAGGGGTTCAACTCGGTTGAGGAGCTCGCCATGGTGGACGAGAAAGAGGTCGCGGCAATCGAGGGTTTCGACGAAGAGACCGCAGGCGAGCTGCAGACGCGCGCCCGCGAGTACCTCGCTCGAGAGGAAGCCGAGCTCGACGAAACGCGCAAACAACTCGGTGTCGAGGACGCGCTCAAGGACATCCCAGGTATCACCACCGCCATGCTGGTGAAGTTGGGCGAGAACGACATCAAAACGGTGGAGGATCTGGCGGGCTGCGCCACCGACGACCTCTTTGGCTGGAGCGAACGAAAGGACGGCGAGACGGTGCGCCATCCCGGTGTCCTCGACGGCTTCGAACTGTCGCGCGACGACGCCGAAGCACTGATCCTGCAGGCGCGCATCAAGGCCGGCTGGATCAAGGAAGAAGATTTGGCGCCACCTCCCACTGAGGAACAGGACGTCGTCGAGCCGACTGCGACCCCGGTCTGAGGACATCGAATGCTTGGTCGACCGCACGATGACACACTCGATCTCGGGCCGCGCAAGAGCGCGGGAGGGACGCAGCGGTTTTGCGCCGCCACGGGAACGATCAAGCCCGTCGACGAGATGATCCGCTTTGTCATAGGGCCGGACGGCACTGCGGTGCCGGACCTCAAGCGTCGGCTACCCGGGCGCGGTATCTGGATCACGGCGACACGTGAGGCCTTGCGCGCCGCGATCACGCGCAAAGCCTTTGCGCGCGCCTTCAAGCGCGACGTGCGCCTTGCGCCCGATCTTGTGGAGGCGACGGAGCTTCTGATCGAGCGGGCCGCGCTCGACGCTCTCGCGATCTGCCACAAGGCGGGCAACGTCGCGATCGGCTTTGCCAAAGTCGAAGTGTCGCTCACGCGCGCCCACGTGGCAGCACTTCTCCACGCGGTCGAGGCGGCTCCCGATGGCGTGAAAAAGCTCGCGGCCGTCTTGTGCCGGCGCGCGGACGCGGCGGAAGTCGTCGTGATCGACACATTTACCTCGCCGCAATTGGATTTGGCATTGGGGCGGGCAAATGTGATACATGCAGCCCTGCTCGCCGGTCCTGAAAGCGAGACGTTTCTGGCGCGCGCCGGGCGCCTCGAGCGTTTCCGAACGGGTTCCGGGTCGGTGGATGTCACGCCGGCAACGCGGCCGCTGTGCGAGGCGGGAACATAATGGAACGGGGCGCGAGCTCGGAGTTGGGATTGGAATGGCTGAAACGACGGAAAAAACGGGCGAAAAGAAGCTGAGCGTCACCCCGAGCAAGACCTTGACCCTGAAAGGGCGGGGCGTCGAGCAGGGCGTGGTGCGCCAGAGCTTCAGCCATGGCCGCACCAAGGCGGTGGTGGTGGAGAAGGTGAAAAGCCGCGCGCCGACCCGCGCGAAGGCCGAAGTGGCCACACCTGCTCCTGCCAAGCGTGCGACGACTGCTAAGACCGCCACACCGGCGCCCGCCGCAACCCCTCAGACCACATCGCCTCCGCCCGCCAAGCCGTCCGGCGGCATGGTGTTGCGGAGCCTGACCGAAGAAGAGCAGAAGGCGCGCGTCCACGCGCTCAACGACGCCCGCCTGCGCGAAGCGGAAGAGCGCAAGATCGCGGAAGAGGAAGCATTCGTCCGCAGTCTTCGCGAAGCCGCCGAGCGAACCGAGCGCGAGGCCGCCGAAGCGCGCAAGGCCGAAGAAGAGAAGCGCCGCAAGCACGACCTCGAGACTAAGCTCAAGGCCGAGCAGGAAGCGAAGAAACGCTTCGGCGAGGACGCCGTCGTAACTGCAAGGCCGGGCGCGCGGCCGGCGCTCGAGCCTGATGAGGACGATGTCCCGCGCACACGCCGCGGTCCTGGCGCAGCGCGACCGGCACCGGCGGCGAGAGCGCCGCGCAGCGGGGCGCAGAAGAATCGGGGCCGGCTCACGGTGGTGACCGCGCTCAGCGCCGACGAAGAGCGCGAGCGCTCGGTAGCGGCTTTTCGCCGCCGCGTGCAACGGCTGAAGGGACACGCGGCCGACGAACCGAAAGAAAAGCTAGTCCGCGAGGTCATCATCCCGGAGACGATCACCATCCAGGAGCTTGCCAACCGCATGGCCGAGCGCAGCGTGGATGTGATCAAGCTGCTGATGAAGCAGGGCCACATGGCACAGATCAACGATGTGATCGACGCCGACACCGCCCAACTTCTGACCGAGGAAATGGGTCATACGGTCAAGCGCGTGGCTGAATCCGACGTCGAAGAAGGCTTATTCGACGTCGCCGATGATCCAGCCTTCCTAGTGCCGCGCCCGCCGGTCGTGACCGTCATGGGCCACGTCGACCACGGCAAGACGTCGCTGCTCGACGCCATTCGTTCGACCAACGTAGCGGCAGGCGAAGCGGGCGGTATTACCCAGCATATCGGCGCTTACCAAGTCACCGCGCCCTCAGGCAACAAGATCACCTTCATCGACACACCCGGCCACGCCGCCTTTAGCGCCATGCGGGCGCGCGGCGCCAAAGTGACCGATATCGTCGTGCTCGTAGTGGCCGCCGATGACGGCGTCATGCCGCAGACGGCTGAGGCGATCAACCACGCCAAGGCGGCGAAAGTTCCGATGATCGTGGCGATCAACAAGATCGACCGGCCGGACGCCAAACCGGAACGGGTGCGCACGGAACTGCTCCAGCACGAAGTTCAGGTCGAATCGCTGGGCGGCCAAGTGCTCGATGTCGAGGTGTCGGCGACCAAGAAACTCAACATCGATCGGCTGCTCGAAACCATCGGCCTGCAG
>JBJMTU010000139.1:0-8255 GCA_045811545.1 Xanthobacteraceae bacterium | reverse complement strand
GCCGGTTTCGCCTCATCGAATTTGCCGGCGATCAGCTTGACCAAGGCATAGGTGATGAAGCCCAGCCCGATGCCCGTGGCGATCGAATAGGTGAGCGGCACGGTGACCGCGGCCACAACGGCGGGCGCGTATTCCGTGATGTCCTCCCACTCGATCTCGGCAAGTCCACGCGTCATCACGCAGGCCACGTAAAGCAGCGCCGCCGCCGACGCGTAGGCGGGAATCATTCCGGCCAGCGGGGCGAAGAACAGCGCCAGGAGAAAGAACAGCGCGACAAAGACGGCGGTCAACCCGGTACGGCCGCCGGCCGAAACGCCGGCCGCGCTCTCGATATAGCTGGTGGTGGTCGACGTGCCGATCACGGCGCCGAACATGGCGGCGAAACTGTCGGCAAGCAGCGCCTGCTTCATGCGCGGCAGGTTGCCCTCGGCATCGAGGAGCCCGGCGCGGTGGGCGACGCCGATCAGCGTGCCGGCATTGTCGAATATGTCGACCATCAGAAAACTAAACACGATGATGATGAACGTCAGCTCTGCGGCACGGGAGAAATCGAGCTGCAGAAAGGTCGGCGCAAGCGAAGGCGGCAGCGACACGACGCCCGTGAATTCGGCAAGCCCGAGCGGTATGCCGACCAGCGTCACGGCAAGGATGCCGATCAGCGTGGCGCCGGCGATGTTGCGGTAATTGAGCGCAATGATCACGATGAAGCCGGCGAGGCAGAGGATCGCCGGCCACTGCTTGAGGTCGCCGAGCGTGACCAGCGTCGCCGGATTTGCGACGACGATCTTGGCCTCCTCGAGCGCGATGATGCCGAGGAAGAGCCCGACGCCGGCGGAGATCGCCAATTTGAGGTTCTTCGGGATCGAGTTGATGATGTACTCACGGATCCTGAAGATCGAAATCAAGAAGAAGATGACCCCGGAGCAGAACACGGCGGCGAGCGCCTGCTGCCAGCTGTATTTGTGGCCGAGCACCACCGTGAACGCAAAGAAGGCATTGAGCCCCATGCCCGGCGCGAGCGCGATGGGATAGTTGGCATAGAACGCCATCACCAGCGTCGAGACCGCGGCGGCAATGCAGGTCGCAACGAATACCGCGCCCTTGTCCATGCCCGCATTGCCGAGGATTTGCGGGTTGACGAACACGATGTAAACCATGGTTAGGAACGTCGTGACGCCGGCGATGAACTCGGTGCGGACATCGCTGCCGCTCTCGCGCAAGCCAAAATAACGATCGAGAAATGCTCGCTCGTGCGCAGGCTTTATTGCGCCGCTCATGTAAGGGTCCCCCGTCCGATCTACCGCTCCACGACCCGATCCGCACTTAAGACTGCCAACAAAGGCAGGCGCGGAGCCGCATGACAGTACCGGCGAAGCGGCCGCAAACCCAGTCCATTCGGCGCTCCGCGGCCAAGTACGAAGGCAAGGCTGTCACTGGATCGCGTACGCCGCGCTGACCGCCCGGTAGCCGCCCGCCCGTCGCAAACCGCCCTGGAGTCGGCCCGCCAGAGCATCTTGCTGTCCGATATCCGCGCTGGGGACTTGTAAGTTTCGCGCGAGTGTAACGGCCCTCACACATCTCCCGCGCGCCTCCCCCTAGGGTCCGGCACAGCGACATCGATCTGGCTCCAGGAGGCAGACATGGCACGCAAAACAGATGGGCTCGCATTTGTCTTCGCAATGGTTCTCGCGCTGGCGATGACCGTGCTAGCGATCACGACGTGGGCCGGCCTGCCGGATCCCGGGGACGAGTCCGCCGCGCCGATCGCGCCCAGGGAAACGATTTACCGGCCGCAAAACTGGACCGTGTACTAAACGCTCGGCGAGCAATCCGCGCCGCTCATGGTTTCTGCTCTCCCGCCGCGGCCGAGGGCGCCGCCTGCCCCTGCGGGCGGATGACCGCCCAGCCGATGCGCAGCAGCGGCAACCTGCCCTGCACTGAGCGCTCGAATGCGCGCGGCACCTCGGGCACGAGATCCGGAAACCGCTCCCTAATCTCGGCTGGGGGCGTTCCCGCCGTGTCGGTCGTCGGCCAAACCACGATGGCACCCTTGGTCTTGATCGCATCGGGCGTCACCCACGGCGAACGCTCGGGCGTGGCACTGAGAAAGAGGCTTGGCCGGCTCGGCGCACCGAGCGCGACAAGCGCTGCCATGCGGGGATCGCCGGTGACGATGCGAAGCGGCGCGTTGGTGCGCCGTTCGAAGCTCTCGGAGAAGAAACGCGCCATCGCCTGAGCGGGATACGTCACTTTGAGATCGACGTTGAGCCACGGCAGAATCACGAGCGCGGCAACCGTCATGATCGGCGGGATGATCAACAATCCGAACCAGGCCGCGATGACGACGTGCTGGCGGCTGAACACGATGCCGTCGCCTGCGGCGACGATGACGAGCAGACCAGAGAGGATCACTAGCGGCGCGATGCCGCCGACCGGGCCCGACCACCCGATGAGCACGGCCAGCAGCGTGCCGACAAACGCGGGCGTCAGCGCGAAGAAGTAAACGAACTGCCGGGCGAAAGGATCGACCTTCGGCCGCACGATGACCGGTGCGGGATCGTGCCGTGGCCACGGCCATCCGGCGACCAGCGCAACCAGCACGATGAGGCCGGCATGCGCCGCGAGGATCAGGGCGATCTGCCGCGACCATGCGATGAAATTGCCGACCACGGCCTCCGGCGTGCGCAGGCGCAAGAGTATCGGGCTCAAGCTCTCGCCCCAATCCGGGAGCCAGATTAGGTGCGGGCCCGCGACGATGCCGGCAATAACCGCGGCGATCAGCGGATCGTAAGAGTTGAGCGCCTCGCGTGCGCGCCTGCTCGCAAAGGTGAACAGCACGAGCAGGCCGATCAGAATCAGCCCCACATAGGTCGTGAGCAGCAAAAGCCCGATCTCGATCGCCAGCGGCAGCCAATAGGCGCGCCGGAATTCGCCCACCGCCCGCCAATAGTGCAACAGAATGAGCGCCCACAGCGGCATGGTGAGGATCACCGGCCCGAAGTCCGGCGTCGGCACCGTGAAGGCGGCAACGCCCACCATCAGCAACACCGCGAGCGCCGCGTGCTGCGCGCCGACGATCGAGCGCGCCAGCGCGAACACCGCCCAGTAGGTGACGACCACGCACGCCTGCGACAGCAGATAGACGCCGACCAGGCTGTGCCCGGCGAGATCGAAGGCGATTTCGGCGAGCCAAAAGGCGAGCGGGGGCCCGAGATATGTCCCAAGCTGGAATTCGTGCCCGACCGCCAGCACGTCCGGCACGTCGCCGGGGGGGCCCGCATAGAATAGGGACGGGACGAACAGCCATAGCAGCCCCTGCGCCAGCGCCGCCAGCCAGACCGCCAGCGCCGGACGCGAGCGCAAGAGTTCAACGAAGATGGAGACGTAGAGCATCGGCCGGACGTTACTACTGGATGCGGCCGGCAGAGATAAGGCCCCGAACCTAGAGAGGCAACGCGCCCGGCTCGATCTCCCCCGTTTCCATGTCTTCGGTGACGACGTCGCCATAAGCCGCGGCGACCGGGGCGAAGGAGCGCCGGTGGTGGATCGTGGGGCCGAGCCGCGCGAGCGCGGCGAAATGCGCGGGCACGCTGTAGCCCTTGTGGTGCTCGAAGCCGTAGCCGGGATAGAGCAGTCCCAAGCGCGTCATCAGCCGGTCGCGCGTGACCTTGGCGACGATCGAGGCCGCGGCGATCGAGGCGAGGATCGCGTCGCCGCTCACCACGGCTTGGCAGTCACAGCTGACCTCGATGCGGTCGCGGCCGTCGACGAACACGAGCTGCGGCTTGACCGACAGGCCAGCGACGGCGCGCGCGAGCGCCCACAGCGAGGCCCGCAGAATGTTGTCGCGATCGATGCGCCATGGCGGCGCGATGGCAACCGATACCTCGGCGTTGGCACAAATCTTAGCGTGCAGCTTCTCGCGCGTTTCGGGGTCGAGCTTTTTCGAATCATCGAGCCCGCGCGGCACGCGCTTGGGGTCGAGCACGACCGCGGCGGCAACGACCGGACCGGCAAGCGGTCCCCTGCCCGCTTCGTCGCAGCCCGCGATCGGCCACACCCCGCGCTTGATTGCAGCACGCTCGCGGCGGAAGGTCGGGCGGATGACCTCCTCGCCGAGCGGCAGACGCACGATCCTAACTTTATCGGCGCAAGTGGAAACCGCGCGCGCGGATGCCGAGCGACTCATGGCGCGATGGTGCGCGCCATGGGCTGCAAGTCAACCGGCACCCGGTTCCCGCTGTGGAGGACGGGGAAAGAAATTTCCTGCCTCCGCCGCACTATTGTCGTCCCCGCGAAAGGGGACGACCGGAGGAGCTCAGAGCAAGCTCAGCTGCTCGGCGGCGGGCCGCGGCGGATTGAAGTGCTCCGTCGTCAGCCGCGTGCGTGTCTTGTTGAAGCCGAGCTTCTCGCACGCGAGTTCGAAACGGCGGCCGATCATCCAGGCGACCGGCCCGGCTCCAGTCATGCGCGTGTTCCAGCTCGAGTCGTAGTCCTTGCCGCCGCGGGTGTCGCGGATAAGCTTGAACACGTGGCGGTAGCGGTCGGGAAAATTGGCCATCAGCCATTCCCGGAAAAGGTCGCGCACTTCGAGTGGAAGCCGCAGCAGCACGTAGCCCGCCTCGCGCACGCCCACCGCGGCGGCGGCATCCAGAATACGTTCGATCTCGGCATCGTTGAGCGCGGGGATCACCGGCGCCACCATCACCGACGTCGGCACGCCGGCCGCAGTCAACTGGCGCAGCGCCTCAAGGCGCCGCGGCGGCGTTGCCGCGCGCGGCTCCATCACGCGCGCGAGGCGCGGGTCTAGGGTCGTCACCGACAAGGCAACTTTGACGAGATCGCGTTGCGCCATGCGAGCAAGGACGTCGAGATCGCGCAGCACGAGTGCCGATTTCGTCACGATGCCGACGGGATGGCCGCAGCGGTCCAGCACTTCGAGGATGCGCCGCATGATTTGATGCTCGCGCTCGATCGGTTGATACGGGTCGGTGTTGGTGCCGATGGCGATGGTGCGTGGGACATAACCGGCGGCAGACAACTCGCGCTCGAGCAGCTTCGCCGCGTCGGGCTTGGCGAACAGCTTGGTTTCGAAATCCAGGCCCGGCGACAGGCCGAGATAGGCGTGGGTCGGCCGCGCGAAGCAGTAGATGCAGCCGTGCTCGCAGCCGCGATACGGATTGATGGAGCGGTCGAAAGAAATATCGGGCGAATCGTTGCGGGTGATGATCTTGCGCGTGGAATCGAGGGTCACCGTCGTTTTGAACGGCGGCAGCTCCTCGAAACTTTGCCAGCCATCGTCGAAAGCGATGCGGGCGAGCGGCTCGTAGCGGCCTGAGGCGTTCGACTGTGCGCCGCGGCCACGACGGCGAGCGGCCTCGAGCGCCAGGTCTGGGTCGGTTGGCGCATCAAGGTTGACGGCAGCGGCACGCCGCGGCGTCGGCCCGCCCCGGCGAGCAAAACCGCCCGCCGGCGCTGCGGGCTGGGGCCAGGAGGGGGTTAGCGCCGGCGGGCGTCTGAGGGCTGCGTCTGGACGAGCCATGGAATAATGGTAGCCTCGCTTCTCGAACAAAACAAGAACATAATCGCTGCCGCGGCGCAAAGTTCCCTCTGCGCCCCCACGTGATCCGGCCGCGTTTTCGTTCAGTCCGGCAGCGGGTAGAAGGGGTGGTCACGGGGAAAAACCGCCATGATTAGCGTGGTGATCGCCACGCAGGACAGCGAGCGCGCGCTCTTGCCGACGCTTGCCGCGCTGGTCGCCGGGGCCGCGGCCGGCCTCGTGCGCGAGGTAATTGTTGCCGACGCGGGCTCGCGCGACGCAACCCTTGCCATCGCCGAGGCGGCTGGCTGCCGGGTGCTGGCATCGACGCAGACGCGCGGGCCGCGCCTGAACGCGGCGGCTGGAACGGCACGCGCGTCCTGGCTGCTCTTCCTGCGGCCAGGGGTCGTGCTCGAGGCGAGCTGGGTCGATGAAACCCGGCGTTTCATCGACGATGCCGAACTTCGCAAGGACACCTATGCCGTGTTTCGGGCAGGGCCGTTGCGTCCGACCGTGCTCGACGCATTGCCGCTGCTGCGCGCCGCGCTCGGCGCGAGGCCAGATGCAAGCCAAGGACTGGTCATCGCCAGATCGCTTTACGACGCTCTGGGCGGCCATTCTGACGTGGAGGAGCCGGAGCGCGAACTCTTCCGCCGCCTCCGCCGGCGCCGGCTCTTTCGGCTGCGAACGGGTGCCATCACACATTACTTGACATAGTCAATAATCTGGTTGACGATATCACAGTTCTTGAAACGGCGCCTTCCCATGGCAGCCACAGCCGCGAGCGATTTCGAGCAGCGCATCGGCGCCGTGCGGCGTTTCAATCGCCTCTACACGCGGCGGATCGGCGTGCTCCAGGACGGCTTCTTGAAGACCCCCTACTCGCTCGCCGAAGCGCGCGTGCTTTACGAACTCGCTCGCCGCGACAAGGCGACCGCGACCGAAATCGCCGCGGAGCTCGGCCTCGATCACGGCTATCTCAGCCGCATCTTGCGCGGCTTTGGCGAGCGCGGGCTCGTCGTGAAAACCCCCTCGCCCCACGATCGGCGGCAAAGCCTGTTGTCTCTGACGGCAAAAGGGCGCCTGGCCTTCGCGCCGCTTGAGGAGCGTTCACAGAACGAAGTCGCCGCGATGATGGGCGCGCTGTCGGTCGCCGATCAGGAACGCGTGGTCGCCGCGATGCGCACCATCGAGCATTCGCTGTGCGAAGCGCCGGCCCCACAAGTGCCGTACGTCCTGCGGCCCCCGCGGCCCGGCGACATGGGGTGGGTCGTTGCCCGCCACGGCGTGCTCTACGGCGAAGAATACGGATGGGACGAGCGGATCGAAGCGCTGACTGCAGAAATTGTCGCGGGCTTCGTCCGCAGCAACGATCCCAAGCGCGAGCGCTGCTGGATCGCGGAACGAGACGGTGAGAACGTCGGATCGGTCTTTCTGATGCGGGAAACAGACGAGGTCGCCCGGCTGCGTCTCCTGCTCGTCGAGCCGCAGGCACGCGGACTCGGCATCGGCGCTCGACTGGTCGAGGAGACGGTGCGCTTTGCGCGCGCGACGGGCTACTACAAGATCACGCTCTGGACCCATGCCGTGCTGGTCGCCGCTCGCCGCATCTACGAGGGAGCAGGTTTCAGGCTCACTCATCAATGGGAGCACGACATGTTCGGCACGGAGCTCGTCGCAGAAACATGGGAGTTCGAGCTGCGCCAACAGAATTCGTGGGGTTAGCCGCGCTCCAGCGAGGCCGCGATGAGTCTCCGCGCCGAGTTCGTGCGCCTGGGGCTGCGCTGGTTCGTCAAGCGCAAGATCGGTGCCGCGAGCACTCTCGAGGCACTGCGCCGACAGGACGCATTCCTCGAGCGTCTGGTGCCGCCGCCGCCAAAGGGTACACAGGCGACTCGCGTTGACCTCGACGGGGTCAAAGCAGTCGCCGTCGTTACTCCCGCGTGCCTCGGCGGACGCCTCGCGCTTTATCTCCACGGCGGCGGGCACGTGTCGGGCTCGCCGGCGCTTCATCGCGATTTCACCTGGCGCATCGCCGCGGCGACGCGCGCCCGCACGGTTATCCTAGCTCATCGGCTTGCGCCCGAGCACCCGTTTCCGGCGGCGCTCGACGATGCCGTCACGGCCTACAGGGCGCTCGTGGCCGAGGGTGCCGATCCGAGGAGAATGGCAGTATTAGGAGAGTCCTCAGGCGGCGGACTCGTCTTGGCGATGCTGCTCAAGCTGCGTGACGAAGGCCTTCGTCTGCCGGCCGCCGCCGTCGCGCTTTCGCCCTGGACCGACCTCGCGCTCACCGGCGATTCCTTGCAGCGAAACGCCGAGGCCGATCCGATGCTGCGAGGCACCGAGGGCGCGCGGCTCGCGAGCTATTATCTCGCCGGCGCCGATCCCCGCACGCCGTATGCGTCGCCGCTTTACGGCGACCCCACCGGACTGCCGCCCACGCTCATCCAAGTCGGCAGCGACGAGATCCTCCTCGATGATTCCGTGCGCATGGCGGAGCGGATGCGCGCCGCCGGATGTCAGGTCGAGCTCGAAATATGGCCGCGGATGCCGCACACCTGGCAGGTCTGGGCGCGGGTCCTTCCCGAAGCGCGCGCGGCCATCGCGCGCATCGGTGCGTTCGTGCAGAGCAAGATGTAGTCATGCGATTCTACGCCGTCGCGCCCTTGGCCTTGGCGCGGCGCAAATGCTCGTCGAGCCGCGGCATGATCTC
>JBJMTU010000138.1:0-5187 GCA_045811545.1 Xanthobacteraceae bacterium | reverse complement strand
GCCGTCGGTTTCCACCCAGATGGTGACGCCGCGTCTGGTGGGATTTTTCGCCTGCGCGAGCGCCATGCCTTTCGCGGACCCGGGCGGACCCTCGGTCTGATGCACGATGATGTTGCGCCATTTGACGGCATCGCCCGGCAAGCCGAGCAGATGAAGATAGACAATCGTCAACCCGGGGATCTGCGGCTCGCCGGGCCGCTTGGCGAGCTCGCGGAAGCCTTCGGGAAGCGCGACCCGATCCGCGGCGATATCCGCACCGCTTGCTGCCTCCGCCTCCCCGGCATCCGGCCGCGGACGGGGCAGCGTGATCTGCTCGCCTACTACGGGCCATGCGCGAACGGCCCGCGTCGGCTCGGCACCGCCAGAATTCGGCACGAGGGGCAACAGCGCTGCAAGCGTTGTCAGCCACGCGGCGCGCCGACCGAAGGTCATTTTCAGTCCCATTGCGGCGATCCGGAATAGGCGTAATCGACGATGCGTCCGTCGCAGCGGGCGAGCCGCGCGATTTCCGCCATCTCGGACTCGGAAAGCTCGAAGTCGAAGATCGCGAGATTTTCCGACAGCCGTTCGAGCCGGCTGGTGCGCGGGATGACCACGATGCCCTGTTGCACCAGGAAGCGCAGACTCACTTGCGCCGCGGTTTTGCCATGCACCTTGCCGATGCGCGCGAGTACCTTGTGCCTGCTCACGCCACCGCGGGCGACCGGACTATAGGCAACGATGGTCATGCCGTGCCGGCGGCAGGCCGCGATCACTTTCGACTGGTCGATGAAAGGATGCATCTCGATCTGATTGCAGACCAACGGCTCGTCCGCAAGCTTCACCGCCTCCTCGATGAGCGCGACCGTGAAGTTCGATACCCCGATTTGGCGAGTGAGCCCCTCCCGCTTGACTTTGCACAGCGCGCCGAGCGTGTCGCGCAGCGGGATCTGCGGGTTGGGCCAATGCAGCAGGAGCAGGTCGACGTACGGGAGCCTCAACCGCGTGAGACTCTGCTGGGCGGATCGCTCGAGATCGCGCGGGGCAAAGTGCGAGGGCCACACCTTCGTGGTGATGAATACCGCGTCACGTTTTACGCCGGCGGCGCGTAGTCCCTCGCCCACCTCATGCTCGTTATCATAGAGCTCGGCGGTGTCGATGTGACGGTAGCCAAGCCGCAGCGCCTGCTCGACCATGCGCGCACAGGTGCGTCCCCGCAGCTCCCAGGTGCCGAGACCGATGAGCGGGATGCCGTGCGCTTCGACGAATAGGGCCGGCATTCGTTACCTCGCGCTCGGGCTCATCTGTTGACGTCAATCGTCCCAGCGCGGGGCGTGCGGCGGATTGACGACGCGTAGGCCGGTCTGTTTGAGGCCTGCGATCTCGGTCATTGCCACATCGCTCAACGTGAAGTCGAAAATGGCCAGATTGGCGGCGACATGGTCCGGGTTGGACGTGCGCGGGATCGGAACGATGCCGTGCTGCACAAGATAACGCAGCGCGATTTGCGCCGACGTCTTACCGTGCTCCTTGCCGATGCGCGCGAGCACGTCGTTGCCGGGTACCTGGCCGCGAGCGAGCGGGCAATAGGCCGTAACCGCGAGCCCATGAGCCCTGCACGCCCCGAGCACCTTGTCCTGATCGATGAACGGATGAACCTCGATCTGGTTCGTCACCAGCGGCTCGCTTGCAAGCTTCACCGCATCTTGCAGCAATGACGTGGTGAAGTTCGCGACCCCGACATGCTTCGCTCGGCCATCGCGCTTGGCTTTGCACAAAACGTCGAGCGTCTCCTTGAGCGGCACCTTCGGGTTCGGCCAATGGATGAGCAGGAGATCAGCCAAGGAGAGTTCCAGATCTCTCAGACTTTGCTCAAGCGAGCGTTCGAAATCGGCAGCCGCCAGCCGATCGCGGAAAACCTTGGTCGTCACGAAGACCTCCTCGCGCGCAAGGCCGGCCGCGCGAAGCCCGCGACGCAATCCCTCCCCCACCTTGGTCTCGTTGCGATAGCGCTCGGCGGTGTCGATGTGGCGATAACCGAGACGGATTGCCGTCTCGACCGCTTCGACGCAGACCGCATCCATCAGCGTCATTGTTCCAAGGCCGATCGCGGGGATCTTTGCGCCGTTCGCCTCGACGACATTCATTGCGTATTCCCTAGATTCGGGCGGACCATTTCAGGGGTGAAAAGGCCGGCGTTTGCTGAATGCCTCGCGTTGGCGGCACATGACAAGCGAATTTGCTCCGCAGCACACTCTTTCCGCGCGCCTCTGCACCAAACATTAGAACAATTCAATACTACAGCACTTGCGTCACGGCCCGCGAAGCCTTTCATATCACCTGACGGCGTTGACGAACGGCACTGGGATGCGCGTCTCGATATTGGCGATCGTACTGGCGGCTCTGAGCGTGGCGAGCGTGCATGCTGTCGCCCAGGAATTCAACATCGTCATTCGCGACCACAAATTCGAGCCGCAGGAAATCCGCGTGCCTGCAGGCAAACGCGTATCGATTTACATCACCAACGAGGATGCAAGTCCCGAGGAGTTCGAGAGCCGCACGCTCAAGGTCGAGAAGGTCATTCCCGGCAAATCGAAAGGCGTCGTGCGCATCGGGCCGCTCGCGCCCGGCCGTTACGAATTCATCGGCGAGTTCCACGCCGACACGGCCAAAGGCGTGGTGATCGCGGAATAGCGGCATGGTTGGCGCGCTCGTCATTGTCTTTCGCGAAGTGATCGAAGCCGGCTTGATCATCGGCATCGTGCTGGCTGCGACCCGCGGCGTGAGCGAGCGTGGCCAATGGGTTGCGGGCGGCGTGGTCGCGGGCGCGCTCGGGGCCGGCATTGTCGCACTGTTCGCCGAAGCCATCGCCAACGCGTTCGAAGGCTCGGGCCAGGAACTGTTCAATGCGAGCGTGCTGGGCGCCGCCGTGCTGATGCTCATGTGGCACGCGGCATGGATGGCGCGCCACGGCCGCGAGATGGCGGTTGAGATGGCCGCGGTCGGCGCGGCGGTGACTGCGGGTCGACGACCGATGACGGCGCTTTGCGCCGTCGTCGGACTTGCCGTGCTGCGTGAAGGTGCCGAAGTCGTGCTGTTTCTCTACGGTATCCTCGTCGGCGGCGCGTCGGGCTCTTCGCTTTTCGTCGGCGGCATGCTCGGACTGGCGGCCGGGGCGGCATTTACGGCACTGACCTATTATGGACTGATCAGCATTCCGGCACGGCATATTTTCAGCGTGACGGCCGTGCTCATCGCATTGCTGGCCGCCGGTATGGCGGCGCAGGCGGTGCAGTACCTGGACGCCGCCGGAGTCATCAACGTGCTGGGTGCCCAATTGTGGGACAGTTCACCATGGCTGCCCCAGGACGGCATCATCGGCCGCTTGCTGCACGCGCTGGTCGGTTACACCGATCACCCAACCGAGCTGCAGCTCATTGCTTATCTCGCGACGCTCGTAGCCATGACAGCGCTCACATGGCTCGCCACACCCGCTCGCTCGGCACAGCCCCGCGTCGTGTAGCCCATCCGGCCGGCCGCAGTGGGCAGATACGCGCCGCCGTACTAGGTCACCGTTGCGGTTTCGCGCTGAGAACCGCGAACGCGACGTCGGGAGCCTCGTCGATCACCTTGAGCAACGCGCGCGCGGGGCCGCGTGGCGAGCGCTTGCCCTGTTCCCAGTTGCGCACCGTCTCGATCGGCACGCCGATGCGTGCGGCGAACTGCGCCTGCGTAAGTTTGGTGCGTGCGCGCACACCGCGCGCATAGGCGGCATCCGCCGTGCCGGCGCGCGCGGCCCTCGACGCCGCCAGGAAGCCCCCCGCGGAATGGCCATAGCGCATCTGCTGCGCGACCTCGGCAAGCGGGCTTGGCAGCGCGCGTTCACTTCCGTCCGGAAGAATCTCGACGATCCGGCCGTCGGCCTTCAGTCTGACCCGCATCATGGCGGCCACAGGCCTATGCGATTCCCTCTGACTGGCCAAGCGGTTATACGCCTGCACCGATCACGCATTGACCGAATGGGTCGCTGAATGAGTCGTTCAACGCGCTCGGCCATTGACCTATTAATGGGGGCCCGGATGCCAGCGCGACCTTTGCTCACGGCGGCACTGGGCGAAAGCGTGAGCCTACACGTCCGCTATTTGAGGCCGAACCACAGCGTGGCGATGCCGAGAAACGAAAAGAACCCGACCACGTCGGTCACTGTTGTGACGAACACGCCCGACGATATCGCCGGGTCGGCGCGGAAGTGATGGAGCACGAGCGGCACCAGAATGCCGCCGAGTGCTGCAGCCACAAGGTTGCAGAGCATCGCCAGGCCAATCACCAAGCCCAGATCGGGTATCTTGAACCAGGCCGCCGCGGCGGCACCGGTGATGACTGCAAACGCCAAGCCATTGACCAGCCCCACGAGCACTTCGCGCACGATAAGACGGGCGGCGTTGGCACTGGACAATTCGCGGGTCGCAAGCGCGCGCACAGCAACCGTCATGGTCTGGGTGGCGGCGTTGCCGCCCTGACTCGCAACGATCGGCGCCAATACCGCTAGCGCCACCATCTTTTGCAATTCCCCCTCAAACAACCCGAGAACCGAAGAGGCCAAAAAGGCGGTGGCAAGGTTGACCAGCAGCCAATTGAACCGCCCCCGCGCGATCGCCCATACCGGGTCCGAAAGCTCCTCTTCGCGCCCCACACCACCCAGCGCTCTGATGTCCTCCTCGGCCTCTTCCTCGATCACGTCGACGATGTCGTCGAACGTAATCACCCCCACCAGTCGGTCACTCGCATCAATCACCGGGGTTGAAACGAGATCGTAACGCTCGAATAATCGCGCAACATCTTCCTGGTCGTCAGTGACCCTGACCGGGTGCATCTCCTCGTCGATTAATTCCACAATCGGCACCGGCCGCTTGGTGCGCAATAGCCGGTCGAGCGCAACTGCGCCCTGCAGCCGGCCGGCGGAATCGACGGCGTAAATCTCCCAAAACCGCTCGGGCAGATCGGGGGTCTCGCGCAGGTAATCGATGGTCCGCCCCACGGTCCAACTCGGGGGTACGGCGGTGAAATCCGTCTGCATGCGCCGGCCGGCGGAATTTTCCGGATAAAGCAGGCTGCGCGCCAGCGCACCTCGCTCCGGAGGCGGAAGCTGCTCGAGAATTTCGGCCTGCTCGTCCTTCGGCAGGTCTGCGAGGATTGCCACCGCATCGT
>JBJMTU010000137.1:0-8970 GCA_045811545.1 Xanthobacteraceae bacterium | reverse complement strand
CGCCAAGCGCGCGATGGAGATTGGGCAGGCCTATGTCGCCCATCGCGAAGGGTTCGGGATGCGGCTCGCCGACCGCGAGAGCGTGCAGATCAAGCTCGGCGAGGTGGCGCATCAGATTCAGATCGGACGGCTGTTGGTGATGCACGCGGCCTGGAAGCTCGATCAGGGCGATCACGCGCGCAAGGAAGTCTCCATGGCCAAGGTGCACGTCGCCGATACCTTGCATCGGGCCGCCGACGTGGCGATTCAGCTCAACGGCGCGCGCGGCTATTCCAAGGACACCATCCTGGAATGGATCTACCGCTACGCTCGCCAGGCGCGCCTCGTCGACGGCGCCTCCGAGGTGCACAACATGGTGCTCGCCCGCTTCATGCGCGAGGAGGGCCGTGACTTCTGGCACTGGAGCGCGGGCAACAGGGTGTAAGCGGTCGATCCGACGCTAGCCCCCGTCGAGCTCGGCGCCGGTGCGCAGGGGCTTTTCCTCCATCACGACGATCGCGATCAGCGCGACCGCCATGCTCGCGGCAGCCACAAAGAATAGTCGGCTGAACGCCACGGCCGGATCTGCCGTCCCAAAGGCACTGCCGAGCGATTGACCGGCTGGCGCGCCGGCCAAGACGATGGCCCCGAACACCGCGATCAGCATGGTGGCAAACAAGTTTCTGCTGAAGTTCATGGTTCCCACCGAAATGCCGAGTTGATGGCGCGGCACGACGTTTTGCAGGGCGACGGCGGTGAGCGAAGGCAAGGGCCCGAAGCCCGCGCCGATGAAGATCAACGTGAGTTCGAACGAGAGCGGCGTCATGCTGTTGGCGTGCAACGCCAAGGCCGTGATCGCGCCGGTCGAAAGCAGGAGCGCGCCCATCGGCAGCAGCTTGTAGTGGCGTACGCGCCCCAGAACCTGTCCGGCAAGACCGGCGCTGGTGTTGAGCGCCAGCATCAAAACCACCAGGCTCAGTCCCGCCTGGGTGGGCGAAAGACCCATCACGCCCTGCAGATACATCGGCAGAAAGACGTTGAGGCCGACGATCGAGCCCCAGCCGAGGGCATTGGCCGCAATCGCGCAGCGCACGATGGGGTTCTTGAGGATCGCAATCGGGATCAGCGGCTCTGGAGCGGTCAGCAAGCGCATCACGAAGAGCGAACCCGTAATCAGCGCGACCGCAAATAGCGCGAGAATGGGTACTGACGTCCACGGATAGCGCACGCCGGCCAGATTCAACGCCAGCATGAACGCGACGCTGGCAAGGACGATCAGCGACGCGCCGATAAAGTCCAGCAGATGCGGCCGCTCATAGCGCGGGAGGCGACGCAGCAGCGACGCCGTGATCGCCAACGCCGCAAGCCCCATGGGAATGTTGATCCAGAAGATGACCGACCAATGCAGGTGGTCCGCGATCAAGCCGCCGAGCAGCGGGCCGCTGCCGCCGGCGGTGGTGTAGGTCGCCGCGAAATACCCGTAATAGCGCCCGCGCTCCTTGGGCGAGACCAGATCGCCGAGCACGATCATGCCCATGGATGAAAGCCCACCGCCGCCGAGCCCGTGCAGGACGCGGCCGAAAATCAAGACCAGCATGTTCGGCGCCAGTGCGCAGACGAGCGAGCCTGCCATGTAGGTCAGGATCGCGATGCGCAATGTGAACCGGCGTCCATGGATGTCGGCGATCTTGCCGTAGAGCGGGATGATCGCGGTCGAGGCGAGCAGATAGGCGGTGATCAGCCACGGCAGATTGTGCATATCGCCGAAGTCGCGACCGATCGTGGGCAGCGCGGTTGCCAGAATCGTCTGGTCGAGCGAGCCCATGAACGTCGGCAGCAGCACGCCAAGGACGATCAGCAGCGCCTGTCGATGGGTAAGGGCCTTGTCCTCACCCCGGCCAGTGTACGCATCCATCGGCAGGCGTGTTCCGGTTGCGAGTTGGCGCGATCGGGCGCTTGCGGTCGCGCCTGCTGCTGGTTCTAAAGCACATCCGGCGGTTCGGCCAGCCGCGGCAAGCGATTGGGCGGATGTCCGCAACGCATGCGGCGCCAGCTGTACTCCACACCGCGCCCGGTCTGTTGCAGTGCGCCAAAATGCGTCTGCGGGCAGCGGGAGGACATTTCCTTGCCGGCGCAGCCGCCGGCGCGAAATTGACGGTCTGCTTAACGTCTTGGCATTGCTGGCACGGTGCCCGCGATTATATCTTTCGACCGAATCCAAAGTCCCTAGCGCTCGTTTCGTCGCGGGGGCACACTGCCCGCGGAGGCCCGCGCGATGGCGCTTAACCGAGTCACGCTCGACGACAAATACGACCTGGCCAGGAGCCGCATTTTCGTTACCGGCTTCCAGGCCATCGTGCGCCTGTGCTTGATGCAGAAGGAGCGCGACCGCCGCGCTGGCCTCAACACGGCGGGCTACATCACGGGCTATCGCGGTTCCCCGCTCGGTACTCTCGACCAGCAGTTCATCCGCGCGCAGCGCGCCCTCGACAAGTACGACATCCGCTTCCAGGCCGGCCTCAACGAGGACATCGCTGCGACCGCCATCTGGGGCTCGCAGCAGGCCGAGCTGCGCGGGGAGGGCAAGTTCGACGGCGTGTTCGGCCTCTGGTACGGCAAAGGACCCGGAGTCGACCGCACCGGCGACGTCTTCCGCCACGCCAATTTCGCCGGCACCTCAAAGCACGGCGGCGTGCTGGCGTTGATGGGCGATGACCACACGGCCGAATCCTCGACCACAGCGCATCAGTCCGAATATCACTTCATCGACGTCATGATCCCGATCTTGAATCCGGCCGGGGTTCAGGAAATTCTCGATTACGGTCTCTACGGCTGGGCCATGTCGCGCTTCTGCGGCACCTGGGTCGCGCTCAAGTCCATGCACGAGACCGTGGAGTCGACGGCGGTGATCGATGGCAGCCTGGAGCGCGTGAACATCGTCATTCCCGAGGACTTCGTCATGCCGGAAGGCGGGCTCAACATCCGCCTGCACGACACCATCCTCGGGCAGGAGGCACGCCTGCACGACTACAAGCGCGACGCCATGCTCGCCTTCGTGCGCGCGAACAAGCTCAATAAGTACATCACCTCGGGCGGGCCGCGGCCGAAAATCGGCATCATCACGGTCGGCAAGAGCTATCTCGACGTGCGACAAGCGCTCGACGAGCTCGGCATCGACGAGGTCAGGTGCAACGATCTGGGCATCCGGCTTTACAAGATCGCATGTCCGTGGCCGATCAGCCAGCAAGACCTCAAGCAGTTCGCCGACGGCCTCGAGCTGATCATCGTGGTGGAGGAGAAGCGCTCGCTCATCGAGGTGCAGGTGCGCGAAGAGCTCTACGGCACCGCCAACCAGCCGGTCTGCATCGGCAAGAAGGACGAGCAGGGGAACTGGCTGTTCCCGGTCAAGGGCGCGCTCGATCCCAACGATGTCGCAATCTGCATTGGTGATCGGATCCTGCAAAGGATCGGCCCCAACGCGGAGATCGCGGCGCGCGTTGCCGCCCTCAAAGAAGCGCAACGCATCCTGGCCGAGACGCGCGACGTTGCGGTGCGCATCCCGTATTTCTGCTCGGGCTGTCCGCACAATTCATCGACTGTGGTGCCCGAAGGCATGCGCGCCTATGCCGGCATCGGCTGCCACTACATGGCGCAGTGGATGGATCGCTCGACGCTCGGTTACACGCAGATGGGCGGGGAGGGCGCAAATTGGATCGGCGAAGCGCCCTTCTCGAAGCGTCCCCATGTCTTCCAGAATCTCGGCGACGGCACCTACAATCATTCCGGCTACATGGCGATCCGCGCCGCCATCGCCGCGGGCGTCAACATTACCTACAAAATCCTGTTCAACGACGCGGTCGCCATGACCGGAGGTCAGCCCAACGACGGTGGACTCACGGTGCCGCAAATCGCGCGCCAAGTGGCCGCCGAAGGTGCGCGACGCGTGGTCGTCGTCACCGACGAGCCGTGGAAATACGCCAAGAACGAGGAATGGCCGCGGGGGCTGACCATCCATCACCGCGACGAGCTCATTGCAGTCCAGCAGGAGCTCGCGAAAATTCCCGGCGTCACCGTGCTGATCTACGACCAGACTTGCGCCGCCGAGAAGCGCCGCCGCAGGAAGCGCGGCCGTTTCCCCGACCCCGACAAGCGCGTCATCATCAACGAACTGGTCTGCGAAGGCTGTGGCGATTGCGGCGTCAAGTCGAACTGCGTCTCGGTGCAGCCACTCGAAACCGAGTGGGGCCGCAAGCGGACCATCGACCAGTCGAGCTGCAACAAGGATTTTTCCTGTGTGAAGGGCTTCTGCCCTTCATTCGTCACCGTGCACGGCGCCAAGCTTAAGCAGGGCACTGGTATCGCCGGCACGCATGCGCTTGCTCCAATGCCGGATCCGAAACTGCCGGCCATCGCCAAGACCTACGACATCATCGTCACTGGCGTCGGCGGCACCGGGGTCGTCACCATCGGCGGAATTCTCGGCATGGCGACCCACCTCGAGGGCAAGGGGGTGGGGATACTCGATATGGCTGGCCTCGCGCAGAAGGGCGGGGCGGTCTACAGCCACATCCGCATTGCCGAGCGGCCGGAGGACATCCACGCCATCCGCATCGCAGCGGGCGGCGCCGATCTCGTACTCGGCGGGGATATCGTGGTGGCCGGCAACAAGAAGGTCCTGGCCGCCGTAAAGCACGGGACGACCGAGATGGTCATCAACATGGCCGAGGTCCTGCCGGGCGATTTCACCCGCAACGCGGATTTTTCGCTGCCGACTGAGCGGCTCAAGCGCGCGATCCTCGCCGACGCGGGGGCCGAGAAGACGCACTTCATCGACGCCACGCGCGCTGCCACCGCCCTCTTCGGCAACAGCGTCGCCACCAATATCTTTCTCGTGGGCTATGCGTATCAACTCGGCGCGATTCCACTGTCGGCCGCCGCGATCACGCAGGCAATCGAGCTCAACGGCGAGGCCGTGGAGATGAACCAGGCGGCGTTCCATTGGGGCCGCCGCGCGGCGTGCGAGCCGGCCGCGGTCGAGGCTCTCATCCAACCCGCGCCGGAAGCCGTAAGCGACGCACGGAGACTGTCGCAGTCCTTCGACGAGATGGTGGCACGGCGCATCGCCTTTCTCACTGCCTATCAGAACGCCGCCTACGCGGTGCGCTATCGGCGGTGGGTCGACAGGGCCAATGCGGTCGAGGCCGCGCGCGCTCCAGGCAAGAGCGGATTGGCCGATGCCGTGGGCCGCTATCTGTTCAAGCTCATGGCATACAAGGATGAATACGAGGTCGCCCGCCTCTATGCCGACGAGTCATTCGCCAAGCAGGTGAGGAACGAGGTCGGCGGGGAGCACCTGCGCCTCCACGTGCACCTTGCGCCGCCGCTTCTTGCCCGCGCCGACAAGGTCACCGGCGAGCCCAAGAAAATGACGTTCGGGCCGTGGATCTTCCCGCTGTTTCGTCTGCTCGCGAAATTCAAATTCCTGCGCGGCACCGCCTTCGATCCGTTCGGCTACTCGCGGGAGCGTAGAACGGAGCGCGCGCTCGTGCGCGACTACGAGACCCTGCTCGAGGAGGTGCTGCCGCGACTTAACGGCGACAACCACCATATCGCGGTCGGGCTCGCCGCGCTTCCGGAAAAAATCCGCGGCTTCGGCCACGTCAAGATGCGGCATCTCAAGGCCGCCAAGGCCGACGAAGCCGCACTGCTTGATCAACTGCGCTCCGGGGTGGTGCCGCTGCTCAAAGCGGCGGAATAGCTCCGAGCCAGCCCTGGCTACCGGGTCTCGAACGGCCGCGCCACGCACCGAGCCTACACGAAGTGCTGACTTGACCTCGGCTCGAGCCCATTTTCTTATGTGCTGACAACAACCTGCCGGGAAACGGCAATGGGCCTTGCGGCCCGCGGGACCGGACGCGGAGAAGGGAGGATTACCGTGGCGAGCGAACCCGCGCGCGCGGACACGTTCCCCAAGCTCTTGATGCGCAATGCCCGCGCTTATGCGGGCCGGCCGGCCTACCGCCACAAGGACCTCGGCATTTGGCAGGTCTGGACCTGGGCGCAGGTCCATGACCAGGTCCGCGCCTTTTCCGTCGGTCTGCGCGAGCTCGGCCTCACGCGCGGCGACAAGGTGGCGATTGTCGGCTCCAATCGGCCGCGCCTCTACTGGGCGATGTGCGCCGCGCAAGCGCTGGGCGCCGTGCCGGTGCCGATCTACGCAGATTCGGTCGCCGAGGAGATGGCCTACATCCTCGAGCATGCCGAGGTGACGATCGCGGTGGTCGAAGACCAGGAGCAGGTCGACAAGTTGCTTTCGATCATCGATCGGCTGCCGCGCCTCTCATTCATCCTCTATGACGAGCCGCGCGGACTGCGCGACTACGACCACCAGCGGCTCAGGTGGATTGCCGATGTGCAGAAGCTCGGACGCGACAGCCTCGCCGCCGATGCGCAGAACCTGCAGCGCTGGGAGGCTGCCGTCGCGGCGGGGAGAGGCGAGGATCTCGCCGTCATGCTCTACACCTCCGGCACGACCGGGCGGCCTAAGGGCGTGATGCTGACCTTCGACAATCTCATCATCTCGGCGATCAACGGGAACAAGTTCGACAGCCTCGGCCCCGACGAAGAGGTCGTCGCCTATCTGCCGCTCGCCTGGGTCGGCGATCACGTGTTTTCCTATGCGCAGCCGTTCACCGCGGGCTTTTGCGTCAACTGTCCGGAGAGCCCGGAAACCGTGAGCGAAGATCGCCGCGAAATCGGAACCACCTATGCGTTTGCGCCTCCGCGCATCTACGAGAACCTCATTACGTTGACCATGGTGCGCATGGAGGACGCGGGGCGTTTCAAGCGGAACATGTTCCATTACTTCATCGCAGTGGCGCGGCGCTGGGGCGAGAAAATCCTCAACCGGGAGAAAGTGCCCCTGCACGGCCGGCTCTTGTACTGGCTCGGAGAGCGGCTGGTGTACGGGCCGCTCAAGAATCGGCTCGGCGTGTCGCGCATCCGCCTCGCCTACACGGCAGGCGAGGCGATCGGCCCGGAAATCTTCCGCTTCTGGCGTTCGCTCGGCGTCAACCTCAAGCAGCTCTACGGGCAGACCGAGGCGTCCGTCTACATCACCGCCCAGCCCGACGGCGAGATTTATGCCGACACCGTCGGCAAGCCGAATATCGGTGTCGATATCAAGGTCGCGGAGAACGGCGAAGTGCTGTTCAAGTCGCCCGGCGTGTTCGAGGGCTACTACAAGGACCCGCAGAAGACGGCGGAAACCAAGACTTCCGACGGATGGGTGCATACCGGCGATGCCGGCTTCATCGATGCCAAAACCGGCCATCTCAAGATCATCGACCGGGCCAAGGATGTCGGGCGCCTCAATGACGGTTCGCTGCTGGCGCCGAAATACATCGAGAACAAGCTCAAGTTCTATCCCAACATCCGCGAAGCCGTGATCTACGGCGACAAGCGCGACTTCGTCGGCGTCATGTTGAACATCGACCTCACCGCGGTCGGAAACTGGGCCGAGCGCAACAACATCGTCTATGGCTCCTATCAGGAGCTGGCGGGACATTCACGGGTCTACGACATGCTCGCGGAGCATGTGGAGGAGGTGAACCGGTCACTGGCCGAGGAGGAGGCCATGGCCGGAGTACAGATTCGGCGTTTTCTCATTTTGCATAAGGAACTCGACGCCGACGACGGCGAAGTGACGCGCACGCAAAAGGTCCGCCGCGGTTTCGTCGCCGAGCGGTATGCCCCTTTGATCACCGCGCTCTACAGCGGGGCCCACGAGGCCGACATTTCCACCGAAGTGACGTTCGAGGACGGCCGCAAGGGCATGCTTTTCGCGCGCGTCAAAATCCGCGACGTGCGGACGGTGCCGGTGCAGGCGATGGAGAAAGCGGCGTGAACTCGCTCACCGCCGTCGCTTGCGCGCACCCAGGTGAGTTCGCATCAATGCGGGCGGCAGACTCAGTCGGCTCCCCTCCCCCTTGTGGGGAGGGGCTGGGGGTGGGGGTCGTGCGGTGTGGCAATGTTTTGCCCTATTGCGCCACCCCCCTCCCCACCCCTCCCCCACAAGGGGGGAGGGAGCAGACCGAGTCCGCGGCGCCGTTGTGCACCAAGCTAAGCGAAACGGTTGGAGCCGCGGGATGAGGGCGCCGAGCAGGCAGGACATCGTGGCTGGCGACGTCCTGCTCGCAGTCGAGAACGTCTCGCTCGCATTCGGCGGCATCAAGGCGGTTAGCGGCGTTTCCTTCGATATCCGCAAAGGCGAGATCCGCGCCATTATCGGCCCCAACGGCGCGGGCAAGACCTCGCTGCTCAACGTCATCAACGGCTTCTATCACCCGCAGCAGGGCCGCATCATTTTCAAGGGCAAGCCGCGGTCGGCAATGCGGCCCTACGAGGCGGCGCTGGGTGGCATTGCGCGCACGTTCCAGAACGTGGCGCTGTTCAAGGGCATGACCGCGCTCGACAACATCATGGCCGGGCGCACGCTGAAGATGCGCCGCGGCTTCTTTTGGCAGCTGTTGCGCGTAGGCCCGGCGCTCGCCGAAGAGATCGAGCAACGCCGCCGGGTCGAGGAGATCATCGACTTTCTCAAGATTCAGCACGTCCGCAAGATCCAGGTCGGTAAGCTCCCTTACGGTCTGCAGAAGCGAGTGGAGCTCGGCCGCGCGCTTGCCATGGAACCCGATCTGCTCCTGCTCGACGAGCCCATGGCGGGAATGAATCTCGAGGAAAAGGAGGACATGTGCCGCTTTATCCTCGACGTCAACGCGCATTACGGCACAACCATCGCCCTGATCGAGCATGACATGGGCGTGGTGATGGACCTGTCCGAGCGCGTACTCGTGCTCGATCACGGCATCTAGATCGCCGACGGCTCCCCGGCCGCGGTCCAGGCCGATCGGGGTGTGATCGACGCCTATCTTGGCCTGAGCCATTGAGGGCGCGATGCTTGGCCCCGTTCTCGAAACGCTGATCGGCGGG
>JBJMTU010000136.1:0-12897 GCA_045811545.1 Xanthobacteraceae bacterium | reverse complement strand
TTCAACAAGTTCGGCAGCGTAGGGCGCATCCTGCCCGGCATGGAGGCGCGGCTGGAGAAGGTCGAAGGCGTGGAGGAAGGCGGGCGCCTCTACGTGCGTGGACCGAACGTGATGCTCGGTTATCTGAAGGTCGAAAATCCCGGCGTGCTCGAGCGGCCGCCCGAAGGCTGGCACGACACCGGCGACATCGTAACCATCGACGAGCAGGGCTTCCTCACCATCAAAGGCCGCGCCCGGCGATTCGCCAAAGTCGGCGGCGAGATGATTTCGCTCGCCGCGGTCGAGGCGCTGGCCTCGGATCTGTGGCCGAATGTGCTCTCCGCGGTCGTGGCCGTACCCGATCCGCGCAAGGGCGAGCGGCTCATTCTGTTGACCCAGCAGAAGGGCGCGACGCGATCCGATTTTCAGAGCTTCGCCAAAGCGAAGCATGCCTCCGATCTGATGATTCCCGCCGAGGTGTGGGTGCTCGACAAGCTCCCCGTGCTCGGCACCGGCAAAGTCGACATGATGGCGGTGGGCAAGCTCGTCGAGGAGCGGCTTGCCGCGAAGCCGGACACCATGGCGCGCGCGAGCGCATGACCGAGCGCGATTGGCCGCCGCTGCCGCCGCGGCTCAAGTCCATTCTCGAAGCCGAATATCCGCGCTTCAGCGCGGCTGAGATGGCACGCCGCCGCACCGCGGTCGAGGCGGCGCTCGCCGAAGCGGAGTGCGACCATCTCGTGTTCTACGGAGCGAACCGCGCCGGCTCCGCGGTGCAGTGGCTCACGCAATGGCCGGTGACGGTCGAGGCCATCGGCGTGCTCACGCCGGGCGAGCGCGACGCGCTGTTCGTGCAATGGATCAACCATGCACCGCTGGCGCAGCGGCTCGCGAGCGAAGCCGAGGTCGCCTGGGGCGGCGAATCATCCATCGGCGCCGCCATCGCCGTGCTGGAAACGCGCGGCGCGCGGCAAAATCGCGTCGCCGTCATCGGGCCGATGGGTTTTGCCCAGCATGCCGCGCTCGCCGCGCGTTTCGGCAAGATTGCCGACCTCAACCGCGCCTACGTGCGCTTGCGGCGCGTGAAATCGCAGGAAGAAATCGACTGGCTGCGCATCGGCGCCTGGCTGAGCGATCGCGGCATGGCGGGGCTGCGCGACGGTCTCGCCGTGGGGCTGACCGAGCGCGCGCTCGGTGACCTGATCGAGCGCGCCTATACGCGCGAAGGCGGCACCAACGTCATCCACTTCATCGGCACGACCTCCATGCACGATCCGCAGCTCGGTGCGCCGGCGCAGTTTCCCTCGACCCGGCGGGTGACGAAAGGCGACATCGTGTTCGCGGAGATCAGCGCGGCATTCTGGGATCATTCCGGCCAGGTGCTGCGCAGCTTCGCAGTCGGCGAGGAGCCGCCGCCGCTCTATCGCGCGCTGCACGCTGCCGCCGATGCAGCCTTCGACGCGGTTGCCGCGGTGCTCAAGGCCGGCGCGACGCCGGCTCAAGTGATTGAGGCCTCGGGCGTCATCGAAGACGCGGGCTTCACCATCATCGACGATCTCCTGCACGGGTATGGCGGCGGCTATTTCCCGCCGATCCTCGGCAGCAGAAGCCGCCCCGCCGGGCCCATTCCGGCGGAGCCGTTCGAGGCCGGCATGACGGTCGTGGTGCAGCCCAACGTGGCCACGCGCGACGGCAGAGGGGGGGTGCAGACCGGCGAGCTCTTACTGATCACGAATGCCGGCGTCGAGCGGCTGCATTCGTTCCCGCGGGGGTTCGCGCGGGTATAGCCGCGTCGCGACCTTGTTGTGGTTCCGGTATGCGAATTCCCCGCCTGTGTGAATTGTCTTTATATATCCTAGGCTTATCCTACGAAGGTCCCCCGCGCCAAGACCATTTGCGTGTCATTTGCAAAAATGAGCTCCTGGGATTGGAACTTCAGCCCCCCGTATCCGTTCGTTTGGTGGTGCATGGGTACTCCGCTGGTGGTTGCGTTCCTCGTCGGTGTCGGGGCTCCCAGAGATCGCTATGAAGAATGCTTTGATCACCGCGTGCGTTGTCGCGCTCGCCGGCGCAGCTGGTCTGGGCGCGCAGAGCATGGATGAGCGTCGTCGGGCCCCGCTGGTCGCCGCGCCGGAGCAGAGCGCGCCGAACGGCCAGTCCGATTTGCAGAAGTCCACTACATTGTCGATGTCGCAAACGGCAAAGCCGCTTCCAAGCGCGCAGGAACCAGAGACAACCGGTCTCGGTTCCCTAGCCGTAGGACGATCGTCGAGCACTGCGGCGAGCGCGGCAGCACAGGATGAGCCGAACTCCGCTGCGGAAGTCCGGCGCGTCCGTGCCGCCGTCGAGCGAACGCTCCGCCGAACGCATGAATCGTCCACGGGCACGGTCTCGCGCGCCCCTGCTGCTGTTGGCCAAACATTGGATCGAACGGCTTTGCAGTAATGCAAGCTTGAGGGGGGCGGCTTACGCCAGCTGGGGGGCCGGACGTGAAATCGCTTTATCTTTTGCTCTCCCTCGATCCGGCGTCGCTCGCTCTCCTATTTTGGTTCACGTTGATGTTCGACGTGCCGCGATACGTCATCAGTCTCGTCGTGATTTCCATTTTTGAAAGAAAGAAGCTGCCGCCGCTTCGGCTCACGACCAGCACGATCGTGGCCGGACACAATGAAGCTAATTCCATCCGAGCTTGTGTCGAATCGATCAACGCCGATCAGATCATCGTAGTTGATGATGGATCGACTGACGATATGTGGAAAATCGTTGAACAATTGAAGACCGAAGGTTTGGTTCATAAAGCTATTCGGCTTCCAAAAAGAAGCAGCAAAATTACGGCCATCAATCTCGCCTTGGAAGAATGCACGGGCGAGATCGTATTCATTGTCGATGCTGACACGAGGCTAGAGCCTGGCGCTATCGACGCGGCTTTGCGCTATTTCACTGATCCGAAAGTAGGAGGCGTAAGCTGCGACCTTAAAGTCGACAACGAAAGCGCCAGCCTCACGACCCGCTTTCAAGCCGTCGAATATGCGATCGCCATTTCGATGGGTCGCCAGGTAACCGACGCATTGGATCTGATGCCGAATGTATCTGGAGCATGTGGAGCTTTCCGGCTTTCCGCGCTTCGAGAAGTTGGTGGGCTGGATATGGAGGTTTCCGAAGACGCAGCCCTGACGATGAAATTGCGAGATGCAGGATACAAAATCCGGTTTGCGCCGGAAGCGGTCGGGAAGACCAGGGTTCCAGAGACGCTGACCGCCTTGACGATCCAAAGGCTTCGCTGGGATTCCGGGTTGATTACAGTCTGGTGCAGAAGATGCATTGGAAACATCAGTCCACTATCAGCCCATTTTCGGTTGGTTGAAGCTCTGGTGATCCTGGATGTGATTTGGTTTTCAATTGTCTTGCCCCTCGCATTGCCAATTTATTGCGTCTGGCTGTGGAGCAATGTGGGAGAATTTGCCTTCACTTTGTTGGGTGCAATTCTCATAGGGCTTACCGCTCTGGATGTTTTCATGTGCATCGCGGCACGAGTCCCATTCAGGCTGTTTCCCTACATCCCCTTGTATACGTTGATGCAAAATATCGTCATGCGTCCCATTAGAATGGTGGCGATCGTCGGCGAGCTCATTTTTGTTAGCTCGCGGCGCAACAACTACATTCCAGAGCAACAAAGGTGGAGACTCTCGTGAAGCGCACGGCCATCAAATGGACCTACCTTTTCGCGCTGATCGGATTTGCGGTCTGGGTGTTCGATGTTTTCTTCGGCGGACACATCTACCTGCGTGGCGATGGTTTGGTTCTCGGGCAACCAGCTGTCGTCGCCGCCGAATATAACGTGACCGTTCGAGATGTGATGGTAAAGGAAGGCGTCCGAGTCGCCGAAGGGCAAGTGGTTGTACAGATATCTTCGCAGCAAGTGACGGAGACCCGCGCCAGACTGAGCTCCGAAGCAGCTTCGCGGGCAGCTCGACTCGTCGAAATGGACATTCGTAGCGAAGTGGTGGATGCGATGTTGACGCCCGCTGAACATCGCGAAGCGGTGGCCATTGAAGGAAAAAACCAGCTCAACGAAAGCTACAAAAAGGGACTTCTTGCCGTCATAATCGCACCGCCGCTGTGGAGCAGGCTTACAACAGCCAAAAGGATGCGGAAGCGTTGCGCGCCGAAAAACGAGCGCTGAGTGATCAGATCAAGATGCTGACGGTCGCCACCGAACAGGCCGATCGGGCGCTTTCGGATCTTCTCGACATGTTCGATCAAGGAAAGCTACGTGCACCCATAGCAGGTACCGTCAGCACGGTCCTGGCCAATCGTGGCGCCGTCGTGCGAGCTGGCGATCCATTGTTGGAGCTGGTTGGCGATCACCGGTTTGTCGTCGCCTGGGTTCCGGTCGGGAGATGGTACCAATTGGAAGTCGGTCAAAGGGTCTCCATCCACGCGGGCACCGGACCGCTAGCCGGCACAATTTCCAGGATCGGCACGGTGGCCTCCGCCTTGCCTAGAGAGTTTCAAAAGGCTTTTGCGCCGACCGAACGCCTGCAATTGATTTGGATAGAGTTTGAGCGGGGCGTCACAGCGCCTCCGTACTTCACCAAGGTCGTAATCAACTAACGCTATCCCAAGCCAACGTCGGTTTGTCTTCAGATCGCGAGCTTTCGAAGCGCGCGATATCAAAGCACAAAGGGCGCCACCGCACGGGGAATGAATTCCAGGAGCTTGGTCTGTGGGCGCCTATTGTATCTTGTCCGCGATGACGCCGAGCAGGATCACGACCCCCGCCAGCAAATAGGCGATCACTCTCAGTTCTTGGCGCACATACTTTGCGTTGATCTGTACGTTATCGGTGTTGAAACGCTGTCGCCGATTTGCGAACAGCGCCACTCCTGCTACCGCAAAAAAGGCGATGATTGTGAAGAGATAAGTCATGACCGCACACCGTATGGATCAAAAACCCGCGCGACCGGAAGAAATTCCCTACGATAATCCGCGCTTCGCAGCGGTCGAGACATGCCAGCCGCCGAGATGGCGACACCACGGACGGTTGATGTTCGCTTAGCGCATATCAAAAAGGCGGGCGCATTGATTTATATCAATGCGATGCGCCGAACAGGATCACAATCCCGCCAGTAGGTAGGGGATTACTCCCGGCTGTTGGCGGATCTGCGTGGTGTTGATCTTTACGCTGTCGGTGCTGAAAACGTTGTTGCTTTGAGACGCGCGCCTCGTGTGCTCCTCAGCATGAGGCCGCGAGGGGGTCACTCCGCCGCCTGGGACTTGACGCTCCTCCTCACCCAATAGTCGGGTGCCTGTTTCGAGCGCGCGAGCGCTTCGGCGGTTTCGAAGCCCGGCGCCATCGACGCATCGGTGCCGGCGAGAATCTGGTGGTGCTCGATGCCGAGCGTGCGCAGCCAGCGCTGCTGCCCCATGGTCAGCGCGACGAAATAGCCGATCTCGACCAGCTCCGGCTCGCTGAAGTGTTTGTGCAGCCGCGCCCAGAATTTGTCGTCGACCGGCAGATCCCAAGTGATGGCCTCGGCATAGGCGAGCGCCGCCTTCTGCCGCTCGTCGTAGCGGCTCGAGCTCTCGAAGTTGATGAGATCGCGGTAGTCGTCCTCGATGATGCCCTGTTTCGCCGCCTTGATCGAGCGCTGGTTGCCGCAGAACTCGCATAAGACCGAACGCGATACGTAGATGCGGCAGAGTTCCTTGATGCCGTGATCGGCGATCCCGTTCTTGAACACGTCGCGCCAGGAATTGGCGAACGACCAGAACACGGCCGGCACGTGGGCGCGAATCGCCTGGCTTTCCGGCCGCGGCGTGCCTTCGCGGGCGCAGCGGTCGAACTCGGCGCGCATGGCCTCATCCTTGACGGTGGCGGGATCGACGTAGCTGATCCATGGCTTCGACATCATGTGTTCTCCGCTTCTCCCTGCGGTCTCATAGATAGGGCGGATACTCTTTATTCACCATGCTCCAGGAACCGCTTGGGATGGTGCCGGATGGTCACAGTGGGCTGAGTCCCACCGAGGCGAGGCGCCGAGTTTATCGTACTTGCAGTATGGCTGTCGGGATATGTTTGCCAGTGGCGATGGAGCGAGTAGAGGTCTTGCTCCCGGTACTAACCGGACCAGGACTGCCCTTTATGGCGGGCTTGTTGCTGGCGGCGTGCACCTGCGACAATCTCGGTGCGAGCGACGCAGCCACCACGAACACGGCAGCCAGCGCGAGAATGAGCTTCAGCATGGCATCGTCCCACTCGCATGTGACGTCCCGGCCTCAAGACTAGCAGGTTTGAGTTTATCGGGAAGGCGGGCGGAACCTTCGGTGCAGCAAGTCGCGCGCTGGCGGCGAGGGATTCTTAACCATCGCCCTCTAGCTTGGAATGCGGATTGTGGTGGCGGCCGTCGCGTTGCTTTCGCCTCGGGGGCGCAATTGCTGGCCGCCAGGGGAACACGACAATGAGAGCGAGAGCTGCGCGAGTCCTCGTCGCCACCGTCGCGTGCCTGTTGTGGCTCAACGGCTGCGAGACTTCGACCAGGCTCGGCGATCTCTTCCAGTCCAAGACCGAAGCCAGTCAGGCCGGTGCGTCGCAAGACGATCCGGTCACGACCGGTAGCCTGCCGCCGGCCTCGCCCAAGCCATCAACCGCCGCGGCCAAGGCGTCGCGCGACACGAATAAGGCGTCGGCCGACAAGGATGACGATGTCAGCCTCGGCAAGAAGTACTTCCGCGACGGCAATTTCAGCCTGGCCGAGCGCCACTTCCGCCGCGCCGTCGAGCTACATCCGCGCGATCTCGAATCCTGGATCGGGCTAGCGGCCTGCTACGACCGGCAGCGCCGCTTCGATCTCGCTGACCGGGCTTACGACCAGGCGACGAAGATCGCGGGAGCCACAGCGGAAATCCTCAACAATCGCGGCTACTCCTACATGCTGCGGGGCGATCAGCGCCGCGCCCGCGAGACGCTGCTGGAGGCGCAGGCGCGCGACCCCGGCAATGCCTACGTCAAGAACAACCTCGAGCTGCTCGAGGCGAACCTCCGCAAGGGGAAGGCCACCCAGTAGGCGAGTGTGTCCCGGGCGCGGCGCAGCACGAGCCATGAGCGCGTTTACGCGCGTCTTCGCCGCGCTATGGCGAAGTGGTGCGCTGCAGACACCGATCTCGGTTTACCCGAGATCGGCACTTAAATGCGCGCAAGTCGGGCATGCCCGACTTGCGTGGATCGTCCCAGTCTGTAGCGGTCCCGGATCAGCGGCACCGCTCCACTTCGTTTCGCGCTGCGCCGCATCCGGGACGCGTGCCCGCCCCCCTAGACTTCGCGCAGGCGACATGCAACGTGGCGCGCTCCAGGGTACGGCGCCATGTTTGCAGGCTTTCGCAAGTTTTTGTCCGAGGTGTCGGAAGGCGACAAGCATCCGGCCCACTTCGCCCATAACGACTATCGCCTCGCGGCGGCGGCGCTGCTCGTTCATGCCGCCGCCATCGACGGCGATGTCAGCAATGCCGAGCGCGAGAAGCTGCACACCGTCATCAAGCGGCAGTTCGCGCTCGATGAGGCGACGACCGACGAATTATTCGCCGAGGCGACCGAAGCCGAGCATGAGGCGATCGATCTCTATCACTTCACCAGCTTGATCAATCGCTCGCTCGACGAGGAGGGTCGCCGGCGCGTGGTTGAAATGATGTGGGAGATCGCCTACGCCGACGGCGACGTCGACGAGTTCGAGAGAAATCTGATCTGGCGCGCCGCGGATCTGCTCGGTGTCTCATCCCGGGAACGCATCGAGCTTGGCCAACGCGTGGCGGGCCGGCGGGGAACGCTATGACGCAGGAGAAGCGGCCCGTCACGTTGATCACCGGGGCGTCGGCAGGGATCGGCGCGGCGCTGGCGCACGAATTTGCCGCCCACGGCCACGAACTCGTTCTGGTCGCAAGACGCGAGCAGGCGCTCGGCGTGCTGGCAGACGCGATCGCCGCGAAGGGCGCGAACCGGCCGACGGTTCTGCGCGCCGATCTCGCGCGCGCCGAGGCCGTGCAGGGGATTGCCGAGGCGCTCGACCAGCGCGGCCTCGAGCCGGACGTGGTCGTCAACAACGCGGGCTTCGGTCTGCTCGGCGCGGCGGACGAGCTCGACCTCGCCGAGCAGCTCACCATGGTCGACCTCAATGTGCGCGTGCTCACCGATCTCTCGCTCGCCTTCATCGACAGTCTCAAGCGCCGCCGGGGCGGCATTCTCAACGTGGCCTCGATTGCCGCGTTCATGCCCGGCCCCGGCATGGCCGTCTATTACGCAAGCAAAGCCTATGTGCTCTCGTTCAGCGAGGCGCTGCATCGCGAGCTCAAGCCGAAAGGCGTGCGGGTGACCGTGCTTTGTCCGGGCCCGGTGCCGACCGAGTTTCAGGCACGCGCGGGCATGAGCGGCGACGCCCTTCCGCGGCTGCTCACGCGGTCCGCCGAGCAGGTGGCGAAAGATGCTTACCGCGGCCTCATGCAGGGCCGCCGCGTAGTGGTTCCGGGCGCCGCGAATCGTGTGGCGGCGACGGCGATTCGCTTGACGCCGCACCGCATTTTGCTCGACCTCATCGCGCGCCAGCAGCGCGGCGGGCGTTAGATTTCACCGAACTGGAATCAGCGCGAGCGGACAAGCTCGGTCTGCTCCCTCCCCCGCGTGCGGGGGAGGGGTGGGGAGGGGGTGAATTGAAATGCTCTTACATACTGCATGCCCCCTCCCTGTCCCTCCAGCCGAAGTCGGATGCTTCCGACGTCGGCCCGTTAATAAAGTGGCCGAACTCGGGTAGACCCGAGTTCGGCTGCACGCGGAGGAGGGGACGATGCGGCGCAGTCGTCGTGCGACGAGCATGGCTCATCGCTGTACGCGATGCGCGGCTGCATGGCGGTTCTGCGCCATGCATCTTGAAAATCGGGGTCGAGCGGGTATTGAGATTCCACCGATGCTCGCCATGACCGCCCCATGCCCCGGCCGATTCTGATCGTGCTGCACCAGGAAACGTCCACCCCTGGGCGAATTGGTCACGCCCTGCGCCAGCGCGGCTATGCGCTCGACGTGCGTCGGCCCCGCTTCGGCGATCCGCTGCCTGAGACCATGGCCGGCCATGCCGGGGCCATCATCTTCGGCGGCCCCATGAGTGCGAACGACACCACCGATTTCATCCGTCGCGAGATCGATTGGCTGCGCGTGCCGCTGAAGGAGGAGAAGCCGTTCCTGGGAATCTGCCTGGGCGCGCAGATGCTCGCGCACCACCTCGGCAGCCGCGTCTTTCGGCATCCCGACGGACACGCCGAGGTCGGCTACTATCCGATTCGACCGACCGAGATCGGATGCATCGTGTGCGATCCCTGGCCGGAGCAGGTCTATCAGTGGCATCGCGAGGGCTTCGACCTCCCGCTCGGCGCCGACTTGCTGGCAGAGGGCGACTCCTTCCCGGTACAGGCTTTTCGGTACGGCGGCGCGGCCTTTGCGCTGCAATTTCATCCCGACGTGACCCACGCCATGATGTGCCGGTGGACCACGCGCGGCCATGAACGCATGCTATTGCCCAACGCCAAGCCGCGGGGCGCGCATTTCGCCGACCGTGCGGTCTACGACCCCGCCGGGCGCGCCTGGCTCGCCGCGTTCCTGAACCATTGGTTGGGCACGACAGAAGTATCGGCGGAGCAGGCGTCGACCGGGTGATCACAGGGCCGGCGAATGGTGGAGCCGAGGGGGGTCGAACCCCTGACCTCCTCATTGCGAACGAGGCGCTCTCCCAACTGAGCTACGGCCCCGCCAAGATGCAACCGCGTGCGGCTGATCGCTGCGAGTGCGGGCCATTTAGGGCGCGGCATCGACGGAGTCAAGGATCGGCAAGGAACGCGACGACGAGGCGGTTTCATCGGCTGTCGTGCTTGTTTACGTCGTCTCGTCCCGCTACATCTTGTCTACGATTCTCAGAAGCGAATCCAATCCATGCGCGCCCTCTTTCTCGTCATCGATCTCGCCCTTGAAATCTATATCTGGATCTTGATTGCGGCAGCGGTTTTCTCCTGGCTGATCGCTTTCAACGTGGTCAACGTTCGCAACTCGATCGTCAGCTCGATCGCCGATTTCCTCTATCGCATAACCGAGCCGGCGCTGCGGCCGATCCGCAATTTCATGCCTAATCTCGGCGGCATCGATATTTCGCCGGTAATTCTCATCCTCATCATCATTTTCATTCGCTACTGCATCGCGTTGTACATCCTGCCCTACGTGTTCTGAGCAAGATGATTGCCCCGCCTTGGACGGCGGCGGCGGACGGTGTTGTCATCGCGGTCCGGCTCACGCCCCGGGGCGGCCGCGATGCCATCGACGGTATCGCGCAATTGGCCGACGGACGCAGCGTGCTGAAGGTGCGCGTGCGCACGGCGGCAAGCGAGGGCGAGGCCAACGCGGCGCTCGTCAAGCTTATCGCCAGGACGCTCGGCGTTGCCGCCCGTGACGTGAGCCTCGTCGCCGGCGCGAGCGCGCGGCTCAAACGGGTGAAGGTCAACGGCGCGGGCGCGCTGCTCGCCGCTGCGCTGGAGAAAATCTGCGCGATGGGGTAATGCCGTCGGTGGGCTCGAGTGATGCTCGGTGCAGACAATGGGTCTATGTGACATCGTCCCCGCGTACCTGCGCGGGAACGACAGTCAGTGGTTTTGGGCGGACAGCCGGGTTAATCAGTACGGCAAGCCATGACCGCAAAGATCATCGACGGAAAGGCGATCGCGGCGGAGTTGCGCGGCAAGGTCGCGGATGCCGTGCATCGGCTCTTGCGCGACCGCGGCATCACGCCGGGGCTCGCCGTCGTGCTCGTCGGCAATAATCCGGCGAGCGAGAGTTACGTCGCGAGCAAGATCAAGATGACGGCCGGCAGCGGCATGCGATCGTTCGACCACCGGCTGCCGAAGGAGACGAGCGAAGCCCAGCTCTTGGCGCTCATCGCGCGGCTCAACGCCGATCCCAACGTGCACGGCATCCTGGTGCAGCTTCCGCTGCCGGCGCAGATCGATCCACACAAGGTCGTTGCCGCGGTCGATCCGGCAAAGGACGTCGACGGATTTAACCCCGTCAACGCCGGCCGGCTGTCCGCCGGCTTGCCGGCGCTGGCGCCCTGCACGCCGGTCGGATGCATTCTGCTTGCCAAAACTGTGCAGCCTTCGCTCATGGGGCTGGAGACAGTGGTGATCGGCCGCTCCAACATCGTCGGCAAGCCGTTGGTGCAACTTCTGCTGGTGGAAAATGCGACCGTGACGGTCGCGCATTCGAAGACCCGCGAGCTTGCTGCGGTTTGCCAGCGCGCCGACGTTTTGTTTGCGGCGGTAGGCCGGCCCGAATTGGTACGGCGCGATTGGATCAAGCCCGGCGCCACCGTCATCGATGTGGGCGTCAACCGCGTGACCACGGCGGATGGGGGATCGCGCATCATCGGCGACGTGGCCTTTGCCGAAGTCTCCGAGATCGCGGGCGCCATCACGCCGGTGCCGGGAGGCGTCGGGCCGATGACCATCGCTTGCCTGCTCGCCAACACCGTGCGCGCGGCCTGCGCCATCGCCGGCCTGCGGGAGCCGGCGTTCGGACACCGTCCGGCGGACGACCGGGAGTAGAGGCGGGCCTTACCGCTGGCTGTCGTCCCCGCGCCGAGCGCGTCGAAGACGCGCATAAACGCGCTTACGCTCGGACCCATATTCCAGAGGCGGTGGTCATGGGTCCCCGCTTGTCCGGGGACGACGGTGGGTAATACCGCCCGACCTACTTCGTCCAGGCGAAGGCGACCTTGTCGAGGGTGCGCCCCCCGAAGCGTTCGGAGGAGCGCGCCACGGCCTTGCCGCCGAGCGCGCGGTAGAAGCCGACCGCTTGCTCGTTGTCCGAGAGCGCCCACACCACCAGGCTGTTGAGCCCGCTCTGTACCAGGTCACGCCGCGCCGCAGAGAACAGTTTGCGGCCGAAGCCGAGCCCTTGGAATTCCGGCCGCAGATAGAGCTCGTAGACCTCGCCGTCGTAATAGAGGCTGCGCGCGCGGTTGCGGCCATAGTTGGCGTAGCCAGCCACGCATTCGCCGAAAGCGAGCACCGTGATCCGGCTGCCTTTGCGCACCGCCGCATCCCACCAAACCGGGCCGCGCCGGTTAATGAGTTTGTCGAGCTCGGGCCCGGGAATGATCCCCTGATAGGCGCACCGCCAAGCGTCATCGTGCGTCGCCGCAATCGCCCGTGCATCGGACGGCTTGGCGCGGCGGACTTCGATCAGGGTCGTGCTCATGACTTGATTGAAGCAAGCACTCCGCCGCGCTTCAAGAGTTATGTTTAATTCGGCATTAACAACGTTGGCGATTGATGTGGATTTGCCACACTGCGGCACCGCGGAGCATCTGCGAAGGCCGCGAAAAATCGAGCTATGTTGGCCGGCTAACGGAATGTTGCGGCGGCGACACGGCAAGGCGCGAAATTCGTTCGTGCGGCGTCCGAAACGGCTGGAATAGCGGCTACGGCGCAGAACTCCGGTGCCGAATCACCAGCTGTCGTCCCCGCGAACGCGGGGACCCATAACCACCGCCTCTGGAATATGGGTCCCCGGCATAAGCGCGTTTACGCGCGTCTTCGACGCGCTATGCGCGGGGACGACTGTGATGGGGCAACGAGCCCGATCGCATCACACCCGCTCCGCCTCCTTGCGCCGCTCCTCCTTCTTGCGCTCGTTGGGATCGAGCAGCTTCTTGCGCAGCCGGATCGCTTTCGGGGTGACCTCGACCAGTTCGTCCTCACCGATATAGGCGAGCGCCTTCTCCAGTGTCATCTGGATCGGCGGGATCAGCCGCACCGCCTCGTCCTTGGCATGGGTGCGGATATTGGTGAGCTTCTTGCCCTTGAGCACGTTGACCTCGAGGTCGTTGCCCC
>JBJMTU010000135.1:0-11773 GCA_045811545.1 Xanthobacteraceae bacterium | reverse complement strand
CGATCGCGCTTTTAGAGAAGTGCACACGATCCTGGCGGCCGAGCGTCTCAAGCGCGAACGGCAGACGGGGCTTTCCGATTTCGTCCGCCGGCTGCAGGCGCAGCTGTGATACCGCGGTGGGCGCAAGCGCCGCCGTGGTGGCGTCGCGCGAGCGCAGCCACAGCCTTCGTCACCGCCCGGCAAAGGCCCGTGCCAGGGCGACGAAGCCTTCGACCGGCACGTCTTCGGCCCTCGCGGTCGGCTCGATGCTTGCGGCCTTGAGCAGGGCCATCGGGTCGGTGCCGAGCGATTTCAAGCTTTGGCGCAGCATCTTGCGCCGTTGGCCGAACGCCGCCTGGATCACCCGCTCGAGCGCGCAGCGCTCGCAGGCGAGTGGACGTTCGCGCGGCACCAGCTCGACCAACGACGAGGTAACCTTCGTCGGCGGCACAAAAGCCGTGCCCGCAATGTCAAAGAGAATACGCGCCCTGCAGCGCCAACCAACCAGGACGGAAAGGCGTCCGTAAATCTTGGAGCCGTGGGCGGCGACGACGCGCTCGGCGACTTCGCGTTGGAACATCAGCACGAGCCGATCGTACCAAGGCGGCCACGGCTCGAACGCCAGCCAGCCGACGAGGAGGGCAGTGGCAATGTTGTAGGGCAGATTCGCAACGATCCGCGCGGGTGCGCCGCCGACGAGCGGACGCGGATCGACCTTGAGCGCGTCGCCGGCGACGATCTCGATGCGCCCTGGGTATCGCACGGCGATCTGCTCCAGTGCCGCGACGGCGCGGTGGTCGCGCTCGATTGCGATCACCCGGCGAGCGCCTGCGACGAGGAGCGCGCGGGTGAGCCCACCCGGCCCGGGGCCGATCTCGACCACGTCGACGCCCTCGAGCGGGCCGGCCGCGCGCGCAATGCGCGCGGTAAGGTTGAGATCGAGAAGAAAATTCTGGCCGAGCGATTTCTTGGCTCTCAGACCATGCCGACGAATCACCTCGCGCAGCGGCGGAAGATCATCGATGGCGCTCATGCGTGACGCGCGACTCGATCGGATCGGGCACGCGTCGACAATCTTGCCGCAAGTTGAAGGGCTGCGATCAGACTCGTGGGATCGGCGCGGCCGCTGCCCGCGATGTCGAAGGCGGTGCCGTGATCGGGCGACGTCCGCACGAACGGCAAGCCGAGAGTGACGTTGACTGCGTGATTGAAGGCCAGCGTCTTGATCGGGATCAGCGCCTGGTCGTGATACATCGCAAGTGCCACGTCGTAGCTCGCGCGTGCCGCCTCATGAAAAAGCGAGTCGGCCGGCAACGGCCCGCGGGCGTCGATGCCCTCGGCCTTGAGACGTTCGACGGCCGGGCGGACCACGGTAAGGTCCTCGTCACCAAGCGCACCCTCTTCGCCCGCGTGCGGATTGAGGCCGGCAATGGCAAGACGCGGGCGGCCGATGTCGAACCGCTCGCGCAGGTCGCGCGCGACAATCCGGCCGGTTTCGACCACGAGTTCCGCGGTGAGCTTGGTGATGACGTCTTTGAGCGGAAGATGGATGGTGACCGGCACCACGGCGAGCTCCGGCGACCATAGCATCATGACCGGCTGGGCAGCGATGCCGGTCTGCTCCTCCGCCAGCTTGCCGAGGTATTCGGTGTGTCCCGGCTCGGGGAAGCCCGAGCGATACAGGACGTTCTTGGCGACCGGATTGGTGACGATCGCGGCCGCCGCTCCGGCGTGGACATCGGCGACCGCGCGGCGAATGGCGGCCAGCGCCGCCGGTGCGCTCGATTGATCCGGCTGACCGGGTTCGGCGCTCACTGGCACGCCGATGTCGACGACGGGGAGCGCGGTCTCGAACGCCGCCCACGCCCCCGCCGGTTCGACCACTGCGATGCTTAGGTCAGGCGCGATCCGCTCGGCGCGTCGTGCCACGAATGCCGGATCGGCGAGAAGATAGAAAGGCGTCAGCTTGAGTTCCGCGCGCCGCCGCCAGGTCGCGAAGGTGATGTCGGGTCCGATACCGGCCGGCTCACCCAGCGTCAGCGCCAAAGGCCGTGCCATGACGCTGGAGTCCTATTTGTATTCGAGCATTGCGCCGCGACGTAGCTCCTGCAGATATTGCTTGGAGTGCTTCTCGTAACGCTCGGCCATGATGGATTCGCGCACCTGACGCCTCGCCGGGGAATTGTCGGCCGCAGACTCCTTCTTGGCGCAGATCGCGAACATCTCGATTCCGAATTTGGTGACCTCCGGCGGCGTCAATCGGCCGACCTCGATACCTTCGAGCACCTTGCGCAGCTGTTCGGGTATATCAGCCGAGCTGCGAATGACCTGTTCGCGCACAGCGACGTCCTTCAGTGCGCGAGCGAAGCCAAGTCCGGACTCGCAGCCCTGAAAACGGCCGCGCAGGGCTTCCGCTTCGCGCTTGCGCCCCTCCACAAACGGGTCCGGCGATCCGGCCGGGACGAAGAAAAGGATCGGGCGTAGGGTGTAGTCATAGCCGACGGTGTCGTTCGACTTCGATTCCATTGCGGTGAGAATGTCCTTCTCGCCGATGTGCAAGCTCTGCTGATACCGCCCGCGCACGAGTTGCGGCCAGGTAAGATCGGCCTTGATGCGGGCCTTGAGCGTAGCTGCGTGGACGCCAGATTTGGCGAGGTGCTCGGTCAACTGCTCCGCGGTCAATCGCATGCGACTTGCCATCGTGGCGTAGGCGGTGTCGACCTCGGAACTGGGGATCTCCAGCCCCCATCTCTTGGCCTCGCGCACCTTGAGCTTTTCGTTGATCAGCTCCTCCAGCACCTCTTGGCGCGTCGGAGTCTTGTGCGACGACAACTGAATGAGCTTGGCGCGCTGCTCGATGTCGAGAGCCGTGACCGGCTCGCCGTTGACGATGACCACCACCTGCTGGGCGCGCGCGGCGCTGGGCAGCGCGGTGGCACCGAACACGAGGACCGCGGCGGTCATTAGATTGCGGCAGGTCCTGCAAGTATTGAACATCATCGCTCCGTCAGCTTCCTCTCCACTGAAAGCCGGCGCCTCGCTCCTCGCCCGCACAGGCCATGATCATATACTTCGATCGAGCCATTCAGCTCAAACCCGGCCGTAGCTTAATGCGTGGTACCGAATGCCGCAGTATTGATCGGGGAGACTCCTTGTGCAGCCGAGTTCGTCGTACCGCCAAGCGTGCGCAAGCTGATCTGCATCATATAGCTGTGGTTGACCGACACGCTGCCGCTGTAGGCGTAGCTTGTCACGTAATTCAGGGCCAAGATGAGGCAGTCGTCGATGTACCCGACGCCGATCTGGGTCTGAGTCACCGACTTGGCATGGACGTCGTATCCCGCCGCGCCCAGCAGGACCCAGTTAGGATTGAGCTTGAGCCGTGCGCTGCCGAGGATACCCTCGCGGCGGTTCAGGAACCCGATCAGCGGCTGAGGAGCGTAGTTGCCGTACATCACCGTGGTTGTCCAGCGGCCGAAGGCGGCGACGGCTTCGAGCTCGCTACGCTGAAGCGTGAAGTCGGTCTCGGCGAAACGGAAGCGCGAGGTAAAGGTTAGGGCAGCGGTTGGCTGATATGACGCGCGCGCCACGTAATCCGATGTCGCGGTATCCAGACCGCTGTTGAGGCCGGTATTGGTCGTGCTGGGAAGCGCAAAGGAGTTCAGCCCGTAGAGCTGGTAAGATTGTCCGAACAGGAAATTGACGTTCCCGCCGCGATTGAACTGGGCGGTATATTGGATGCCCGCATTCGCCCGGCCGCCGCCTTCCACGCGATCCCAGCCGGAAAATTTGTTCACCTTGAACAGGTTTGAATCGTCGAAGATGAGGCTTTGCGCGTCTTCGTTGGGAAACGAGCCGACGAAGGTCTCGTTCGGCCGCAAGATAAGCTGGCCAACCGGCTCGATCGTCTGCGTGCCCCAGGGCTGCACGTTGATGAGCGGATAGCGATATTCGAGGCCGGCGACCGGCATCACGCGTCCGATGTCGCTCTGGCTGGTGTTGATGAAGTTGGACACGCCCGACTGATTGGAAATATTCATGTCGGCGAAGTCCCCGCGCACGCTGACGAAGGGGGTATACATCTGGCCGAACGGGTCGATGACCGTGCGTTTCCAACTCCACTCGGTGGTCGCTCGGGTGTAGTTGCCGGGGACGCCGCGCAGCACGCAATTGCTGCGGTTGATGACCGCCGGATCGGCGGTCTGGGCGCAGAGATTGCCGTTCAATGCCGTCTGCGAAATTGCGTCGAAGTTGGCCGTCTCGCGGGAGACGCTGATCAAATTGTTATGGAAGCTGAGCTCGCCGCCGAAGATCGGGCTGTTAAAGACGTAGTCATGATCGATCACCGGATGCACGATCGGGAGCTGACCTTGGTCGTCGAAACCCGAGAGCCCGTAAAAGTAGAGCGTCCGCGCGTCAAAGTAGCTGCGGTCGCCGCGACCTGCGAGGTAGAGCTGCGAGAGGGCGTAATCGGGGGTGATGTTGACCAGGTTGGTCGGAACTTGCAGGTTTCGGATGAGCCCGTAATCGTAGAGATAGTTCTTGTCCGAAAGCACGGTTGCGTTCCAGCCCCACGCCCATTTATCCGACAGATTGAACTGGCCCGCTGTCTCCAGGCTGCCGCGCCAGTCGTGATAAGCGGGCGTGTTCACAAACAGGTTTTTGTCGAGCTGAAAGATGCCGGTGGCACGAATGTTGTAAGCGCCATCGAGCAGCCGCTGGCGCCACTCGCCTTGTAGCAGCGGACCCTGCCTAGTCGTAATCAAGGGCGTGAAGGTAAAGTCGTAATTGGGGGCAAGCGCCCAATAGTACGGGACGGCGACGCCAAGTCCGTAGACAGAGCTGGTGCTGTAGGTCGGCGTCAACACACCGGTCTTGCGTTTCACGGTCGGATCGGGCGCCGACATGTATGGCATATAGGCCAGCGGGACGCCGAGAAACTCGAGCCGAGCGTCCTCGAAATACAGCATCTTCTCGCCTTGATCGTGGATGATCCGCGCGGCTTTCACTTGCCATTTCGGCGGCCGCCTCGGATCCTCCACGCACGGCTCGCAGGCGGTATAGACGCCGTTATGGAAGACTGTGAAATCGCCCACGCGCTCCGCGCGCGGGGCGGCGAAGCGGGTCTGCTCGGGCGCATCTAGTCTCAGCGAATCAACGAAACCGTCGCGATAGTCATCGCTGAGATCCATGATTTCGGCGTGAGTGACCGTGCCGTCAGCCTCGGTCAACTGTACATTTCCTTCGGCGTGCAGGCGCTTGGTTTTCTGGTCGTAGATCACCCGGTCGGCTTCGAGCGTGGAACCGCCAAAATAGAGCTGCACATTCCCGACGGCAGACACGCGTTCGTTGGTGTAGTCGTAGTTGATTTCTTCCGCGCGGATGAGCATCTGGTCCTGCGAACGTTGGGCGCGAACGGGCGGTTTTGGCCGCGGTGGGAAAGCCACCATCTGGGCGGCCGCGGGCGGGACATCGACCGTGCTCGCAAGCAGCGCGACGGCGCCCGCAAGAAAGACGAACGCGCCCCAGCGGGTGCGGCGGCGCGGCAGTCGCGGATGGGTAAGCGCGCGCGCCATCACCCATCCTCCTGGTAAAGCAGCACAATCAAGCCGGTCACGCCGCCCAGGAGGGGCGGCAGTCCTGCCGCGGCGAGGGGCCCCATCATTCCGGCTTTGCTCAAGTCGCCGGTCACTTTCGACAAGATGTAGAGCGCAAAGCCTGCGCCGATGCCGCCCAGGACGATCTTCTGGACACCCCCGAAACGGAAAAACCGCAGGCTGACCGACGCAGCCAGAAGCACCATAGCCGCGAGATAGAACGGCTGCGCCAAAAGTTGATAGTATTGCAATCGGTAACCGGCGGCGGCCAAACCTGCGCTTTCGGCGTGGTCGATGTACGACGGCAGTTGCCAGAACGGCACGGTCTCTGGCGTGGCGAAGCTTTCGCCCACCTGCACTGGCGTCAAGGGCGTCTTGAGCAGGAAGGTGTCGCGATCCGATGGTGCCGCTCCGCTGACGTAAAACCGCGCATCTTCGAGCCGCCAGTATCCCGGCTCGAGTGTGGCGCTCTTGGCCTCGATGCGGTCGCTGAAGTGGCCGTTGGCGTCGAACCGGAACACCGTCACGCCACCCAGTTCGATCCCCTGCTGACGGCTCGACTTGGCATTGATGACTGCTTGGCCGTCTTCGCTGCGTTGACGCAGCCAGAATCCGCGTCCGGTGCTGCGGAAGCCGCTGTCGCGGCCGGACAGATCGGCTTCAAGCCTTGTGGACTGCTCGCGCAAGCTCGCCGAGATGGGATTGTAGACCATCGTCAGCGCGAGCCCGAGCAGGATGGCAATGACAAGGGCGGGCGCGACGAATTGCCAAGCCGAGATTCCCGCCGCACGTGCGACCACAAGCTCCAGGCGGCGTGACAAATTCAGATAGCAGAACATCGCGCCGACCAGCACCGCAAAAGGCATGACCCGCTCGGTGATGAAGGGAACGCGCAGCAGAGTGATCTGGGCGACGATTAAGGTCGAGACGTTCTTGATATCCGCGGACCGCCGCAACAATTCGAGAAAATCGATCATCGCTGTGAGCACCAGCGTTCCCGCGAATACGGCCAGCACCGCCGAGAGGAAACGCCATCCGAAGTATCGCGAGAGGGTGCCGGCGATCATGGTGCTTGCCCCATCAGGGCGTTGGTGCGCTGAGTGACGCGCTCCATGACGCGGGTAATTGCGTTTGCGATGAAGACCGGGGGCTCGATGATGACGCCGCGCGAAATGGCGATGTAGCCCAGCACGAATGTCGCAATCAGGGCCAGGTAAGGAAGCAGCAGGACGATCGGAGTGTGCACGCCCGCGATCGTGCCGACGAAGCCAAGTCCGCGCAGCGCCGCCACGGCGCTGATTGCGCCCATGAGCGACATGGTGCGGTTCTGCCGGGTCGTGCGCGGCGCGCCGAGATAGGCGTAGGTCAAAACGACAAACGCGAGCGGGTAAAGCGGCGCCGTGATCCGGTCATGAAATTCGGCGCGGACTTGAGCCGGCTCGTCGGCAAACGTCATCTTGGTCCGCGAGGGATCATAAAGCTCCCATAGATATCGTTCCCGCACGGAGTATTTCAGGCTCTGGTTGCTGTTCGAAAGCCATGACAGGTCAAAGCCGTAGCTGTTGAACAGCACGAGCGCAGGATCCCGTTGTCCCGTCTCATGCCGCTGCACGCTGCCGTTTTCCAGCACGAGAAAGAGGCCGCGGTCGTTTTTTACGATGTCCCCCTGCTCGGCGAGGATGGTCGCCCGCTCCTTCGGGTCACGCTGATCATCGATGAAGATGCCCAGCAACTGTCCGTTGGGGAGCCGTTCGCGAATATGCAGCGTCAGCCGCTCTTCCAATTTGATGAAACGCCCGGGCTGCACGATGTTGGAGACGAGATCGGCGCGAACTTCGGTTGCCCAGCGCCGCAACTCGCGCAATCCCCAGGGCGAGATGTAGACGCTGATCGCGGCGACGATCAGCGAGACGACGATGCCGGCCGCCAGGAAGGGGCGGAAGAGAACCCAGGGCGGCATTCCGGCCGCATTCATCACGATAAGCTCGGAATCGTTGCCGAGCTTGTTGAGCACGTGCGCGACCGCAATCATCAACGCGATCGGGGCGATGATCAGGATGAGCAGCGGAATGATGAGGCCGGTGATTCCGACGAAGACGAAGATGCTTTGGCCCTGATTCGTCATCAGGTCGATGTCGCGCAGCGCCTGCGTGATCCACATGAGCGCGGTCACGCTGGCGCAAATGACCAGGAACGCACCGAGCGTGGTGCGGAAAATATAGCGGCCGATGGACCCCATCCGACTTGCGCGTCCCCGCTCGCGGCGAACCCTCGGTGCGCCCGGGCCCCCTACGCCCGCGGCAGCGCACCGATGCTATCCGAAGCCCCTTTTGTACCCTTTATCTGATCGGGGAACAAAGTGGCTTGGCCAAGGCAAAGCCTTTGACTATGCACAACAAAACGTTAATCCGGATCATGTGTCCCGGCGGCCACAGGCGCTGGTCCAAGCGGCCCTCCTTGCGACTCGAACCGGCCTCGTTGAGCGGACTGGGCTCGCACCGGTGGCAAGCGTGTGCTCCGAAGGGCAAAACGCGCCCATTTCACCTCTTTTGGCGCCGAGCTCCATGATTTTCGCGTATTTGGGGCAAGCTTGATTGCGTCCGCAAAAGTTCCCACTTTCGCGGCGCGCAACCCGTGCCCACTCGAGAGGAGACGACCCCCATGCCTGGCCGCCTGGAGCTTGAATTTGTGCGCTTTGGCGCGCCCACCAAGGGGGTTCTCGTCTTGTTCTGTGAAGAGGGGCTCAAATTCGGCTCGGTGGCGCGGCGCGCCATTGAGCCTGTGGAAGGGCTGATCAAGCGGGCGGCAACCGCCGACCGGTTCAAAGGCAAGAACGGGTCCGCCCTTGACCTCGTCGCGCCGTCCGGTCTCGACGTGCAGCGCCTTGTCGTCGTGGGCGTCGGCAAGCCGCGCGATCTTAAGCCGCAGGATTTCGTGAAACTCGGCGGCGCGGCGATGGGCAAGATTCCCGCGGCGGCGAGCGATGCCACCCTTATCGCCGATCTGTCCGGCGGCGCCTTCAGGCCGGAACGGGCCGCCGACCTGGCGCTCGGGGTGCAGCTGCGCGCGTATGCGTTCGAGCGCTACAAGACCAAACGCAAGGAAGAGGAAGAAAAATCGGCAAAGGTCAGGGTCAAGATCGCGGTCGCGCGGGTGGCGGCTGCGGAAAATGCATTCGTGCAGCGCGCCGCCGTCGCAAACGGCGTGGTGATTGCGCGCGATCTCGTCAACGAGCCGGCCAACGTGCTCTACCCGGAAGAATTTGCACGGCGCGCCGGCGGTCTGAAAAAGCTCAGTGTCGTTGTCGATGTGCTCGACGTCAAGGAGATGAAGAAACTGGGCATGAATGCGCTGCTCGGGGTCGGACAGGGCTCCGAACATGAAAGCCGCACCGTGATCATGCGTTGGAACGGTGGCAAACGTGGCGCCGCCCCGATTGCCTTCGTCGGCAAGGGCGTCTGTTTCGATACCGGTGGCATTTCGATCAAGCCCGCCGCCAACATGGAGGACATGAAGGGCGATATGGCGGGAGCGGCATGCGTTGTCGGGCTCATGCATGCGCTGGCGGCGCGCAAGGCGAAAGTCAATGCCGTGGGTGCCATCGGGGTCGTGGAGAACATGCCCGACGGCAAGGCGCAGCGCCCCGGCGATATCGTCACAAGTATGTCAGGTCAGACGATCGAGATCATCAACACCGACGCCGAGGGTCGGCTCGTGCTTTCCGACCTGCTGCACTACGTCAACAAGCGTTTCAAACCGAAATTCATGATCGATCTTGCGACCTTGACCGGCGCGATCATCGTCGCCCTCGGGCAGGAATACGCCGGCTTATTTGCCAACGACGAAAAGCTTGCTGAACGGTTGGTCAAGGTCGGCAGCGAAATCGGCGAGCGCGTCTGGCGCATGCCGCTCGGGCCGGAATACGACAAGATGATCGATTCGAAGATCGCCGACATGAAGAATACCGGCGGGAGGTGGGGCGGTGCGATCACTGCGGCGCAGTTGTTACAGCGCTTCGTCGACAAGACACCGTGGGCGCATCTCGATATTGCCGGCACCGCCATGGGCTCGCCTCAAACCGACATCAACCGGAGCTGGGGCTCCGGTTTCGGCGTACGACTCTTGGACCGGCTTGTTGCCGAATATTACGAGAAATAGTGCGCACTCTCGATCGGTTGCCGTCACGGAGCATCGCATGCCGATAGCGCAATCACGATGACGGAAATTCTGATCTATCAGCTGCAACGCCAGCCGCTCGAGCGCGTCCTTCCGGCGCTGATCGAAAAATCCGTCGAACGCGGCTGGCGGGTGATCGTGCAGGCAGCCTCGGAGGAACGAGTCGAGGCGCTCGACGCCCAGCTGTGGACCTTTAGCGACGACAGCTTCTTGCCGCACGGGACCTGGCGGGAGGCCGAGGCGAGCGAACAGCCGATCCTGCTCACGCTCAACGGCGACAATCCCAACGGTGCCGCGGTGTGCTTTCTCATCGACGGGGCGCCGATGCCGATAGACGCCAGCGCCTACCAGCGCATCGTGCTCCTCGTCGATGGAGAGGATCCAGACGCGGTCGCTGCCGCCCGCGCACAGTGGAGCGAAGGCAAGGCGAAGGGCTTCGATGTTATCTATTGGCGGCCGGACGAGCAGGGGCGCTGGCGGCGCTTGGAATGAATTCGTCGACCCCGCTGACGGTAGTGGCGCAACCGGCTACAAGCATCCCACCGACCGCGCGTATTGAACGTGCTGCGGCCATTGCGGGCGCGGTCCAAAAGTGTTGGAATATCGCCAACTTGGGAAACGGGCCATGTCCCTGCTCATCGTCTATGTCGCCTTGGTGATTACGGGGGATTTCGTTGCCTATTTCATCGGGCTTGCCATTGAACGAACCGTGCCGGTAGCAAGCCTGCCAGCCTTTCTGGCGATGTATTTTGTGTGTCTCTGGTTTGCCTGGGTAATCGCGGTCCGCGTCACGCAGCCGCGGGTGCGGCCGTAATACGTCGGCTCGGGGCCGTTGCGATGCAACGATTGAACCAAATCGTGTTGCGAATGATCGCCATGGCGACGCTCGGGGCCGCCGTGGCTGCATGCTCGACTGATCTCGGCCTCAACAATGTCACCCTTCCCAAGCCCGAAACATTGCTGCGCAAGCCTGATTGGGCGACGTTTTCGGGCGGCAAGCACGATTTCACGTTGCGACTTGTGACCGCCGCGGATCTCGTCAACGCTGCCGGCCAGTGTAGTAGCGAATCCGCACAAGCCGGTAGCGATCCGACAGTGGGGGCCGCGCCCGCCGTTGCCGGCGGCATTGCGCTGCAGATGACGGAATGCGATGTGGTGCGGCGCGCCGGCCCGGTAGAAAAGATCGACTTTGCTTCGGACGAGCGCGGCGAACGCATCGTGACGCTCACGTATCTGCGCGGCCCTTCGCCGGGGATCTATCGTTTCGAGGGCGGGCGCTTGGTATCGATCGAGCGCGCGCCTACTCCGCCGCCTGCGCCGGCAAAATCGCAGAAGGCGCCGGCGAAGAAACCTGCCGGCACGTGATCCGGCTTCAGCTATCAAAGACCGGTGGCCGGCATTCGCCGCCTTGGATCTCGTTTCCCTTCGCAACTGCGGGTAAGTGTTGCAAACCACCGCGAGGTCGATGCCGATTGCGCATCGGTCTTTGCGGCGTCAAGCTGGCATCGCGGGCGGCCGACAGGATGGAGGCTTGGCATGTGCGTTCCCGGCTGTCAGGAAGCGGTGCGGCGTGCACTTTCGCGGCGGGGGTTCTTCAAGGGGGCGCTCGCCACCACATTCGCCGTCACGGCGACGGTGCCAGAGGTAGCGCAAGCCACGCCCGCGCGCAGCTTCACCTCGGCTGTCGATTTGACGCATACGATGTCGCCCGATTTCCCGACCTTCTTCGGTGTGCCGGGGATTGAGATGGAGAAAAAATTCGATCTCAAGAAGGATGGATTCAATCTCTATTGGTGGCGGATCATCGAGCATGCCGGCACGCACTTGGACGCTCCAATCCATTTCTCCGACTCCGGTGCCACCGTCGAAAAAATTCCAGCGGACACGCTCGTCGTGCCGCTCGCGGTGGTCGATGTAGCGGCCAAGGCGGCGCAGAACCCCGACTACTTGCTCACACGCGAGGATCTCGCGGCGTGGGAGAAAAAACACCGCCGCCTGCCCGACAATTGCTGCGTAGCGAT
>JBJMTU010000134.1:0-17718 GCA_045811545.1 Xanthobacteraceae bacterium | reverse complement strand
GACCTTGCGAACCAAGTGATCGTCGGGAACAGCCTCTTCAAGACAAAACGAGTAAAACAGCCGACCTTGCTCGTGATTGAGCCGCCCCATCATCGCCCGACTCCGCCGCGAATCGCATCAGAGGCGACGGAATCATTATTCGCGAGAACCATCAACGACTTTTGCAACAAAATCGGCACAAAGCGTACACCGAATTGTCGCTTCCCGCCGTTCGTGGCTGCCTGTGCGGGGCTACGCCGTGCCCGACATGTCCAGCACCGCAATCTCCGGAGGAACGCCCCACCGCAGCGGCAGTCCGCTGGTTCCGATGCCGCTCGTCACATAGAGGTATTGTCCGCGCTCCTCGATGAGTCCATGGCTCCAGCGCCGCGGCGCCTTGGTGGCGGTGCGCACGACGCCGATGCCGGGAAGCTTGATCTGGCCGCCGTGCGTGTGGCCGGCCAGCATGAGGTGCGGGCCTGCGGGTAGATGCGCAAACCACACGGGATCGTGCGCGAGCACGATCGTCGGCCGCTCCGCCGAGAGGTCGGCGAGCAACGCATAAGCCTCGGCCCTTGTCACATGGGCATCGGGAACTCCGACGAGATCGATGGCATGGTCTTGAAAGCTCATGCTGCGGCGCGCGTGGTCGAGCACGGGAATACCATGCTGCTCGAACGCGTCGGCCACGGCGCGTTCGCCATAGACGTAATCGTGGTTGCCGAGGATTGCGAAGCGACCGAGCGGCGCTTGCAGTCGCGACAGCGCCGCTGCGGTCGTGCGGGGCGGCACCCGGCCGCCGCCGAACGGCTGCATGTTGACGTAGTCGCCGCCGAACAACACGAGATCGGGTGCGAGCGCTGCAATCTCGTCGACGATCGCATTGAGGCGGGCGACATCGTCCGAATGCGACCCAGTGTGCAAGTCGGAGAGGAACGCGACGCGCAGCGGACGTCGCCAACGCGGCCAGCCGCCGATTTCCAGGCGAAGCCGGCGAACGATGTGCCGCTGCGCGCGGCTGATCTCCGCCAGCCATCCCTTGCGGCCAAGCTCGTCGCGAAACGGCGGGCGCAGGATAGCGCGGGTCAATCGGCCTCTCGCGCGGCGCGAAGCAATCTTGCGCATGTGTCGCTGCATCATGCAAAGCCTGTGCGCGCCTCGACTGAGCAGAAAATCCGGCATTCTTGGGGCGTGGGAATAGTCCGTGGCAAGGGCCTTCACGAGGCCGATGCGCGCAGAGCGTCGGCGCAGTTCTTAACCATCGGCTCTTGCAACAGCAAGGCCATGCCAACGTCCGTGCATCCCCGCCCCGCTTTCGCGGGGGTAAACTCCGGGGGGAATCCAGGTGAGACCGGATCCCGCTTTCGCGGGGACGAGCAGATGTTGGTGCGTCGCTTACTCTTAGCGCGGCGGCTCGACCCGGAATCCCTCGCCGGCCTCGAGCGCAATATGCCGCTGCGCCACCGCCTCGGCCCAACGCGCGGTGCGCGCCAAGCCGCCGAAGCTAAAGAAATGCGGCGCGATCTCGCCGAGATGCCGCTCCGCGCGCGCCTGCGCCAGCGCGCGCACCAACGCGTCTGGCGCCGACATGGCGAACAGCTGCCGCACCAAGCCGGCCTGCCGCGCCAGGCCGTGGGCGGATGCCCGCACGCCGCAGCGCTTGGCGTAGCGCAACAGCGTCGCGAGATTGGTGGGACCCGCAAGTCCGATCCGCACCGGATGTTCGAGGCCGAAATCGCGCAGGCGTGTGATCCACTGCAGGATCGCCGGCACATCGAAGCAGAACTGGGTGACGATGTGGACCGCCAAGCCGGTGCTCTCGGCGGCGCGGATCTTATCGGCGAGCGCACGATCGAGGTCTTGCTGCACTAGGCGTGGATGGCCGTCGGGATAGCCGGCGACGCCGATCTCGCAAATCCCGTGACGCTGGAGCGCGCCGCCGTCGATCACCTCGATCGCGCTGCGGAACTCGCCGGTGGGCTCGCCGTGGTCGCCGGCGATGACCAGGAGGCGCACGACGCCCGCTTCGCCGCCCATGCGGGCAAGAAAATCATCGAGCGCGTGGGTGTTTGCAAAGCCGCGCGCGGCAAGATGCGGCACCGGCTCGAAGCCCGCCTGGCGCAGCCGCGCTGCGGCTTCGATCGCCTCCTGCGCGGGCCGCTTCGGCACGGCGCTGATATAGACGCGCGCGCCGGCCGGAGCGATGTCGGTGAGCGCGGCGACTTCCTCCGCCGACGGCCGCGTCGCTTCGAGCGAGAAACCCTCCATGAAGTCCGCGATCGCGTCGATCGGATCGGCGCGGGCTTCGACTGTCGTCATGGCTGCGGCCATATCCTTCACTCGCGCCGACGCGAGATCACGTAGGATTCGTCGTAGAACCAGAGCCCACCGTGTTCGCGCAGAACCTCGCGGGTGGCATCGAGATAGCGGCCGCCGGCGACGACCTCGGCGAGCCGGTCGTCTTCGACTTGCGCCACGTAGATTGCGGCATTCCACGCCGCAAACAGCGTGGAGGTGCCGATCGACTGATCCGAGATCTCGCTCGGCAAGGTGTGCATCTCGTAGCGGAACAGCGAGCGGTTGTCGGCATAGGCATTGAAGTTGAGATCGCGGCCGGTAGGCCCGAGCTCGTGCTTCACCGTCCTCATGATCTGATGGCGCTCGTGAATGAACGGATTGTCGCCCGGCCACACGCGCTGGATGATGTCCATGCCGGGATCGTGGCCGTGCGAATGGATGGCGATCAGCCGGCCGGCCGGTCCGAGCGCCTTGGCGAGCGGCGCGATCACGCGCCTGGCTTTGAACTCGAGCGAGGCCCGCGCGCGATACGGCTGCGAGGCGATGACGAGGTCGTAGTTCGCCATCGTGCCCCCGGGCCGCGGAATGATCGGGTCGAGCAGGAACTTGTGGTCGGCGCGGTAGAGCACCAGCACCACCGGCCGCTCGTAGACCGGGTTGCCGGTCTTCGGGCTCACCCCCGCTTTCCAGTTCTCCGACAGGAAGGGTACGAGATCGGTGATTTGTTGCTCGAAGCGATAGGCCGAATCGCCGACCAGCGGCACCTCGTGCCAGACCATGCTCGAGGCCGCGGACAGCGATTTGACCGCGAGGCACGGCGCGTCGGCATAAGCGAGATTGGTCAGCACCAGAACCGTTGCCGGATGCTCGAAGAAACGGTCGGACATCTTCTGCAAGGCAAGCCGCACGTCCTCGAGACTGATCTCCTTGCCCACCACGTAGAACGGTATGGTCGGAAAACGGTCGTGCATCGCACGCAGCACCCGCAGCAGCACGGTGCCGTCGCCGACGCCGGCGTCGAACACGCGCAGCGCCGGCGGGCGCGGATGGACATTGGCGAGTTCGAGCGCGACGCGGCTCGCGACCACCCACTTTTCGCTGCAGGTACTGACGAAGAGGAGGTACTTCTGCCGGTTGTCGAAGAAGCGGAAATTGCGCTGTGGATCGCGCGCCCCGGGTTGCGCGGGCGCCAGCGCCGACGCAGCAGGGACAGGGCGCGGCTCGCGTACGCGCTCGATGACGGCGGCACGCGGCGCCACCGAGCGGTTGTTCTCCATGAACTCGCGGATGCGATCGAGTGTCTCGGTGGTGATGCGGCCGCCATTGCGCAGCCGTTGGGCGAGCTTGCCGTCGTTGACGGCGCGGCGGCCGAAGGTGGATTCCGCAAGTCCGCTGTGCCGGCAATAGTCGGCGATTTCCTGCAGCAGTTCCTGCGCGTTCATGGCGCCAAGCCTCGGCCGTTCCCTCCAGACCTGCGCGTGCCGCACTTGTCGAAACTGACGGCTTCCGTGCGCAGGAACCCGCCGCAGTAGCGAACCAAGGGCCGCGTCCCGCGTCAACCACAAAGCGTCCCACTCTATAGGTGGGCAATGCTATGGGGAGGTTCCCAACATCGAAAAAATGCAGGTTTTCCCGGTGCGCCGATGCGGTGTGCGGGCGATCGTCTGCCAGAAGTGCGGGTAGATGGGAAACATCCCACCAAACCGTGGGCAGAGCTTGTTCTAAGCCTTAACGGGGACGTCGAGTGCCCGCAGCACCGCGCCGGCGATCGCCGCGGTGCCGTCGCGACCGCCGAATTCGCAGGGCTTGAGGCCTGCGGCAAAGGCGCGATCGACCGCGTGTTCGATGCCCCGGGCAGCCGCGGCGGCCCCGGCATGGCCATGACGTTCCGCGAGCCAATCCAGCATCAGCGCGGCCGAGAGAATCATGGCGGTCGGATTGGCGAGCCCCTTGCCCATGATATCGGGCGCGGTGCCGTGACACGGCTGGAACACCGCGTGGGTGTCGCCAATGTCGGCGGAGGGCGCCATGCCCATGCCGCCGATCAGGCCGGCGGTCAGATCGGAGATGATGTCGCCGAACATGTTCTCCATCACCATCACGTCGAAGTCCCAGGGGCGGCGCACCAGCATGGCGGAGCAGGTATCGACATAGAGCCGATCGGTCGCGACATCAGGATAGCGTTCGGCACATTCGTCGAACATGCTGCGGAAGAAGGCGTAAGCCTTGAACGCGTTCGCCTTATCGACGCAGGCGAGAAGGCCGCGACCGCCGCGCGCCCTGCGCCGGCGCGCCAGGCGAAACGCGAAGTCGAACAGCCGCTGCGAGGTCTTGCGCGTGATGACCAGCGTCTCGCGCGCTTCGGTCTCGGTCACCACGCCCTTGCCCATGGAGGCGAACAGCCCCTCGGTCGATTCCCGGATCACGACGAGATCTATGCCGCGCTCGACTGCGCCCACGATCGGGCTCGGCACGTTCGGAATCAGCCGGCATGGCCGCACGCCGGCATAGAGGTCGAAGATGAAGCGGAGCTCGACCTGCGGCATGATCTCGGTGTTGTCGGGATAGCGGATATGCGGCAGTCCGCAGGCGCCGAGCAGGATCGCGTCGGCTTCTTCGCACAGCTTGATGGTGGTCGCCGGCATCGATTTGCCGGTGTCGCGATAATGGCCGGCGCCCGCCGGCGCCTCGGTGAAATGGAATTTGAGCCCCGGCGTCGATGCCGCGACCTTCTCCAGCACCGCGAGCGCGGGCGCCATGACTTCCGGCCCGATGCCGTCGCCCGGCAACACCGCGATGTGGAAGCTGTCGTTGGCGAGCATAGACCTACGATTACTCCGCGAGGCAGCCGACAGCGATGCGTGTCGATTACCAAACGGGCTGGTATAACATCACCGCGCACGGTTCGTCTGCATGGCCCGCTTCGCCGCCAATCTGGCCTATCTGTTCACCGAGCGGCCGCTGATCGAGCGGTTCGGCGCCGCGGCCGCGGCCGGCTTTCGCGCGGTCGAGCTGCAATTTCCCTACGACCACGCGCCGTCCGCGGTAAAGGCTGAGCTCGACCGCCATGGCTTGACCATGCTCGGCATCAACACCGCGCCCGGTCAAGCCGCAGCAGGGGAGTTCGGCGTCGCCGCCGTTCCCGGCCGCGAGCAGGAATTCGCCACGCTGTTTAGGCAGGCGCTCGACTACGTCACCGCCATCGGCGGCTGCCAAATCCACTGCCTCGCCGGCAAGGTGCCGCCGGAGCAGCGGCCGGCGGCGGAGATGACCTTCATCAGGAATCTGATGCGCGCCGCCGACGCGGCGCGGGAGAAGAACATCACGCTGTTGATCGAGCCGATCAATCCGCGCGACCGGCCGGATTATTTCCTCACCCGCGCCGAGCAGGCAGCCGACATCATCGCCAAGGTGGAGCGACCGAACGTGCGCATCCAGTTCGACTTCTACCACGCGCAAATCGTCGGCGGCGATCTCATCAGGCGCTTCGAAAAGCATCTTCCCTGCGTCGGCCATGTGCAGATTGCGGCCGTGCCGTCGCGGCACGAACCCGACGAGGGCGAAGTGAACTATCCCGAAATTTTCGCGGCGCTCGATCGGCTCGGTTACGACAACTGGGTGGGTTGCGAGTACCGGCCGCGGGCGAGAACCGAAGACGGCTTGGGTTGGGCGCGCGCTTACGGCGTTAAACCAGGTTGATCAACGGATCGGAGCTGTCGTTCCCGCGAAAGCGGGAACCCATAACCACCGACCCTGGAATATGGGTCCCCGCTTGCGCGGGGACGACAGGGGTGCTCTGAAGAGCAGGGAAGCGAAAGGCAAGTAGCATGCGTCTCGACAACAAAGTTGCGCTGGTCACCGGGGCCGCATCGGGTTTCGGCAAGGGCATCGCCGAGACCTTTGCGCGGGAGGGCGCGCGCGTCGCCGTCGTCGACATCAACCAGAAGGCCGCCGGCGAAGCTGCTGCTTCGATCAGCAACAAGGCGATCGCGGTGCGCTGCGATGTCTCGCAGCGCACAGATGTGGACGCGGCGGTGAAAGCTACCGTCGATGCGTTCGGGCGAGTAGACATCCTCGTCAACAATGCCGGCATGAGTCACGTGCGGCGGCCCATGCTGGAGGTGGAGGAAGCGGAGTTCGACCGGCTCATGGCGGTGAACGTCAAATCGATCTTCCTGTTCGCGCTCGCGGTCGTGCCGCTCATGCGCAAGCAGAAGTCCGGAGTGATCATCAATATCGGGTCGACTGCGGGGATCAGGCCGCGGCCGGGCCTGACCTGGTACAACGCCTCCAAGGGCGCGGTGAACCTCCTGTCGAAGTCGATGGCGGCGGAGCTCGCGGGAGACGGCATCCGCGTCTGCGCGATCGCGCCGGTGATGGCGGAGACGCCGCTCTTGCCGACCTTCATGGGCGGCGATTCGCCGGAGCTGCGCGCGCAGTTCAAGGCAACGGTGCCGCTCGGCCGCTTCGCGACGATCGAGGACGTTGCCAATGCGACGCTGTTTCTCGCCTCCGACGAGGCCTCGTTCCTCACCGGCAACGTGCTGGAGGTCGACGGCGGCCGCTGCGTGTAGCGCATTGCGGGGCGAAATATTGAGCCGGCGGCCGCAAGTGCGATGCTCTAGCCCATAAGCACCATGCGCTTCATCTCGACGATCTCATTCCCATCCCGCGCAAGGCTGCGCCAGATTGCTTCGCAGCGCCAGCCGCCGCTGACGCCTTCAATCCGATAGAGGTTGTAGCCCGCGCAATCGCGCTCGCCTGGCGGCACCGGCGCCGCGGCCGACGCCGACGGCGCGCCGATCACCGGGATGCGGCGCTGCGGCCCCTCGAGCTCGATCAGCGAGTGCACGTGGTCATGGCCGTGAATGACGAGCTCCGCCCCGTGCCGCGCCAGCGCCGCCCGAAAATCGGCGCCATCGACGAGCCGCTTCAAATGCCGCGCCGGCGTGCTGATCGGCGGATGATGGATCATCACCACGCGAAAGAGCTGCTCGCGGCCGCAGCGCTCCAGCGCCTCGGCAAGCTTTTCGATCTGCCCGCGGCCGAGGCGCCCCGTCGCCAGGAAGGCGGCCGTCGGAACCGCCGTCGACAAACCGATCAGCGCCAGCGGGCCGCGCCGGCGCACGAACGGAAACGTCGTCTCGGGCGCATCGTCGCCGCGCATATACTCGCCCCAGTGCAGCTGCGGATAGTGCGCGGCGGCACGCACATACGCGTCGTGGTTGCCCGGCACCAAGGTGACGTCGCGCGGCGGTCCGAGCGCGGTGAGCCAGGCGCGCGCCGGCGCGTATTCGTCGGCAAGCGAGATGTTGACGAGGTCGCCGGTCACCGCGATGTGGTCCGCCGCCTGCGCTTTGAGGTCGGCCGTGACGCGCGCGAGCACCTCGGCGCGATGGATGCGATGGCGCTTGCGCCGCCAGTTGAAAAACCCGGCCGCACGCTTGCCGGCGAGCTCGGTGAACCGGGGCGTCGGCAGCGGCCCGAGATGGGGATCCGACAGATGCGCGAGGATGAACATGGGTTTCTCGTGTCCCGGACGAGTGCAGCGAGCGCTCTTGCGAGCGAAACGAGATCCGGGACCCAGCGCAAGAATCGCGAAGCGCGTCTAGGGCGCTCGGACTCCGTCCCCTAGGTCCCGGCTCTCACTCGCGCAGGCTGGCGTGAGTTGCAAGTGCAAGCGGGCGCTCGTTCGGCCGGGACACGAGAAGCGAGCACACCTACGAGCTCCCGATCAAAATTCCCGCGACAAACACCAGCGTGCCGCCGACGACGACCTGAAACGTCGCCGCGAGGAACGGCGTGTCCATAAAGCGGTGGCGGATATAGGCAATGGCCACGAGCTCAACCGCAACGACGGCGATGGCAAAGGCGGTCGCGGTCCAGAAATTGGGAATGAGATAAGGCATCGTGTGGCCGAGTCCGCCGATCGCGGTCATCACGCCACAGACCACGCCGCGCACCACCGGCGCCCCGCGCCCCGTGAGCGAGCCATCGTCGGAGAGCGCCTCGGCAAAGCCCATGGAAATGCCCGCGCCGACCGACGCGGCAAGCCCGACCAGAAATGTCTCCCAGGTGCTATGTGTGGCGAACGCCGCCGCAAACAGCGGCGCCAAGGTCGAGACCGAGCCGTCCATCAGCCCGGCAAGGCCCGGCTGCACATATTGCAGCACGAACACGCGCCGCGCGGCTTCGTCCTCGTTGGCGCGCGCGCTCGGCGTGAGGATTTGTTGGCCGAGCTTGTGGGCGAGGCTCTCGTGCTCCACCTCGGCCTCGGCGAGCTCGACCAGCAGCTGTCGCACGGAGGCGTCGCGCGTCGTTTCGGCGCCACGCCGGTAAAACCGCGCCGCCTCGTATTCCATGTTCTCGGCGAACTTGCGCACCTCGTCGAGGTTGAGCGGCTGCATGAGCCACAGCGGCTTCTTCTGGATGAATCCCTTGACGTCTTGGCGGCGGATCAGCGGCAAGTATTCACCGAACTTCGTCCGGTAGAGGTCGAACAGCATGGTGCGGTGGCGCACCTCCTCGTCCGCCATCTCGTCGAACACCTTGGCCGAAGCCGGATATGTCCCGCGCAGGCCCTCGGCGAAACCGCGGTAAATGCGGCTATCCTCTTCCTCGTTGGTGATGGCGAGCGCGATGATTTCCTGTTCAGTCAGTTCGGAAAAGCGTTTCACGGGGCCTCGCACTCCACAGAATGGCTCTATTTAGAACAATTCTAGACAGCAAAGCCGGGCTTTTGACAAGCTGGAGGCGATGCCGTTCTGCCAGTGGTCTCAATCTCGTCATGGCCGGCACCCGGGTCCGGCCTCCGGCCGGCCCGAGTGTAAACCTTGTGCCGGGCATCCACGTCTTGTTTCCTCGATGCGATAAAGACGTGGATGGCCGGGACGAAGCCCGGCCATGACGCTGGGCGACGAGACCGGCATGAAACGCCTCAGCCTCAGTGCGACGCGCCGCGCGCTCGAGCCCGCGCTGCGGCGCGCGCTGCACGCCTATTGGCGCTTCGCGCGCGCCATGACGCTTGGCGTGCGCGCGCTGGTGATCGACGAGGAAGGGCGGGTATTTCTGGTGAAGCACAGCTACGTCAGCGGCTGGCACCTGCCGGGCGGCGGAGTGGAAGCCGGCGAGACGCTCGCGCAGGCGCTGGCGCGGGAGCTGCGCGAGGAGGGTAACATCGAGATGACGGCGCCGCCGCAGCTGCATGGCGTGTTCTTCAATAACCGCGCCTCTCGCCGCGATCACGTCGCGCTCTTCGTCGTGCGCGCGTTTCGCCAATCGGCGGCGCCGGTCCCCGATCGCGAGATCGTCGAGCATGGCTTCTTTGCCCTCGATGCGCTCCCCAACGACACCACCGCGGCGACGCGCACGCGCATCATCGAAGTGCTCGGTGGCGCGCCGGTCAGCGAGCGATGGTGAGCGGCCGTGCAGCCGCGTCTTGAGGCCACCTATCTCGTGCGCTGCGATGCGCGCTCGATCGAGCAACGCGCGCACGCCATCGCGGTGGAGCAAAGCGTCGAGATGCCGGTCTCGGCCGTTGCCGATGACTTCGTGCGTTCGCAGATCGTCGGGCGCGTCGAGGCCATCACCGAAAAGCAAGATCAACTCTTCGAGGTCCGCGTCTCGCTTTCGGCCGAGACCGTCGGAAACGATCCGGGGCAGCTCATCAACATGCTGTTCGGCAACACGTCGTTGCACGAGGACGTGGTGCTGTCGGACGTCGCGCTGCCGAAGGACCTGATCGAAAATTTCGGCGGTCCTCGCCACGGGCTTCACGAGCTACGGCGGCGCGTCGGTGCGCCCGCGCGGGCGTTGACCTGCTCGCCGCTCAAGCCGCAAGGGCTGCCTCCGGCGCAGCTCGGCGAGCTTGCCAAAGATTTTGCGCGAGCCGGCATCGACTACATCAAGGACGACCACGGTCTTGCCGACCAGGCTTATTCGCCGTTCGCGCGGCGGCTCGAAGCTGTCACTCTCGCTTTGGGCAGCGTGCAGCGGCAAAGCCGTGCGGCGCGCTACGTGCCGAGCCTGTCGGGCGATCTCGACACCATGCGCGCTCAGATCGGGTTGGCCAAGGACGCCGGCGTCGATACCGTCATGGTCGCGCCGATGATCGCGGGGCTCTCCAATTTCCACCGGCTCGTGCGTGAGAATCCCACCGTCGTCTTTGTCGCCCATCCCACCATGGCCGGGGCCGGGCGGATTTCTCCGCCCCTGCTCTTGGGCAAGCTGTTCCGCATCCTCGGGGCCGATGCGGTCATCTTCCCGAACTATGGCGGACGCTTCGGCTACTCCCCAGATACGTGCCGTGCGCTTGCGCATGCCGCGTTAGATCGGCGCGACGGGCTACGGCCCGCGGTTCCGGTGCCGGCCGGCGGCATGACCACCGATCGCGTGGTCGAAATGCTTGATTTTTACGGAGCCGACGTGATGTTGCTGATCGGCGGCGCGCTGCTCGAGGCGCGCGAGCATCTGCGCGAAGCCACATCGGCCTTCGTGACCGAAGTTCATCGCTATGCCTAGGGCTAGGTCATGGCCAACCGTGACAAGACGATTCACCGCAAGGCCAAGGATTACCGCTGGGAAGGCGTAGACGAGCTTCCATACAAGGAAGACGATCGCGCCTTGTTCAAGTCGATCACTCGCCAAGTGCTGTTCGCGGATCCGCAGCTGCACGGCGAGTTGCGCTACTTCGAGGTGGCATCCGGCGGATTTTCCACACTCGAGCGGCACCAGCACATGCATGCGGTGATAATTCTGCGCGGGCGCGGTCATTGCCTCGTGGGCGAGGAGGTCAGACCCGTCGAGACGCGTGATCTCGTCACCGTGCCGGCGATGACCTGGCATCAGTTCCGCGCCACCCGAGGCGAGCCGCTCGGCTTTCTCTGTATGGTGAACGCCACGCGCGACAAGCCGGAGTTGCCGTCGGCGAAGGACTTGGCCAAGCTCGAGCGGGACGCAAAGATTGCGGCATTCCTGCGTAACAAGCCGATCTAGCTACTTTGCTCCAAAACATTTCTCGCGTTACTGTCATTGCGGATAGCGGCTTGAGCGCTCGCGCGTGACATCCTCGCCTACAATCAGGCTCGGCGTTGATATCGGGGGGACCTTCACCGACGTAGCGTTGGAAACCGCCGAGGGGCGATTTACGGCAAAAATCCTGACGACGCCGCAGGCGCCGGAAGAGGGCGTGCTCGCTGCTCTGCGCTCGGTCCTTGCCAAGGCAGGAGTCGAGCCCGGACAGGTGAACCTGATCGTTCATGGCACAACGCTCGCCACGAATGCCCTGATCGAGCGCAAGGGCGCCAGCACTGCCCTTCTCACCACGGAAGGGTTCCGTGACGTGCTTGAAATCCGCCACGAGAACCGCTTCGAGCAGTACGACATCAATATCGATTTGCCGCCGCCGCTCGTTCCCCGGCGGCTGCGCCTCCCCATCCGCGAAAGGGTTGACGCGCACGGCGAGGTCCTGGTCCCGCTCGACGAATGCAGCGTCACCCGTGCGGTCGAGGCGCTCGCGGCGCAACAGGTAGAGGCCGTGGCGGTCGGCTTCCTGCACAGCTTCACCAATCCGGATCACGAACGCCGGGTTGGCGATGCGATTGCCCGCCAATTGCCGGAGGTCGCAGTGACGCTGTCCTCCGAGGTCTCGCCGGAGATGCGCGAGTACGAACGCTTTTCCACCGCCTGCGCCAACGCGTACCTCCAGCCCTTGATCGGGCGCTACCTCGTGAAGCTCGAGCGCGAACTGGTGCTTGCCGGCTTTCACTGTCCGTTGCTGCTGATGACCTCGGGCGGAGGGATCACCACCACCGAGACGGCCATTCGCTTTCCTGTCCGACTGGTCGAATCCGGACCGGCAGGGGGCGCGATCTTCGCCGCCTGCATCGCGCGTCAGCATAGGCTCGATCAGGTTGTATCCTTCGATATGGGCGGCACGACCGCAAAGATCTGCCTCATCGACAAGGCGCAGCCGCAGACCGCGCGCGCCGTCGAGGTTGCGCGCGTTTACCGCTTTCTCAAAGGCAGTGGGCTGCCGCTGCGCATTCCGGTGATCGAAATGGTCGAGATTGGCGCCGGCGGCGGATCAATCGCGCGCGTCGATACGCTCCGCCGGATCGTCGTCGGTCCAGACAGCGCGGGCTCGGAACCGGGGCCGGTGTGCTACGGCCGCGGCGGCAAAGAACCGACCGTGACCGATGCTGACCTGGTTCTTGGGCGAATCGATCCGACGACTTTCTCGGGCGGCAGAATGCCTCTCGACCTCTCGGGTGCTCTGCGAGCCGTCGCCGAGCGGATCGGAGGTCCGGTGAAGCTTGCAACTGAACATGCGGCACTTGGCATCAGCGAAATGGTGGACGAGAACATGGCGAATGCGGCGCGCGTGCATGCCATCGAGAGCGGGAAAGACCTTCAGCGGCGCACGCTCATCGCATTCGGTGGTGCTGCTCCGCTGCATGCCGCGCGGGTCGCCGAGAAACTCGGCATCCGCCGAGTACTCGTCCCGGCCAATGCCGGCGTGGGTTCGGCGGTCGGGCTCCTGCGCGCGCCCGTGGCTTACGAGATTGTGCGCGGCCGGCTGATGCGCCTCGACAGCTTCGACGCCGCCTTGGCCAATCGTCTGTTCGCAGAGATGCGCGCCAAGGCAGAAGCGATCGTGCGACGCGGCGCGCCGGCTGCCAACCTCCTAGAGCAGCGCTCGGCCTTCATGCGCTACCGCGGCCAGGGCCACGAAATCGCCGTGCAGCTTCCGGTGCGCGACTTCACGTCTGCCGATCGATCAACGATCAGGGAACTATTCGAGGCAGCCTATCGCCGGCTCTACAGTCGATCGATTCCCGGCGTGGAGATCGAGATTCTCAGTTGGGTGGTCGCGGTGAGTGCTCCATCGGAAGGCGAGCTTGGCGCGCCGCTTCCCGAACGGCCGACCGAGCCGAGACCGCGGTCGCGGTGGCCGGTCTTCGATCCGGATGTCGGTGAGTTCCAGGAGGTGGCGGCTTATTGGCGGGGCGATCTTGCGCCTGGAGCGCGCATCAGCGGCCCGGCCGTGATCGCAGAAGACGAAACGTCAACCGTCGTGAGTCCGCTCTATGACGCCAGGATCGACCGGTTCGGCTATATTGAGCTCATCCGCCGCGAGGCTTGAACCCATGGTCGCCCGTTCCAACGCTGCGCTCGCGCAGATCCACACCCAAATCATGTGGAGCCGCTTGATTGCGGTGGTGGAAGAGCAGGCGCAGACGATGCTGCGAACCGCGTTTAGCACCTCCGTGCGCGAGGCGGGCGATCTTTCGGCCGGCGTTTTCGACCGCCACGGCCGCATGCTGGCGCAAGCGGTCACCGGCACGCCGGGGCACGTGAACTCGATGGCGAACGCGGTGCGACATTTTCTCGACGTCTATCCGCTTGCGACCATGAAACCCGGCGACCATTACATCACCAACGACCCGTGGCTCACCTCGGGCCATCTGCACGACATTACCGTGGTGACGCCAAGCTTCTACCGGGGCGAAGCCGTCGGGCTATTCGCCAACACGATCCATGTCGTGGACATCGGCGGGCTCGGCATGGGTCCCGACGGACGGCAAGTATTCGAGGAGGGTTTGTCCATTCCGATCATGCCGCTCGCCCGCGAGGGCCGCATGAATGACGATCTGCTCCGTTTAGTGCGCGCGAACGTACGCGAGCCGCTGCAAGTCGAAGGTGACATCTACGCGACGGCGGCGTCCAACGACGAAGGCAGCCGGCGGCTGATCGAGATGATGGACGAGTTTGAGATCGCCAATCTGGACCGGCTCGGCGACACGATTATCGACGCCTCGCGCGAGGCGACGCTCGACCGCATCCGCGCGCTGCCGAAGGGCACCTATCGCAACAGCATGACGATGGACGGCTACGACAAGCCGCTCGTGCTCAATGCCGCCTTGACCATTTCCGATGATGGCATCCACGTGGACTTCGACGGCACCTCGCCAGCCTCGTCCCATGGCATCAATGTCGTGTACAATTATTGCCTCGCCTACACCGCGTTCGGTGTCAAATGTCTGGTGGCGCCCGATGTACCGAACAATGCCGGCTCTCTCGCTCCGATCAGCGTCAGCGCACCGGAAGGCTGCGTGCTCAACGTGAAGCGGCCGTGGCCGGTTGCTGCGCGTCATACGGTGGGTCACATGCTGCCCGATGTCGTGTTCGGTTGTCTGCACAAGGTGATGCCAGTGCCAGCGGAAGGCGCCTCCTCGCTGTGGAATCCGCAGATCTTCGGCGGCGGCTCCTTGGTCGACGAAGTCGAGGAAGGGACCGACGCGAATGCGCTGCCGGAATTCAGTACCGTGATCTTCCACTGCGGCGGGACTGGCGCACGGCCGACCAAGGACGGCTTGAGCGCGACCGCGTTCCCGTCGGGCGTGCGCACGATCCCCGTGGAAGCGACCGAGAGCGTGGCGCCGGTGGTGTTCTATCGACGTGAATTCCGGGAGCGCTCCGGCGGTGCCGGTAAACTCCGCGGCGGGCTCGGCCAAGTGATTGAGCTCGGCGGCGCCGGTGCCGCACCGATCGCACTCTTGTGCAATTTCGAGCGCGTGCAGAACCCTGCGCGTGGACGCGATGGCGGCCGCCCGGGTGCCGCGGGTACGGTGGCGCTGCGCTCCGGCCGGCCCATTCGCCCCAAAGGACGACAGACGGTGCCGCCGCGCGATGCGATCCGCCTCGAGCTGCCGGGAGGCGGCGGCGTCGGCGATCCGCGTACGCGCGATCCACAGCGCGTACTTGACGACGTGCTCGACGGCTTCATCACCGCGCAGGAGGCGCGGCGCGACTATGGCGTGGTCATCGATGCGAGTGGACGGCTCGACTTAGCGGCTACGCAGCGCCTAAGAAAGGGCGATGATTCGCCTGCAGACGTCGTCTAACTCCCGAATCTGCCGCGGTCATGCGGCGCCAAGAAATTAAGCTGCGGCCCCAACGGCACGATGCCGGTCGGGTTCACGTGGCGCTGGCTGCCGTAATAATGCCGCTTGATGTGGTCCATGTTCACGGTCGCGGCGACGCCTTCCTGCTGATAGAGGTCGCGCAGGTAATTGGAGAGATTAGGATAGTCGATGATGCGGCGCAGGTTGCATTTGAAATGGCTGTAATAGACCGCGTCGAAGCGAACGAGCGTGGTGAATAGCCGCCAGTCGGCTTCGGTGATGTCCCTACCGACGAGATAGCGCTGGCGAGCGAGCCGCTGCTCGACTTCGTCGAGCGCGGCAAACAGCGCGCGGAAGGCCTCCTCATAAGCCCCCTGCGAGGTGGCAAAACCCGCCCGGTAGACACCGTTGTTGACGTTGTCGTAGACGAGCGCGTTGACGCGGTCGATCTCTTCGCGCAGCGCTGGCGGATAATAGTCCGTGCGCACGTTGGTGAAACGGCCGAACGCACCGTTGAACATGCGGATGATCTCGGCCGATTCGTTGTTGACGATGGTGCGGCGTTCCTTGTCCCACAGCACCGGTACGCTGACACGGCCGCTGTAGCGCGGATCGGCGCGCAGATAGGTCTCGGCCAGCTCGCTTGCGCCGTTCACGGTGTCCGGAGTGGTGCCCGGGCTCGTCCCGAAGCGCCAGCCATGTGGGCCGTAGAGCGGCTCGACGACCGACATCGAGACCACTTCCTCGAGCCCCTTGAGCGTGCGCATGATCACGGTGCGATGCGCCCATGGGCAGGCAAGCGCCACATAGAGATGATAGCGGTCGCGCGCGGCGGCAAACCCGCCTTCGCCGGTCGGCCCCGCGGCGCCGTCCTCCGTGATCCAGTTGCGAAACCGCGTACTCGGGCGAACGAAGCGCCCACCCGGCGTGCGCTCGGTGTGTTGCTCGTCCCGCCAGACGCCGTCGACCAGAAGGCCCATCGGGTTTTTCCTATTTGCGCTTGCAAGTCATCTAATCATTGGCGCGGCCGGTTGCACCTCTTTCCGCGACCGCAAACAACTCCCGTGCCGGCAATGGACCTTCCGGCTGCCAAATGCTAAGCGCGCAGCTTGAGCAAATGACCGATCTGTCGCTCACTATCCTGCCGGAAACGGCCGACGACGCGGTGCCGATCGAGCGCCTGCACGAGCGCGCCTTCGGTCCGGGCCGGTATGCCAAGTCGGCGTATCGGCTGCGCGAGCGCATCGGTCATCGGCCGGAATTGTCGTTCACCGCGCGAATCGGCACCCTGCTGATCGGGTCGGTAGAGCTGTCGCCGATTCGCATCGGCGAGACCAAGGCGCTGCTGCTTGGCCCGCTCGCCGTCGAGCCGGCGTTTCGCGAACGCGGGGTCGGCTATGCCTTGATCGAGCGTGCGCTCGCCCAAGCCAAAGCCAAGGGTCACCGCCTGGTCATGCTGGTGGGCGACGAACCTTACTACGGCAAATCCGGCTTCAAGCCGATACCCAAGGGCCGCGCCATCATGCCCGGCCCGGTCGATCCGGTGCGGCTCCTCGTCTGCGAGCTGGCTGACGGCGCATTCGACGGCGTATCCGGACCGATTCGGCCGGATTGGACCGCGGCATGATTGGGAGGCTCGGGAGAGTCTTGTCCGGCATAGGCTGAATGTCGGCTCCGATCGGATCAGAAATGCTTCAGGGAACCATGGATTTTCGGCAGCGTCCTCGCCGCAGCATATTCGCGTCGGATCGCCTCCCATGCGACGAACGGTCTGATTGCGTTCTATGCAATGGGACTGGCCAAGTTGCGGCCCATCCATCGATGAGCTGAGCGAAGCACCATGCTGCGCGGGCTGATTGTCTTCTGCTTATTGCGTCGCCCGCTCGTGCTGATCGCGTTCGGGCTGTTTCTCGGCCTGGGCTTTGTGGCCTTCACCGCGCTCAACATCGAGGCCTATCCCGATCCCGCGCCCCCGATCATCGAGATCATCGCGCAGCGGCCAGGGCAGTCGCCCGAAGAGATGGAGCGTTACGTCACGATCCCGATCGAGATCGCGATCGCCAGTACGCCCGGGCTCAGATTCATCCGCTCCAACACGGTCTATGCGCTCAGTTTCATTCGGCTGCAGTTCGAATATGGCCGCGACTACCACTTCGTGCGTCAGCAGACAATAAATCGCTTGCGCGAGGCCGACCTGCCGCCGGGCGTGCAGCCGGTGATCTCGCCGGCCGGGACTATCAGCGAGATCTTCCGCTACGAGCTCAAGGGGCCGCCCGGCATGGACGTGATGCAGCTCAAGACGCTGCAGGACTGGGTGGTGGAGCGAAGGCTGCGCATGGTGCCGGGAGTGTCCGATGTGCTGGTACTCGGCGGCAAGACTAAGGAGTTTCAGGCCGAGATCGACCTCACCCGAATGCGGGCCTTCGGAGTTTCGATACCGCAGATCATCACCGCGATCTCCACCAACAACGCCAATGTCGGCGGCCGGACGATCGCGATGGGCGAACAGGCGGTCAATGTCCGCGGCGTCGGCATT
>JBJMTU010000133.1:0-5342 GCA_045811545.1 Xanthobacteraceae bacterium | reverse complement strand
TTCCTGGGCGTAACCCGGTTTGTAACCGACGTGACGGCCGCGATTGCGCTTCAGCTCGCGAGAGATGGTCGACGGCGGGCGATCCAAAGCTGCCGCGATTTGCCGGATCGAGCGGCCAGCGGCTTGAAGTCGGGCAATGTCGCACCGGTCCTCCAATGACAATTGCTTGTAGCCGCGCTCCATGGCAACACCCCCTTAAGAAGGTGTTGCACTTCGTTTGTGAACTTAAGGAACCTATATTCCACCGGCCGGTGATCTTGGGTCCCGCAACGGGTTCCCCGCGACGCGAGCGTTATTCCCCTCGCGGCGACGACGGCAGGGAGCGGTTAATTTGATATGCCGTCCATGATGAATCTGAGCTGGCTGACGCCGATCTTCGCCCAGGCGTCCGAGCGGGTATCCGGCAGCCTCGGCGAGCTTGCCGGCGGCGCGACGGTCTGGCTCGCGGTGACCGGCTTGAGCCGGTCCGGCAAGACCGTTTTCATGACCAGCCTCATCCACAATCTGTTGAGCTGCGCGCACAATCCCAATCGCATGCCGCTGCTCGGCGTCGTCGGCGAGCGCCGCCTGATCGCAGCCACTCTCGAGGGCGCCAAGACGAACCGGCTGCTGCGATTTCCCTATGCCGACAACATCGACAAGATGGCCATCCCGGACTGGCCGGCGCGCACCGAAGGCATCAGCGAAATCGGTATCGAGGTCCGCTTTGCCCCGGCCGGCACGCTGGGCAAGCTTGTGAGCGAGATCACCGGAAGCCCCGCGACCCTCACGATCCGGATCGTCGACTATCCCGGCGAATGGCTGCTCGATCTCCCGCTGGCCGCGCACAGCTATGCCGAGTGGTCGCGCGCGACACTGCGGCTGTTGCGCAAGGGCGTGCGTGCCGAGATCGCGCGCGAGTTTCTCGGTCTTCTCGCCCAGCACCGGCCCGACGATGTCGCTAGCGAAGAGGTCGCAAAACAGTTGCATGATCGCTATTGCGCTTATCTCCTCGACGCGCGGGACCGGCACGGCCTGAGCTTTCTCCAGCCCGGCCGGTTTTTGTGTCGCGGAGCGCTGGGCGAGGTGCCCTATCTGTGGTTTGCGCCGCTCGACGTCATCGAGGGCGTGGATGTGTTCGCGCCGCACACGCTCGGCTCGCTGATGGCCGAGCGCTTCGAGGCCTATAAGCGGGAGGTGGTGGAGCGCTTTTATCAAGATCACTTCCGGCACTACTCGCGCCAGATCGTGCTCGTCGACGTGCTGCGCGCGCTGTTGGCCGGCCGCGATGCCTTCGACGATACGCGGCTGGCGCTCGACGCCATTCTGGAGAGCTTCCGCTACGGACACGGCGGCATCCTCTCGAGGCTGTTGTTCGGCCCGCACATCGACAAAGTGCTGTTCGCCGCCACCAAGGCGGATCACGTCCCGGACATCCAGCGCGATCACCTTGCCGCGCTGTTGCGCAACATGGCGGCGTTTCCGGCGCTCGAGGTCAGAAGCAGCAACGCGCAATTGGAGGTCACCGCGCTCGCGTCCGTGATCTCGACCGCGGAAGAGAGCCAGGAGATCGACGGCCATCGCGTGCAGGTGGTGGTCGGGCGGCCGGTCGGCAGCCACAAGCAGTCGAAGTTCTTCGTCGGTAACGTCCCCATACGTCCGCCGCGCGCCGACGCCTGGGGCTCACCCTTCCTCAACGTGCCGGTGTTCGAGCCGCCCGCCATCGATCCATCGCCGGTCGAGGGGATCGCGCACATCAACCTCGATCTGGCGCTCGAGTTTCTGCTCGGAGACAAGCTGCGATGAGCGATAAAAACGAGCACGGGGCTCCGCTGACAGCCCGCGTAATGGAAGTCGACGCAGCTGACGACATTGCGCCGCGGCAGTCGTTGGCACCGCGAATCATCCCGACAGAAAGCACCGAGCGCGTCACGCCGAGCGAGCCGACGCGCGGTGTCGTCCGTGCCGCCCGTGACCGGTCGCGTCGACGCGATCGTGTCATGAGCTTCGGACTCGCTGGCGTGGCGATGCTGTTCGCCGGCTGGCTGGTGGTGGATGCCGTGGGCTGGATTTTTGCTGCATTCGAACGCAGCGCGGCCTTGGGCGTGCTCGCGGCGACGGCGGTCGTGGCAGGTGTGGCCGGTGGCGGCGCAGTGGTCGCGCGCGAACTGGCAAGCCTATTGCGGCTCAAGAACGTCGAGGCAATTCACCGGCGGCTCGCCGACGGGCAGGTGCTGGCGATCGACGGCCGAAAGGCCATTGCCGACGTGCTTTCCGTCGTTCCGCGCGAGCGCGAGATCGATGCGGCAATCGAATCGCTCCAGCGGCAGGTCAAGCTTCACCACGCGACGGCGCAGCAGATCGAGATCCTCTCGCGCACCGTCATGCAGCCGCTCGACCGCCGCGCCGAGGCGCATGTGCGCACCGCCGTGCTACGCGCTTTCGGCATCACTGCGATCAGTCCGACCGGGCTCACCGATGCAATCTTCTTTCTTGCCTGCGGCATACGCATGGTGCGCTCCATCGCCGCCGCCTATGGGCACCGGCCGACCGCCGCCACCACCATCCACCTGCTGCGGCGACTCGTCATCGAAGCCGGGAAACTAGGAGCCGTCGACATCGCGAGTTCTTCGCTCGTACAGCATCTCGGCGGCGCCTTGACCGAACGGTTGGCGACCAGCGCCGCCGACGCCCTCTACGCCGCTTATCGCATGGCCCGACTCGGCATCATCGTGATGGACCTGTGCCGTCCGATTCCGTTCCGGGACAACGAAGTTCCCAGCGTCACGTCGCTGGTGAGCAACGTCCTGCGAAGCCGTTCGCAATCTCAGCTGGGCTGAGGCCTGCCGCCATGCAGCGCATGCGCCGCCTTAACTGTTGCGGCGAAAACACGGTCAAGCTCACACTTGCTTGATCGGGAATGCGGGATGCAACTTTTTTGCTGCCGCGGAGTTGTTTGGTCGGGACGTGAATACCAGGGGATCACCCATGACAATCGCCCTCACGCGAGGGAAATCCGTCACCGCCGCGGCTGCGCGGGCGGCGGCACGCGATAGTTCCTCGGCAGATACTGCATCGGATGACGTCTTGATCCGGCGGATTGCCGCCGGCGATCAACTCGCGATGCGAACGTTGTTCGCACGCCATCGCATACCATTGTACCGCTGGCTGCTGCGCATCGTGCGCGACGAGACGCTCGCAGAGGATCTCTTAAGCGACGTGTTTCTCGATGTGTGGCGTCAGGCCGGATCGTACAGGGGCGACGCGTCGGTTTCGACTTGGCTGCTGGCGATCGCCCGCTACAAGGCATTGTCGGCCCGTCGCGCTCGCCCACATGCGGAATTGGACGCGCGGGTTGCATCCAGCATCGCCGATCCTGCGGACGATCCGGAGGCTGCGCTGCAGAAGAGGAACCGCAGCGAAGTGCTGCAGGACTCGTTGGCGCGCCTATCGCCGGAGCATGGCGAGGTCGTCGATCTCGTCTATTACCACGGCAAGTCGGTCAAGGAGGTCGCCGATATTATCGGCATCGGCGAAGCCACGGTGAAGACGCGCATGTTCTATGCGCGCAAGAAGCTCGCCGATCTGGTCGCGACTGCGTAGCGAGGCCCCTCTCCCCCGCTTTGCGGGGGCGAGGGAACTGCGCTGCGCCGGGACCCACTCGTTAACTTACCCTCCTGATTTAGCCCCGATGCGCTTTCGCGGGGACGAGCGGACATTGCACGGATGGCCGGCAAGTGCTTTGCCGGCGCCGTTGCGCTAACATGCGGGCATCACCCGAGTTGGCAATGGCACTGGCGCAACAAAAGCCCGATCGGATCACGCGCCGCGATCCCGCCGCGGTCAAGGCGGTCCTCACCGCGCTGGCGGCGAAATTCGGCAATCGGCTGGTCACGTCGCAGGCGGTGCGCGAGCAACACGCCAATACCACGACCTGGATCGCCAACGAGCCGCCCGACGCTGTGGCTTTCCCGCAGGCGACCGAGGAGGTGCAGGACATCGTGCGCATCTGCGCCGAGCGCCGCGTCCCGGTCATTCCTTTCGGAACCGGCACCTCGCTCGAAGGCCATATCAATGCGCCCAACGGCGGCGTATCGATCGACTTTCGCGACATGAACCGCGTCCTGGTGGTGAATGCGCAAGATCTCGATTGCGTGATCGAGCCGGGCATCACGCGCAAGCAGCTCAACGAGCATCTGCGCGACCAAGGCCTGTTCTTTCCGATCGATCCCGGGGCGGACGCCTCGCTCGGCGGTATGGCGGCGACGCGTTGCTCCGGCACCAACGCCGTGCGTTACGGAACCATGAAGGACAACGTGCTCGCGCTTAAGGTCGTGCTGGCGAACGGCGATCTGATGACCACCGGCCGCCGCGCCAAGAAGTCGTCGGCCGGCTACGATCTCACCCGGCTGATCGTCGGCGCCGAAGGCACGCTCGGCGTCATCACTGAACTCACGCTCAAGCTTTCCGGCATTCCCGAGGCGATCTCGGCCGGCGTGTGCCCGTTCCCTTCGGTCGAGGCGGCATGCAATGCCACGATCGCGACGATCCAGTTCGGCGTCCCCGTTGCGCGCATCGAGCTGCTCGACGAGCTGCAGGTGAAAGCGACCAATCTCTATTCCAAGCTCGCGCTGCCGGAAGTGCCGATGCTGTTCGTCGAATTCCATGGCTCGCCGGGGGGTGTCGCCGAGCAGGCCGAGCGCTTCGGCGAAAACGCGCGCGATTTCGCCGGCGGTCCGTTCGAATGGGCGACCAAACCCGAAGATCGCTCGCGCCTGTGGCAGGCACGTCACGACGCGTACTGGGCCGGGCGCGCGTTGCGGCCCGGCGGGCAGGCGCTGGCCACCGACGTCTGCGTCCCGATCTCACGCCTGGCGGAATGCGTCACCGCAACCCAGCGCGAGATCGCCGAGCTTGGCCTCGTCGCGCCGATCCTCGGCCACGTGGGTGATGGTAATTTCCATCTCACCTTGCTGATCGACTTGAGCGACGAAGCGGAGGTGAGGGCTGCCAAGACGCTGTGCGAGCGGCTGGTCGAGCGCGCGCTCGCCATGGACGGCACCTGCACGGGGGAGCACGGCATCGGGCAGGGCAAGATGAAATATCTCGCCGGCGAACTGGGAGGCCCGGCGCTCTCAGCCATGGCGGCCATCAAGCGGGCGCTCGACCCCCAGGACATCATGAACCCCGGAAAGATCGTCGCGATCGACTGAACGCTGCTTGGCGCGCTTAGCGGCCGCGATCCGCCGCAATTCCTGGGATTTCTCCCTAACTTATTGGCAGCCGACATAGATTTGCCGTCAAGCCGCCGGATATTCCACTCGGGGCGTGGTGGAGCAAGGACCGGTCGCGGGCGCCGCGTC
>JBJMTU010000132.1:0-3878 GCA_045811545.1 Xanthobacteraceae bacterium | reverse complement strand
GCCACGACGCTCGAGGTGCCGTGCGATATCTTTCCGCCGGACGTGGGTCTCATCGTTGCCGATGGCTTTGGTGCGTCGATCGTCTGCGAGGCGCCCGAGCATCGGCTGCCTGCCGCGACCCGCAAGAACATGATGCTCGCCTTCGCGCGTGCGGCGGCAATGCGCCTTGCGGCGCTCTCAGACCCGGAAGGACCTTACGGTCTGGAAAGTTAGACGGCGCTTTCGATTGGCGGTTACTTCGGCGCACGCTTGGCCAAAATGCGCTGCAGCGTGCGGCGGTGCATGTTGAGCCGGCGGGCGGTTTCCGACACGTTGCGGCCGCACAGCTCGTAAATGCGCTGGATGTGCTCCCAGCGCACGCGATCGGCCGACATCGGATTTTCCGGCGGCTCGGCTTTGCGCCCGTCGAGCGCGAGCAGTGCCGCAACCACGTCGTCGGCGTCCACCGGTTTGGAAAGGTAGTCAACCGCGCCGAGCTTCACCGCGTTCACGGCGGTGGCGATGTTGCCGTAGCCGGTCAGGATGATGGCGCGAGCGTCGGGACGACGGCGCTTGAGCGCTGAGATCACGTCAAGTCCGTTGCCGTCTTCGAGCCGCATATCCACGACGGCGAAGGCCGGCGATATCGTTTCGAGTTGGGTGAGCCCGTCGGCGACCGATTCGGCGGTGGTGACGGTAAAGCCGCGGCTTTCCATGGCGCGGGCGAGCCGCTGCAGGAACGACTTATCGTCCTCGACGATCAGCAGCGAGCGATCGGCCGGCATCGCCGCGACCAAATCGGCCATCGCCATTCGGGCCTCCACAGATGGTCCGGTGCGCCGGTCCGATGCACGCGGCGACGATTCACCCGGAAAGTGCGGACCTAATCTAGGTGGATACCCTACAACCTCAAGTGAATAATCGATAATGAAACGGCCAGGCCGGGCGGTCTCGGCCAAACAGCGGGACCGCCAATGGCTTAGCGGTCAGCACGAGCCTCACGACGCGAACGCGGTGGCGCGTTCGAAGTCGTTGCGGCCCCAGTGTACGCGGACGATCGCGCCTCGATCCGGGAACGCGCGGTTCTCGAAGTCGAGCGTTGCCCCGGAGCGCTCCAGCAAGGTCTTGGCAATGAAGAAGCCCAGTCCGAGCCCGCTCGCCTCGCCGTCGACGTTTTGCCGGCGTCGGTTGGTGACATAGGGCTCCCCGATCCGGTCCATGACCTCCGGCGCAAACCCCGGACCATCGTCGGTGATCGTGACCGCGACGTCCTGGCCGTTCCAGGAGGCGGCGACCTCGACCCGCTCGTGGGCGAAATCGACGGCGTTCTCCAGCAGGTTTCCGAGGCCGTAAAGGATCGCCGGATTGCGCCCGCCGACCGGTTCGGACGCTTCGCCGGGCGACAGCGCGACGTTGATTGCAACGCCGAAGTTGCGATGCGGTGCGACCACTTCCTCGATCAGCGTGGACAGCTTCATGCGATCGAAAGGCGCGCCGCTCGACAGTTCGGTGAGCTTCGCCAGAATGGCGCGGCAGCGCTTGGCCTGCTCGTTCAGGAGGCGCACGTCGTCGGCATGCTCGGAATCCGGCTTGATCGCCAGCTGCAGCTCCTTGGCGATCAGCGTGATGGTGGCAAGCGGTGTGCCCAGTTCATGCGCGGCGGCCGCGGCGAGCCCGTCGAGCTGCGAAAGGTGTTGCTCGCGGGCCAGCACCAATTCGGTTGCCGCCAGCGCGTCCGCGAGCTGGCGTGATTCCTCGGTGATTTGCCAGGCGTGCAGGCCGATGAACGCGATCGCGAGCAAGAGCGAAAGCCAGACCCCCATCACGTAGACCGCCGGCAAGTCCAAAGGTTCGCTGTCCCACGGCAGCGGGTCGTGCACGAACACGAGCACGGTGGCGCAGGCGATGGCAAAACCGCCGAGCATGAGAGTCATACGCGCGGGCAGCGCGGTGGCCGAGATCAAAACCGGTCCGAGAAAAAGGAAGGCGAACGGGTTCTCCATTCCGCCGGTGAAGAACAACAGCACCGCCAACTCGGCGATGTCGAAGGCAAGCAGCCATGCGGCCCGGTCTGGCTCCAGCCGCTGCGTCATCGGGAAGCGAATGCGCAGGGCGATGTTGAGCCAGGCGGCGAGCGCGATGACCGCGAGACAGGCCCAGATCGGCAGCTCGTAATCGAGCCCGAAATAGACCACCAGCACGGCGGTAGTCTGGCCGATGACCGCAAGCCAGCGCAGCCGCACCAGCGTGTCGAGACGCACGCTGCGTCCCGTCCGGTGGGCTTCCTCCGCAGGTTGATCGGTCATGGCGACAATGTACCCCTTCGCCGCGCCTGCTCAACGGCGCCGGGCAGCGCTCGATCGCCGCAACAAGGCCGGCTGCCGATACCTCTTGCCTCGTGCGCGGCCCCGCGCCACATGTGCAGTTCCGCGCAGGGCGACATCAGACATGTCCAAGACCGTCGAGCCTGTCATTGCCGTCGACCAGCTGGTGAAGGTGTACAAGACCACGACCGCAGTCGACGGCATTTCATTTGCGCTCGAAAGCGGTTCCATCACCGGCCTGCTCGGCGGCAACGGCGCCGGCAAGACCACAACCATCGCCATGATCATGGGCCTGGTCACCCCGACCTCGGGCACGGTCAGGGTGCTCGGCGCCGAGATGCCGCGCCAGCGCTACCAGGTGCTGCACGAGATGAATTTCGAGAGCCCGTATGTGGACATGCCGCATCGTCTGACGGTGCGGCAGAACCTCAAGGTTTTCGGGTTGCTCTATGCAGTGGAGGATCTCAGCGGCCGCATAGCCTCGCTGGCGCGCGAGCTCGACCTGACGGAGTTTCTCGACCGGCCGACCGGCAAACTTTCGGCCGGGCAGAAAACCCGTGTCGCGCTCGCCAAGGCGCTAATCAATTCCCCTCGGGTTCTTCTTCTTGACGAGCCCACCGCCTCGCTCGACCCCGATACCGCGGACTGGGTGCGCGCCCACCTCGAGCGGTTTCGCAAAGAGCGCGGCGCGACCGTCTTGCTCGCCTCCCACAACATGGCCGAGGTCGAGCGCCTGTGCGAGCGCGTCATCATCATGAAGCGCGGGCGCATCGAGGACGACGACACCCCGCGGCGGCTGCTCGTCCGCTATGGCCGCCGAACGCTGGAGGAGGTGTTTCTCGATGTCGCGCGCGGGCGCGGCGAGGCGCGCGAGGCCGCACAATGAGCACGCCTTCGACTAGCGCCATCGCCGTGGCGCCGCATCGCGTCGGGGCCATGGTGCTGCGTTATCTTTATCTGTTGCGTTCGTCCTGGACGAGGCTTCTCGAGCTGATCTATTGGCCGGCAGTGCAGCTTTTCGTCTGGGGATTCCTGCAGTTCTACATTGCCGAGAATTCGGGCTTCTTCGCCCGCGCCGGCGGCGTCTTCATCGCCGCCGTGCTGATGTGGGACGTGCTGTTTCGCGGCCAGCTCGGCTTCTCCATATCCTTTCTCGAAGAAATGTGGTCGCGCAACTTGACCAATCTGATGATCAGCCCGCTGCGTCCGATCGAATTCGTTTGCGCGTTGATGACCATGAGCCTTATCCGCCTTGCCATCGGAATGGTGCCGGTGACGTTCCTGGCGATGGCCTTCTTCGGGTTCAACGTTTACAGCCTCGGTCTGGCGCTCGCGGCGTTCTTCGTGAATCTGATCCTGACGAGCTGGGCCGTGGGCATCGTTGTCGCGGGCGTGCTGCTGCGCAACGGCATGGGTGCGGAATCGCTTGCTTGGACGCTCATGTTCGTGCTCATGCCGCTCGCCTGTGTCTATTACCCCGTCAGCGTGCTGCCGGATTGGCTGCAAGTGATTGCCTGGATGCTGCCGCCTACATACGTGTTCGAAGGCATGCGGGCGCTGCTGATGGAGCACGTG
>JBJMTU010000131.1:0-5832 GCA_045811545.1 Xanthobacteraceae bacterium | reverse complement strand
TTCCCCGCCGTCGAGCGCTGGACAACGGATTCGAGCCATCCGGCGATGCGCGTCAATCTCGATGCGTGCATTCAGTGCGGGCTCTGCGTACGCGCCTGCCGCGAAGTTCAGGTCAACGACGTGATCGGTATGGCGGGCCGCGGCTTCACGGAATCGGTCGTGTTCGACTTCGCCGACCCCATGGGCGCGTCGACCTGCGTGGCGTGCGGGGAGTGCGTGCAGGCCTGCCCGACCGGCGCGCTGATGCCGGCGATCGTCGTCGACGAGGCGAACGTCCGCACCCAGTTTCCGGACCGCGAGGTGCACAGCGTGTGCCCCTATTGCGGCGTCGGCTGCCAGCTCACCTATCACATCAAGGACGACAGGCTTCTCTACGTGAGCGGCCGCAACGGGCCCGCGAACGAGAATCGCCTCTGCGTCAAGGGTCGCTTCGGCTTCGACTACGTGACCCACCCGCATCGCCTCACGCAGCCGCTCATTCGCAAGGATGGCGTACCCAAGCACGCCCACGACAGCGTCGATCCCGCCAACCCCTGGACGCATTTCCGCCCCGCCACCTGGGAGGAAGCGCTCGACCGCGCCGCCGCGGGATTGAAGACGATCCGCGATCGCGACGGCTCGCAGGCGCTCGCCGGCTTCGGCTCCGCCAAGGCATCGAACGAGGAGGCTTATCTTTTTCAAAAGCTCGTGCGCGCCGGCTTCGGCACCAACAACGTCGATCACTGCACGCGGCTGTGCCACGCCTCCTCGGTTGCCGCGCTTCTCGAGACGATCGGCTCGGCGGCGGTCACCGCCACCTTCAACGAGTGCAAGAATTCCGAAGTCATCATCGTCATCGGCGCCAATCCGACCGAGAACCACCCGGTCGCGGCCACCTTCTTCAAGCAGGCGGCCAAGCGCGGCGCACAACTCATCGTCATGGACCCGCGCGGTCAGGCGCTCAAACGTCACGCCGCCCACATGCTGCAATTCAAGCCCGGTACCGACGTCGCGATGCTCAACGGCATTCTCAACACCATCGTGACCGAAGGACTTTACGACCGGCAATACGTCGAGGCGCAAACCGCAAACTTCAAGGCCTTCGCCGAGCACATCAAGGAGTTCACGCCCGAGGAGATGGCGCCGATCTGCGGCATTCCGGCCGATACGCTGCGCACGGTTGCGCGCACTTATGCGCGGGCGAAGTCGGCGATCATCTTCTGGGGTATGGGCGTATCGCAGCACGTGCACGGCACCGACAACGCGCGCTGCCTGATCGCGCTGGCCTTGATCTGCGGGCAGGTCGGCCGCCCCGGCACGGGGCTGCATCCGCTGCGCGGACAGAACAACGTGCAGGGCGCCTCCGACGCCGGGCTCATCCCGATGTTCTTCCCGGACTACCGCTCGGTGGAGAACCCGGAGATCCGCGCCAGCGTGGAAAAGGCCTGGAGCACCAAGCTCGACCCCAAGCGCGGCCTCACCGTGGTCGAGATCATGAAGGCGGTGCATGCGGGCGTAATCAAAGGCATGTACATCCTCGGCGAAAATCCGGCGATGTCGGATCCCGACCTCAACCACGCGCGCGAGGCGCTCGCCGCGCTCGAGCATCTGGTCGTGCAGGACCTCTTCCTCACCGAGACCGCCGCCTTCGCCGACGTCATCCTGCCGGCCTCCGCCTGGCCGGAGAAGGACGGCACCGTCACCAACACCAATCGCCAGGTGCAGATGGGGCGCCGCGCATTGCCGCTGCCAGGCGAAGCCAAGGTCGACTGGTGGATCACCCAGGAGATCGCGCGCCGCATCGGGCTCAACTGGAATTACCGGCACCCGAGCGAGATCTACACGGAGATGGCCTCGCTGATGCCGGCGCTCGATAACATCTCATGGGATCGCATCGAGCGGGAGAGTGCCGTCACCTATCCGTCGGACGCGCCCGACGAGCCCGGGCACGACGTGGTGTTCGGCGACCGCTTCCCGACCCAGGACGGCCGCGGCAAGCTCGTGCCGGCCAAGATCCTGCCGCCGGACGAGCGGCCCGACGCCGAATTCCCGTTCGTGCTCTCGACCGGCCGCCAGCTCGAGCACTGGCACACCGGCGCCATGACCCGCCGCGCCTCGACGCTGGACGCGCTCGAGCCGGGCGCGGTCGCCAACCTCTCGCGCGGGACCATCGCCAAGCTCGGCATCAAGCCCGGCGACATGGTGCGGGTCACCACCCGGCGCGGCACGATCGAGCTTGCCGCGCGGCAGGACGACTCTATTCCGGATGGTGTGGTGTTCATCCCGTTCGCCTTCGTGGAGGCAGCGGCCAACCTACTCACCAATCCGGCGCTCGATCCGTTCGGGAAAATCCCCGAGTTCAAATATTGCGCCGCCAAGGTCGAGCCGGTGGCAGAAGCCGCGCGGGTGGCAGCGGAGTAGATTTTACGCGCTGGCTGCCGGATGGAGCGTCAGCGACGTCCGGGTTTCTTGCCAGGAGACAAGACCGCTCCGTATTTCGCTCAATGCGGGCTATCTACTGTAAGCTCTCCAATATTATGGGCGATTGTCACCGACTAATATTCGCCGGATAATGCCTAATCGCCGAGTGCGCCTATGGCTGCCGGCACCGGGCGTTCCGTGACCGCTCGGCAAAACACAGAAGGGAGGAAGTCATGGAGACCCGAAAGCACCGTTCCAGCCTAACACGCCGTGACGTCGTCAAGACGGCTGCTGCTGTAGGCGCGGCGGCGAGCATCGGCCCGTTCTTTCACGCGACCCCCGCCCGCGCGGCAAAGACCCTGAAGATCCTGCAGTGGAGTCACTTCGTTCCTGCATACGACAAGTGGTTCAACAACGAATACACCAAGGAGTGGGGCAAGAAGAACGACACCGAGGTCGTTGTCGACAACATCAATCTCAATCTCATTCCCTCGCGTGCTGCTGCCGAGGTCTCGGCGCAGAAGGGCCACGACCTCGTGATGTTCCTCGCGCCACCCTCGGTCTATGAGGATCAAGTGGTGGACATGAAGGACGTCTATGCCGAGTGTGAGAAGAAGCACGGCAAGCCGATCGATCTCGCGGTCAAGAGCACCTACAATCCCAGAACGAAAAAATATTTCGCCTTCTCCGACAGCTACGTTCCGGATCCCGTCAACTACCGATCGGATCTGTGGGGCGAGATCGGGATGAAGCCCGATACCTGGGACGACGTTCGGGTGGGCGGCAAGAAGATCAAGGACAAGACGGGAATTCCGGTGGGCGTCGGCCTTTCCGCCGAGCTCGACACCGCCATGGCGATGCGGGCGATCATGTACTCCTACGGGGCGCACGAGCAGGATGTCGAGGGCAATCTCACCATCAAGTCGCCGCAAACGCTCGAGGCGATCAAATTCGTCGCCGCGCTCTTCAAAGAGGCGGAGACGCCCGAGGTGCTGGCTTGGGATCCGTCCTCGAACAACCGACAGATGCTCGCGGGGCGCTCATCCCTCGTGCTCAACGCGATCTCCGTCACCCGCACCGGCGAGAACGACAAGCTGCCGATCCACGAGAAGATCGCCCTCGCTAAGGCCGCCAAGGGTCCCGTGCGGCGCATGGGTCTCGAGCATGTGATGGATTGCTACGTGATCTGGAAGTTCTCGGAAAACATCCAGGGAACGCAGAAATTCCTCGTCGACTACATCGACGGTTTCAAGAACGCTTTCCTGGCCAGCCAGTTCTACAACTTCCCGTGCTTCGCCAGCACGGTTCCGGATCTCACCCAGATCATCTCCAATGATCCGAAGGCCAAGCCCCCAGACAAGTACGCCGTGCTGACAGACGTGCTGGATTGGGCGACCAATGTCGGCTACCCGGGCTACTCCAACGCCGCAATCGACGAAACGTTCAACACCTGGGTGATCAATACCATGTTCGCCGAAGCCGCAACCGGTGCCGAAACGCCGGAGAATGCTCTGGCGCGGGCGGAAGCCAAAATGAAGGCAATCTGGGCGAAGTGGAAGGACCGCGGGATGATCTGATCCGCCGCAAGTCGCGGTATGCCCCGTGGCGTTGCTTCGGGGCATGCTGCGACGTCGTTCCTCTTTCGAAAGAAGCCGAGAAATCTCTACTCGCTCTTCCTGATATGTGAGCGGGAGGTCCGATGAACTTTCAAGCGGATAGGTATCAGCACGCATGGCGGTCGTCGAAGCACGAGGGTTGACGAAGCTGTTCGACGACGTGCGAGCGGTGGACGGCATCGACCTGCTGGCAAAGGAAAGCGAGTTTCTGGTCCTGCTCGGCCCATCGGGATGCGGCAAGACCACGCTCATGCGACTGATCGCGGGGCTCGAGCGGCCGACCGAGGGCAAGATCATCATCGACGGTGCCGACGTCACCGATCTTCCGCCGCGCGCCCGCAACATCGCCATGGTGTTCCAGAGCTATGCGCTTTATCCGCATCTCACAGTCGAGAAGAACATCTCGTTTCCGCTGCGAGCGGTCGGCATGCGGAAAGATGAGATCAAGAAAAAGGTCGAGTGGGCCGCGCGGATGTTCGGTATCCACCGCTTCCTCGACCGCAAACCGCGTCAGCTTTCCGGGGGCGAACGTCAGCGCGTCGCACTCGCGCGCGCGGTGGTGCGCGAGCCGGTAGTGTTCCTGCTTGATGAGCCGCTATCGAATCTCGACGCCAAGCTGCGCAACTCGGCCCGCGACGAGCTCAAACAGTTCCAACGTAACCTCGGCACCACGACTATCTATGTTACCCATGACCAGGCAGAGGCCATGGGCCTCGGCGACCGTATTGCGGTTCTCAACCACGGCAAGGTCTGCCAAGTGGGCACCCCGCACGAAATCTACGGCAATCCGACCGACACCTTCGTCGCTACCTTCATCGGCTCCCCACCGATGAACCTCGTAGAGGACGGCAAGACCTGGCTCGGCTTCCGCCCCGAAGCCTTCCTTCCCAAGGAGGTCGAATCCACGGGCGACAATGCGACCTTTCCATTCCGCATCACCTGCATCGAATATCTCGGCGCCGATCGCCTAGTTTATGGCGTGATCGAAGGATGGATGCCCGAGACGCACGTCATCTCGAAAATCCCGACCAATATCCGCACCCATATTGCGGCGGGTGAGCGTTACGACTTCGTCGTGCGCAAGCGCGACATCGAACGTTTCGACCGCGAGAGCGGGCGGCGCGCGAACGGGAAGGCACCGTGACCGCTGCCCCGGCCGTCACGAGGCGCGCGGCGGAGGTGCGGTCCACCGTCCTCGGGCAGCTCGTCGACAACGAGCGTTGGCTGCTGCGCGCGATGCTTGCGCCCGCGATTCTCTACATCGTGCTGTTGGTCGGCTTTCCCTTTGTGCTCTCGATCTATTACAGCCTTTCCAACATCACGGTGGCGAGCCGCGACATGCATTGGGTCGGCTTGGAGAATTTCCAGCGCGTCGTTGAAAGCGAGACGTTCTGGCTTTCGCTTAAGAACACAGTGATCATCACGATTATTTCGCAATTCGTCGTGATCGTCCTCGCCAATATCCTCGCGATGGCGTTGATTGCTGACTTCCCCGGCAAGTGGTTCGTGCGGCTGCTGATCCTGCTGCCGTGGGTCGCGCCGATTTCGCTGGGCTCGATAGGCTGGCTCTGGATCTACGATTCGATCTACTCGATCATCAATTGGACCGGCCGAGCCCTGCACATTCTCGGCCCCAATCAATGGCCGATCTGGCTCGGCGATCCGCACCTCGCCCTCATCTCCATCATTATCGTCAACATTTGGAGGCTGTTACCGCTCGCGACCGTCATTGTGCTCGCCGGGCTGAGTTCGATCCCCAAGGACATTCACGACGCTGCGGCGGTCGACGGCGCGGGATTCTGGCGCCACCACTTTC
>JBJMTU010000130.1:0-19381 GCA_045811545.1 Xanthobacteraceae bacterium | reverse complement strand
GTGCCGACGTCGATCTTGCTGCGCGCCGACGAGGTGATCGAATAACCCGGCAGACGCCGGTCGCACGAATCAATGGAGATCATGATGAGTGTGCTTCCCGGGGTCCTGTCGCGAGCGCTCGCAACGGTGCTGCTGCTACTGTCGGCAGCGCAGGCGGCGGTCGCGCAGGCGCCGGCACCGCTGGCCTACCCCCCGCCGCTGCTCACGTTGGCCGAAGCGCGCGCCGTCATCGAAGGCGCGATCGCCTATGCTCGCGAGAGCAACATGCGCATGGCCGTCGCGGTCGTTGACCACGCCGGAAATGTCGTGTCCTCGGACCGCATGGACGGCGCGGCTTTGCAGAACATTCGTTTTGCCGAAGGCAAGGCGTTCGCGTCGGCGCTTTACCGGCAAACGACGCAAGCGCTGGGCGAACTGTACAAGACTCGGCCCGATCGATACTTCGGCATCATGAACATGTATCCAGGGAAGATTTACCTCGTCGGCGGCGGAGTACCGCTTGCGCTCGACGGCGTACTCATCGGCGGGGTTGGTGTGGCGGGCTTGCCCGAAGGCGGGGACGAGAAATCGGCCAGGACGGGGATCGAGGCATGGATGAAATTCCGAGATACAATGAAGAAGTAGGCTAAAGCGCAAGTCGAGAACGGAGGCATGGCTATCGGCACCGGATTGCGTTCATGAGCGCTACACCGGAGCAGCCCGGTCCACCTGACGTCGGGACGCCGCGACCGGCCATCCCGATGGCCCTGCGCATTATGGCCATCATTCTTCGAACGCTGTTCATCGGCGCGCTCGTGGCCATTACCGTACGCGTCAGCGGCCCGCAGAGCGAAAGCCTTGCGTCTATCTATGAGACCCCCGAAGATCTGATTAGGCTTGCTCTGGGATTCGCGGTGTGCCTATGGATCGTGTTCCATCTGTTCATGCTCCCCAGGACCGCCGAGGGATATAGGATGTGGATCTACCTCGGCCTTGTGATCGCCCCTCTCACCTGGGCGGTCGCCATCATCATCTGGCGCTGAGCCCGCACGCACGGTTCGGCACCACGCAAATGCTAAGGAAAATTTGGGGGAGGGTTCCGTGACGATGATGCGATTGCGCGCGGCGGTCATTGCCGTCGCTGTCGGTGTCGGCTTCGCCGCGCCCGAGGCGCTGCACGCCCAAAGCTACCCGGCCCGCGCCGTGACACTCATCGTCCCCTCCGCTGCCGGCGGCGGGACCGACACGATCGCGCGTTTGATCGGAGATCAGCTGGCAAAGCAGCTCGGCCAGGCATTCACCGTCGAAAACCGCACCGGCGGCGGCATGCTGGTCGGCACCACGGCCGCCGCCAAGGCCGCGCCCGATGGATACACGCTGCTGGTCGGGCTCACCGGCAACATGTCGGTCAATCCCAGCCTGTTCGCCAAGCTGTCCTACGATCCGCTCGCGGATTTCACGCCCGTGGCGATGCTCGCCAACTACCCCTTCCTGGTCGTCGTTAACAACGATCTGCCAGCCAAGTCGATCAAGGAACTCATCGCTCTGTTGAAGTCACGGCCCGGCCAAATCGACTACGCCTCGGCCGGCAATGGTACCGGACAGCATCTCGCCCCCGAACTGTTCAAGATGATGACCGGCACGGAGATGGGGCACGTTCCGTACCGCGGCGCGCAACCAGCCTATCAGGACGTGATCTCCGGGCGCGTGCCGGTGTTCTTCGACAACATGTCGACGGCGATGAGCCTTGCGAAGGGCGGCAAGGTGCGCGCGCTTGCCGTCACGTCCAAGCAACGCTCGGCACTGATGCCCGAATTGCCCACGGTCGATGAAGCCGGCGTGCTCGGCTACGAGTATTACACGTGGTTTGGTTTGTGGGCGCCCAAGGGCACGCCGCAGCCAATCGTCGAGAAGCTCTATGCCGAAGTCCGGATGGCGCTCGCCGATCCTACGCTGGCGCAGCGCGTCGCCGATACCGCAGGCGAGCCGTCCAATATGGCACGCGAGCACATCGAGCCGTTCGTGAAAGCCGAAATCGCCAAATGGGCCGAGGTGGTGAAGCGCGCCGGAATAAAAGTCGAATAGCGCCGTCAAAATCGCTTAATCACACGCTGACTGACGGGCACAGGCGAGAGCGCATGATGAAATCTCCAGCCTTCCTACTCATCACGCTCGCTGCAGGAGTCTTCAGCGCGACACCCGCCGAGGCCCAAACCTATCCCAACAAGCCCGTGCGGATCATCACCGCGAACAGCCCCGGCGGGACCAGCGATATCTTTGTCCGCGCGCTCGGAGACGAGCTGCAGAAGCGCTGGGGTCAACCGGTGATCATCGAGAATCGCTCTGGGGGAGGGATGAACATCGCCGGTCGCGCGTGCGCCGATGCGCCGAATGACGGCTATACGATCTGCATTTTGCCCAACGAAACGCTCACGCTCAACCAATTCACCTATAAATCGATCCCCTTTGATCCGGTGAAGGACTTCGAGCCCATCACCAACGCCTTCATCAACACCCAGGTCCTAGTCGTGAGCGCGGCGCTCAATGTGAGCTCGCTCGAGGAGCTCGCGGCGCTTTCCAAGGCCAAGCCCGGGACCTTGAGTTACAGTGCGCTGGCCATTCCCATGCAGATCACCATGGAAAGGTGGAAGCAGAAAACCGGGGCCGATCTCGTCAGTGTTCCGTCTCGCGGCGGCGGCGATATCGTGACCGGGCTGCTGACCGGGACGACGCCGGTGGCGATCGTTGGGTTGCCCAACTTCATCACCCACATCCGCAGCGGGGCGGTCAAAGCGCTCGCCGTCGACTCAGAGACCCGCTCTGCGCTCTTTCCCGACGTGCCGACGCTGAACGAGCTTGGCTTTCCCAATCTGGCGCCGGTTTACTTCGGGTTCGTTGCCCCGGCCGGCACTCCCAAGCCGATCATTGAGAAATTGCACGAGGAGATCAGTCGCATCGGCACCGAGCCGTCGTTCCGTCAAAAGCGGCTCATCGATATCGGGATTCAGCCCGTTTTCGATAGCCCAGAACAATTTGCCCGTTACCTGGCGGAACAGAGAACCAACTCGGCGCGATTGATTCAGGAATCCGGCTTCCAGGCCCGTTAATTACTGCCTAATCGCTTGAGAAATTTCACCCGCACATAGATCCCGGTGAAACTCACGTTCAGACCGCCGCACCCGCGATTGTCCTCGACCACCAGATATCGACCATAGAGTTCGAGCTTCGCGGCGCACCCGTCCGGCGCCGCATCCTTCGCGGAGGGGAAGGCTGATTGGTCGGGATCATAGCCGATCGCGAATACCTGACCCCGCGGTCTGGCTTTGCCGTTGAGCTCGCCGACGTGAATTGCGCCTCTTTTGACGCGCTGCGGGTCGTAACTGCCCCATAGCGCGCTGCCCGAGACCTCCACGTCATCGCCGCGGGATGTAATGACGATCTGCGCTTCTCGGTCGCGTCGCCATTTGCCGTCCCATTGCCGAGCGGGCGCAGGCTCGGGCGGCAGGATTTGAACGGCCGCGCGTGGCAACCAGCCTCTCGTCTCGGTGCCGCCTTGTGACTTGAAGAATGCGCACATATAGGGACCGTCCGTCGCGTCGACGAGAATCTCGTCTCCCGGCACCACGTATGCCCTCAGCCTGCAGGCGCTCTCGCCGGACGGACAGCCGGACTTTGGCTTGCTCAGGCCGGCGATGAAGTTGACTCGCGCTTCTTTGGTATCGACACGCGCGAGGGCGACCTTATTGAGCTCGCAATCGACCGGACCCGCATGCGCCGCGACCGCGCAACATTTGAAGAGCATCGCCGATAGAGAGAGGGCGGGAAGGACGTGCGTTAAGGAAGGCATGGGCATGAATCCCGGTTGGCAGCCAGCATTCGAGCGATGTGCGCTGCTATCAGCTGTTGTACAAACCTCGGCAATGCGTGTTGCTGCGGGTTACATCCCTGCATACGAAACGATGCACCGCGAGAGGATGCGCGGGGCCGACCCCGCGTGTAAGCTTCCGGACTGGAGGACGTGATGGCCGCACAACCTGACCCCGCGCTCACGGCGACTGCCACCGCGCCTGTGAAAGCCTCCGATGTCAGGGCGCGCTCGAATATCGAGCCACGGCTTGCCTACGATGACCTACGGCAATGGCTCGAGCAAGCGCGCAAGCTCGGCGAGGTCAAGGAGGTGAGCGGGCTTACCTGGGAGCAGGACATCGGCGTGGTCGCGGGCGTGGCAACGCACGACGACAGCGCGCCCTGTTTCGTGTTCGGCGAGGTGCCGGGAACGATCAAAGGCAGCCGTGTGCTGGTCAACTTCTTCGGCGGTAAGCGCAAGAACATGACGCTCGGCTTTCCCACGGCGTTGAGCAAGCTCGAGCTGAGCGAAGGGGTCCGGACCAGTTTCTTGGGCCCGATGCCGCGCATGGCGCCCAAATACGTCGACGACGGTCCCATCTTGGAAAACGTCATGCGCGGAGACGACGTCGACGTCACAATCTTCCCCGCACCGAAATGGCACTCGGGCGATGGCGGCCGCTATATCGGCACCGGCAGTTTCAATATCACCCGCGATCCCGACGAGGGCTGGGTCAACTGCGGAACCTACCGGGTGATGATCCACGACGCCAAGACCGCTGGCTTCTACATCTCGCCGGGCAAGCACGGCCGCCAGATGCGCGACAAGTATCAGGCGCGCGGCGCGCCGATGCCGGTCGCTGTGGTCTGCGGCGGCGACCCCATGACCTTCCTGATGGCGTCGAGCGAGGTGCCCTACGGGGTGAGCGAATACGAGATCGTAGGCGGCGTGCGGGGAAAGCCCGTCGAGGTCATCAAGGCTCCCGTTACCGGTCTGCCGATTCCGGCCAATGCGGAGATCGCGATTGAGGGCTTCGTCGAGCCCGGCAACGAGCGGATTGAAGGGCCGTTCGGCGAGTGGACCGGCTATTACGCGAGCGACGTCCGCCCCGAACCGGTGCTCGATATCAAGGCCGTCTACTATCGCAACAATCCGATCCTGCTCGGCTGCGTGCCCCAGCGCCCGCCGGATGAGATCTGTCGCTATCGCGCCGTGGTCCGCTCGGCGCTGTTGCGCGAGAACATCGAGAAGGCGGGTGTGCCCGGCGTCACCGCCGCCTGGGCTCACGAGGTCGGCAATGCGCGGCTCCTACTCGCGGTCGCCGTCAACCAGCGCTATCCGGGCCACGCCAAGCAGGCCGGCCACATGGCCGCTATGTGTCACGTCGGCGCCTATTGCGGGCGCTACGTCGTCGTCGTCGACGACGATATCGACGTGTCTAATCTCGAAGAGGTGGTGTGGGCTATGCTCACGCGCTCGGACCCCGCGACCTCGATCGACATCATCCGCAACGCCTGGTCGACGCCGCTCGATCCGCGCATCGAGCCCGAGCGCAAGGCGGCCGGCGACTACACCAACAGCCGCGCGGTCATCGATGCGTGCCGCCCCTGGCACTGGCGCGACAAATTCCCGAAGGTGAACGTGCCGACCGCGGAGGAGCGCCGCATGGCCCAGGAGAAGTTCGGGCATCTGTTCAAGGACTGATTCAGCCTATACAACGATTTCTCCGGTCGTCCCTCGCGGGGTCGACAAGGAAGCGAGGGACTGCATGCGGCGGCTCATTATCGGCATGACCGGCTCGACCGGCGCCATTTTCGGCGTGCGGATGCTCGAGGCGCTCAAGGGAAGCGAGGTCGAAACCCACCTCATCATCAGCAAGTGGGCGCAGCGCACCCTCGAGCACGAGACCCGCTACACCGTAGAGGACGTGCGCTCGCTCGCCAGCGTCGTGCATAGCGCCGGCGATATGGGAGCTGAGATCTCGTCCGGCTCGTTCAAGACGGACGGCATGGCGGTCATGCCGTGTTCGGTGCATACGCTCGCTGGCATCGCCAACGGCTACGGCGAGCACCTCGTCCACCGCGCCGCCGATGTAGTGCTCAAGGAGCGCCGGCGCCTCGTTCTTGTCGTGCGCGAGACCCCCCTTTCCGAAGTGCATCTCGAGAACATGCTCAAGCTCGCGCGCATGGGGGTGACGATCGTGCCTCCGGTGCCGGCATTCTACAACCATCCGCAGACGATCGACGACATCGTCAATCACATCGTCGCGCGCGTGCTGGACCAGTTTGATTTACCCGCACCGTTTGCCAAGCGCTGGGACGGTCATCTGCACACCGCGACCAAGATCGCGACCGTGCCGGGAAGCTCGGCGGCGAAGAGCGGGACCTGATCGTAGCCCGGATGAGCGCAGCGAAATCCGGGTCACCCGCGCGATCCAGCCTAGGAATCCCCGGATGTCGCTAACGCTCATCCGGGCTACATTTACTGGAATTTCTATCTTTCAGGGCGCATACTCGGTCTACGGAGGCGCCGACATGCCTCTCACAGAACCAAGCCCAGGCGGCCGGACATTCTTTTGTCCCCACTGTGGGGCGCTTTACTCGGTGACGCATTCGCGGCTTGCCAAGAGCGAAAGCAACGTCGCGAAGTGCGTCGTTTGCCTGCAAATCATGGACAAGTGGGACTCGACCCAAGGTCCCGTCTACAAGCTCGTTCAGCGGCCCGAAGATGCTTGATTGCGTGCGATGCGAACCCGCTTAGACTTCGGCGAGCGCGACAGGCAAATGGAGGCCCCAATGACGCGACCCTTCGAAGGCATACGTGTGATCGACGTCACGCATGTTCTGGCGGGGCCGTTTGCGACTTATCAATTGGCCGTGCTGGGGGCTGACGTGATCAAGGTCGAGCACCCCGACGAGCCCGATCAGAGCCGCTCCAATGGGACCGACAAGACGCTCAACCGCCGTAACATGGGTACCTCGTTTCTGACGCAGGCCTCCAACAAGCGCGCCATCACGCTCGATCTGAAGACCGAAACAGATCGCGACATTCTCAAGAAGCTCGTCGCCACGGCCGATATCTTCGTGGAGAATTATCGGCCCGGTGCGTTCGAAGCATTGGGGTTGGGCTACGAGGCGCTCTCGGCGATCAACCCACGCCTGATCTACGCCTCGTTCTCTGCCTTCGGACCACATGGCCCGCGCGGGCGGCAAACCGCCTACGACCACGTGATCCAGGCTTGCTCCGGCATCATGGCCATGACCGGAACGCAGGACGTGCATCCGATCAAGTTCGGCGCCCCGGCGATCGACTACGCGACCGGCATGAGCGGCGCCTTCGCCTTGGCCTCGGCGCTGTTTCAGCGAGAGCGCACCGGACGCGGCCAGCGCGTCGATATGGCCATGCTCGACGTGGCGATGATCCTGATGAGCTCGCACCTGACCGGCTACCTGCGCAACGGCGTCCACCCCAAGCCGCACGGCAACCGCCATCCGCATGCGACCAATGGCGCCTATGCGACCAAGGACGGCCTGGTGATGCTGGGCGCGAGCAATTTGCGCCAGCAGCGTCGCCTGTGGTCAGTCCTCGAGCGCCCCGACATGATCAAGCGCAGCAACGACGAGCGCGACGCGGATCACGACCGCGAGGTCGCCGTGCTGTCGCAGATCATGCTCACGCGCAGCGCGGACGAATGGGAGGAATTTCTGCAGGCGCGCCACGTGCCGGCCGCGCGCGTGCGGAGCATGAGTGAGGCGCTGGCCGACCCGCAACTGGCGACGCGCGGCGTCATTCACCACCACCCGGCCGCGCCGGGAATGGAGGGCGGCTTCGGCGTGCCGCTCGCGCCCTTCATGTTTGCCCATGGCGGGCCGCGCATTGATACACCGCCGCCCACGCTCGGCCAGCACAACGAGGAAATTTTCGCCGAGCTCGGTGCGGCGGGGGATGCGAGACTTGCCGTGACCAAGCGTCGCGAAGACAAGGCGGTGGCCATCGAGAATTGACATTTCGCGATTGACCATTGCGAACGCATTTCGCCGGTGTTTCATTCCGGCTACGCTGGCACGGCAACACAGCAGGGAGACCGGCAATGTACACCTGGGACCACATTCATTTGCGTACCCCCAATCCCGAAGCGACGGCCCAGTGGTACGAGCGCATGCTCGGCGCCGAGGTGATCCGCAGCATGCAGCAGGGCAAACCGCGCATTGACCTCAAGCTCGGCGGCGCCAATATCTTCATCGCGCCGGTTGAGCCGGGCGATGGCGTCAATCCGCCCCCGGTCACGCCTTACCAGGGGCTCGATCATTTCGGGCTCACGGTCGACGGCATCGATGCGCTCGTTGCCGAACTCAAGGCGAAGGGCGTCGAGTTCACCCGCGGGCCGACGACGGTGCGGCCGGGCGTGCGCGTTGCCTTCCTGCGCGCGCCGGAAGGCGTTTCGATCGAATTGCTCGAGCGCAAGCCCGTTTAACGGTCGAGCTTCGAGGAGGAGTCGAGAGGATGGAAACCAAGCAGTTTGCGGTCAACCGCACGGACGAGGAGTGGCGCCGCCTGCTCACGCCCGAGCAATATCAGATAATGCGCCGGCACGGGACCGAGGCGCCCGGCAGCTGCGCATTGAACTACGAGAAGCGCCACGGCAGGTTCGTCTGCGCCGGATGCGGTCAGCCCCTGTTCGTGTCGAAGACGAAGTTCGAGAGCGGCACCGGCTGGCCGAGCTTCAACGATCCGGTGCCGGGCGCCGTGGAAACCTCGACCGACCGCACCTATGGCATGGTGCGCACGGAGGTGCACTGCAGCCGTTGCGGCAGCCATCTCGGCCACGTGTTCGACGACGGGCCGCCGCCGACGCGCTTGCGCTACTGCATCAACGGCGTCGCCATGAACTTCGAGCCGGAATGAAGTCCGCGCCTGTGGCCGAACGCCTTGGTGAAAGCGCCGTGCTGTCGGTCCGCCGCTCGCGCGCCGAGCGTTAGCGGGCCGAAGTTGCGGGAGCGCCTTTAATAGCCCCTGTACGGCTTGCACAGGCCGGATTGAACGGTCCAGCCCGGCTGGCAACCGTTCCATGTGCGGTAGCGGCCGGGGCGATAGAACATGGCCTCTCTGGAGTATCCGGGTCCACCGTAATAGGCGGGCGGGGGGCCGGAGTAAGGGGAGGGGCCGTAGTACGGGGAGGGGCCGTATGGGGAGGGACCATATGGGGAGGGACCATATGGGGAGGGACCATATGGGGAGGGGCCATAGTAGGGCCGTGGGGCGTAGTACGGATCCGGACCGACGCCGAAATAGAACGTCTGCGCCGATGCCGCGCAGGCACTGGCGATGAATGCCGTAAGCGCAATTGCCGCGATCTTGGTCATAGCTGCCTCCCTTTAGGTGAAGCGACAATCCACGTCGGTGTGCCAAGTTCCACGAGGGACGCCCGCGGCGGCGGGACATGACATTACGCGCTGACGCAGTCCGCAATACGGCCCTCGAACATCGCTCGAGCGTTCTCGAGAATGCGAACGAACCTGCTGCGATCAGCCTCGATGATACCTTCCGTATCGTTGCCTGTCTGCACTGTTCCGCCCACGACAATGTCCGTGTGACGGCAGAACACGTACATGTTCCTCCTATTCCCGCAGCCGCCGCTGAAGAAGTAGAACTGTTTGGGAAGCGTCCTCCGCAGCATCACCAGATGCCCGCGCTTGGCGATGACGTCCTCGTCGTTCATCAATGCCCTCGCACCATAGCCGGTGCAATTGATGACGATGTTTTCTTTGAGCTGTGCGAAGTCGTCTTTGCTTTCAAATTGGCGTCTGCGGAATCGCACGGCGCTTCGCCTCAGCTCGGCGACGAGCTGCGGCAGCAGAATCGTTGGGTTGATGAGCCAGGTTCTGTATTCGCGGCCCACCGTGTTCAGTTTCGCGAAGGGAAGGGTGCCGGACCGATACTGAGGCACGACATCATCGGGCGTGTACTCGTCGTAGGCGCGATTCCAGTGATCCAGCGTATAGTCTCGTCTGAACGCAATGCCGTATCGGTGCCAGCGCGATGAATTCCGCAGCTCGACAATTCTGTCGCGCGAGCGCCGTAGATAGTCGGCAAGGACCTTCTTCTCGTCTTCGCTCTCGTATTCGTCGCAGATGCCCGACGGCTCGAACTGACCGGCGGCGACGAAGGATGTCGTGCTGCGAACGTCGAGGTCCTTGGCGTAGACGACGATGCGCAAGGTCCGCCACCTGCGGCGCAGTTCGGCCGCGACGGTCAGGCCGATGACGCCGCAGCCGATCACGGCGACAGCCGGTCGGCGCATCTCCCGCTTGAGCCTTTGCACATGGTCCGCGACCACGCTGGCGCAGCCGAAGCTGAGCGTGATTCCGGCGCCGCCGTGGCCATAGTTGTGAATCAGGAACTTGGAGCCGTGCCGGCTTGGGATGATGTCATCCTCGAGCTTGAGGCACACCCCGCCCTCGCGGTGCGGCCGAATGCCGACGAGGTACGGGTTAGTCGGTCTCAGCAGCGAAAAATCCGGGTCGGGCAGCATTTCCCCGGAGCGCAGCGGCGCCGGAGCGAAGGCGTCGGCCAAAGTTCGCGTCACAACGGCCGGCATGCTCAGCAGACCCGCCGATGCCGTGGCGACTCGTAGGATCTGCCGTCGTGTCAATGCCATGGTGGCGTGGGGTATAGAAAAAAGCCCGGCAGCTGCGGCTGCCGGGCTCTTTCATCTCTTTCCTTGGTCTGTTCGATCAGGTGATGAGCAGACTTGCAGCCGCGAGCACGATCCCGGTGACGAACGCAGCGATGCAGGAAAATAGCAAGATGTCATTCAAGACGTTGGCCATGACAGCCTCCCCCGTGCGGAAGATCCCCCTCCCGCCCCCATAGGCCATCCTCCCACCATGGCTAAAAGGTGGCAAAGACCGTCGAAAATTGCATGGCTTTGCAGTCAATTGGCGCAGTAGCGCACGTAAAAGTCACGGTTGGTAGGGTTATTCCCCAGGCCCGCATTGAGCGGAAACGAGTGCTGGCACTGGGTCACGCGGTCGCTGAAACTATTGATTGGCGGCGGTTTGTAGACACCCACAGAAGGCTGGGACACGATTGCCGACGGCACGCTGGGCGCGGGGACCGGCGGCATAGAGGTGCTGCTGCCGCGCGGAATGGTTGGCGGGCGCTCCGCCCGTTCCTTTGGCTGATTCTCGGTCCGGGCTGGCCGTTTTGGCCACTGTAGACCCTGCATGATGATGGGGGTGCCGTGCTCCTCCTGCATGAGCGCCGGAGAACGCTCGACGCGGTGTTTCTTAGTGCGCGCCAACGCTGTTGCAGCCGTGGCCACAACAACGATGACGGCCAGGATGGCAATTAACGCGTTCGGCAATGGCAATTTCATATGCCGGGGACTTAGACACTTTCGCCCGTCACCGCCAGTGGAATGATTCCGTTCCGTCGGCATCCTTTCGGCGCCTCCGACGAAGATGTCCTGCTTATTGACCTCGCTTCACTTTGTTCGAAAGAGCGAGAAGCCGGTGCGGCTTCGGAACTCTGTGCGATTTTTGCAACGCTTTGAGTTTTTTTGAATCGCACCGCAATCCGGCACTGATTTGTATTGCAATGTCGCCCGATGACAACAAACGGGGGGCTTCATGATCGATGTACAGGCGACGTATTACCGCCGGCGGGCCATCGTCGCCAGGCAGTCCGCGGCAGCAGCAATGGACCCATACGTCAAAGCCGCGTTTGCGGAGGTTGCGAACCATTGGCTGGGACTGGCGGAGCACATCGAATGGCTACACTCAATTCGACGCGGAAGCCTTCGCGATGAACGCGCGAGCGGGGAAGCGATCATCAGTTTGCCCGCGCACCGCAGCAGCTAAGGCGGCAGCGGAAAGACGATCGCTGCGCGAACCCCTCGAGGCGGTGGACGGCGGAAGCCGAGCCGCCGCCTGAACGAAAGGGCGGTTATGGATTCCGACGACAGCCGGATCATCGCTAGATTCCAACGATTGACGACCGAGCTCCTAGCCGACAAACGGTTGGGACAGTGGCATCCCGAGCTCCTCGACGAACTCTATCGCACATCGCTGGAGCTCGAGCGACGCGGCCTGAAAAAGAGTCCCGAGTATCGCAACGCCCTGTTGCGGGCAGATCAGCAAGCGTGGCGGCTCGTCGAATGGGCGAAGGTCAGCGGCGCGGATTCGTCTGCAGCCGCGGAGCATCCTGAGTCTTCGACTTCAGCGACGGACTCCTCACCGCCTCTGCCGGGATCTGCGAAAGAGGACTGAACGCCTCGTGCTTGCGCTCAGTTTGCTCGCGGCGGCGTGTAAGCGGCGCGAACCTTTTCCAGTAAGCCGGGCGGCAGATTGCTCACCTCGACTACGAGCGTTTGCAGCTCTTCGCCCGTCATCGGGGAAACGCCGACGCGGATCTTCTCGGCATCGGCGAGCAATTCCGGATCCCGCACCGTCGCGTCGAACGCGCGCCGCAGCGTGGTTAACCGATCCGCCGGAACGCCGGGCGTGGTGAAGAAAGCGGTGCCGACTTCGGTCGCGTTCATGATCGCGCGCACGATCGCCCGTTCCTCGTCGTTGCGGGCGAGATCGACGGCGGTGGGAATGTCGGGGAGATCGGCGTGCCGCTTGAGTGCAAACTGCACGAGGATCGTCACGTTGCCATCGCGCAGCCAGTCGGGATGGGCCACCTTGAGCGCCGTCCACGAGGTGGAGTGGCCCTCGGCCTCGCCGCGCTCGACGGCAAGCATGGCTTCGCTCGATCCCTTGTATCCCATGATCAGCTTGAACTTCGTTCCGAACAGATTGTTCATGACGGTCGGATAGATCGAAACAGTCGAGCCGATTCCGGTTGCTGACAGCGTCGATTGAATTTTTTGCGCGTCGGCGAGGGTTTTGACCGGCGACGTCTTCCACATGAATACGATGTTGACGAGGGAATCGAGGCGCCCGATCCAGTTGAGCTCGGCGGTCTTGAAGCGCACGCCCTGGGTGCCGAGCTTCTCGTCGAGCGGAGTGGTCGGCGCGCCGATGCCGATCACGGTACCGTCCTTGGGGGAGACGTTGAAGATCGTGTTGACCGCCAGGAAGCTGCCGGCGCCGGGCTGGTTCTTCGGGACAACGGTGGGCTTTCCAGGGATATGCTTGCTGATATGCCGGGCGACGAGCCGTCCCAAGGTATCGTTGCTGCCGCCCGGCGGATAGCCGATGACGAAATCGACGGTCTTGCCGGCGTAGAACTGCTCCGGCGTTTGCGCTGACGCTGCCGCAGCCAAGCCGATGAGGCCGGCGAACACGATGGCCAAGCTGGCGCCTCGACAGAACTGCACGTCGCACTCCTCAACTCGTCATTTCATCTAAAAGAAGGACTCTATTCCGATACGATGGATTGCTGGGTCAAGCCCGGCAATGACGTTGCGAGGTCCATTTGCGGGGCGGATTGACGCAGCGCAATCGCCAGAGCTACTTCTCCCCATACGTGGCGCGAGAAATGTCGGGAACGGGCACGCCATCGTCGATCGCCTTGCAGCGCGCCGCCTCGGCCTTCGCCTTCGGCTCGGCCGCGTCGAGTACTTCGAGCACGACATCGCGTGGAATGAAGCACACGCCGGTATCGTCGGCGACCACGATATCGCCGGGCGCAACGCGAACCTCGCCGATCTGGATAGGGCCGTTGATCTCCACCGTCTCGAGCCGCCACTTGCCGGTGATCGGAGTGAAGTCGCTCGCCCATATGGGATAGCCGATGGCGCGGGAATGGGCGATGTCGCGCACGCCGCCGTGAACGATCGCGCCGATCTCTCCCTGACGCTTGCCGGTCTGCGCCGAGATGCCGCCCATATTCGATATGTCGGCCACGCCCTGGATCACCAGCACATCTCCCCTCTGCGCGAGGTTGTGCGCTTCGAACTCCGCCATCCGGTTGACGTGCTGGCGCGCTCCTTCGATTGGATTGATGCGCTGGAGGATGTTGCGCACCGTCAGCGCCGGCCCCGCGATGGTGCGGCCGGGAATGGTCGGCTTGAGCACCGATGCGCCGATGACGCCGCACGGAATGCCGAGTTCGTCCATTGTGTCGGAGATGATCCCGGTCGCATCGCCAAGCGCGATCAGGCGTTCGATCGCGCCCTGCGGCGGGCGCGGCACGGCCATCAGCTTGATGTTTTCGGCCGCAATGCGGCCGGTCAATCGCTTGTTCTCTGCCACTGACCCAACGCTCCCGCTGCCAGCGCTTCTATCGCGGTCTGCATTTTACCTCCACGTCAGGGGGCGAAAAAGCGGCGATGCGTGCCGAGTTTCGGACGCTTGCCCCCGAACGCGCTGCTCGGTACCGTTGCCGCCCTCCGCATATGCAAAGGCCCATCGCCATGATCGATCTTTACGCGCTCACCAGCCCGAACGTGCAGAAAATCTACATCATGCTCGAAGAATGCGGGCTGCCCTATAAGGAACACTTCGTCGACGTCTGGAAAGGCGATCAGTACAAGCCGGAATTTGCGAAGATCAACCCCAACAACAAGATCCCCGCGATCGTCGATCACGACGGGCCGGGCGGCAAGCCCTATCCCGTGATCGAATCCGGCGCGATCCTCATGTACCTCGCCGAGAAGACCGGAAAGTTTGTGCCCAAGGACATGGCCAAGAAATACGACGTGCTGCAGTGGCTGTTCATTCAGCTGACCGGCGTCGGGCCGATGTTCGGCCAATGGACGCACTTCAAGCTGTTCGCGCCCAAGGGCAACGACTATTCGATGGCGCGCTATACGTCGGAAATAAAGCGGCTCTACGAGGTGCTGGAGACGCGGCTCGGCAAGGTGCCCTATCTCGGCGGGCAGGAGTATTCCATCGCCGACATCGCCACCTTCCCATGGACGCGCAACCACGATGCCCAGGGCGTGAAGTGGGAGGACAATCCCAATCTCGCGCGCTGGTTCAACGTCATCAATGAGCGGCCGGCGGTGAAGGCCGCGCTCGCCAAGATCGGCGCCATCAAGTCGAACCGCGAGACTGCCTCGGACGACGACAAGGACCGCTTCTTCAACCGCGGCCGCTACGCCCGAGCCTAATTCACGAGCGACAAACTGTCGAGCGTGTCCCGGATGCGGTGCAGCGTGGAGCGCACGCACAAACGTCTGCGCAGTGCGCGCACGATATTGCGCGGAACGCTGCACCGCTGATCCGGGACCACCTCGAACTGAAACGGTCCACGCAAGTCGGGCTTGCCCGACTTGCTCACATTTAAGCGCCGATCTCGGGTAAACCCAAGATCGGTGTCTGCAGCGCACCACAACGCAATCAAGTGTACGCAGATTGCGTAAACTTATCTGCGTTGCTGCGCTGCGCCCGGGACACGCAGGGGTGGGGAGTACGCAATGCCAGCAGCGCAGCAGATCGAAACCCGCCCGGGCGTCGCCTACGCCACCCATGACGGCGTCGCGCTGCTCGGCGACCTTTATGTGCCCGCGGGCGCCGGCCCGTTCCCCGCGCTCATTTCCGCCCACGGCGGCGGATGGCAGGCGGGGGCGCGCACTGCGTTTCAGTTCTGGGGACCCTATCTCGCCGCGCGCGGCTATGTGCTGTTCGCGATCAGCTACCGCTTGGCGAAGAAGGACCAGAGAATGTTTCCGCAGGCGGTCCACGACGTGCTCGCAGCCGTGCAATTCGTCCGCGGCAGCGCGGGAGAGATCAAAGTGGATCCCGAGCGCATCGGCCTATTCGGCGCATCCGCGGGCGCGCACCTCGCCGCGCTGGCCGCGCTCGGCGCAGGAAGCGAGATCTTCAAGAATGCCTATCCCAACGATGCCCATGCCGCGGTCGGCGCCAAGGTGAAGGCGCTGATCGGCGTCTACGGCGTCTACGATCTCGTCGAGATGTGGCAGCGCTATCAGCTGCAGAGCCCGCGCGAGAACAATATCGAGAATTTCATGGGCTGCGCGCCGATGGACGATCCGCGGCGCTATTTCGATGCTTCGCCCATCAACTACGCGACGTTTGCCAACAATCACATCGGCGTGTTCCTGAGCGTGGGCACCGAGGACGATCTCGTCAACCGGCGCGCGCAGACCGACGCATTGCTGCTGAGATTGAAGCAGGCCAACTTCTTCGTGCGCCCCTGCATCGTGCAGGGCGCGCCGCACTATTGGCTCAACGATCCGATCGAGGAGCCCGGCAGCTATTCCGGCTTCATGGCGCCACGCCTCATCCGCTTCCTGCAGGAGCGGCTGTGAGGCTCCGGGTTGCCGAGGCGCCCGTTGCAAATTTTTTGGCTACGCGCTCGACTACGATATTGACTACTATTCGTATCTATACTAGATTCGCCATGCTCGCTGGATCGACGGCACTGTCGAAGCTCCGCCCGCGAGCAGGCGGGATGGGCTCACCGCGCTGGAGCCCATTCTGCGGGCTGTTTGACATCGTGAGATAGAAGCCACGGCATTGGTCCGGCCAATCGTCGCCGACGGCTTTGCACCCGCGTCATTCGGATTATCTTCCGAGGCGAAGCCGGCGAGGCGGAACTATAACTACGACCTGTAGTCGACATAAATTCAGACGCTGGGCGACTTTTTTGCAAACTCAGGTTGCGTTTTTTGCCTGTTTCCGTCCTGTTTCGCCCTGTTATCCGGCAGGACGGCCAGGCGACCAAATAGGGATCAGGCTGATGCGTTTCCTGTTTTTGTTCCGTGGCTTGCGATGAAACGACAGGTGCCGGGTTGTGGTCGTTACCTTGCTTTTCTCCTGTTATTTACAGGGAAAAACAGGCCGGTTAGCCCGTGCCGCCCTTGCTCAGGAACGCTTCGAGCGCTGAAACCTCCTTCTTGTCGCTCTCGAAGTCGCGCGCGATCTGCTCGTAGAAATGCGCCGCGCCGAGGTAAAGCTCGTGCGCGGACGGGTCTTCGCCGACGAAATCGGCGATCTCGTGCATCTCTGCGATCCAGCGATAGGCCTTCGGCGGCATCAGCGCCAAGCTGCGCTTGAGCCAAGCCAGCATCTGCGGTTGGCTCGCCTGCAGCTCGGCGAAGAGCGCATCCGCCGTCCCGCCGCGCGTCGCCGCGAGCATCATCACCGCGCCCAGGGCCTGGGTGCCCTTGGTGATGCCGGCATAGGACATCTTCATCGCCGAGGCCGCGCTCATGGGGCCGCCGAGCACGCGGACGTCGAGCCCGTAGTCCTTCAGCGCGGCAAAGCGCGGCGCCGCTGGGCCGGACGCGTAAAAGCGCGGGCCGGCGTCGTTTCCTTTCGGCGGCGCGCCGATGATGCCGGCATCGACGAAGGGCGAGCCGGTCGGCGCGATGACGGCGGCAATGCGCTCGGCGGTGCGCGGGCTTACCGCATTGCAGTCGACGTAGACCGGCTTGCTGTTGCTGATGGTCAGCGCCGGCGCAAACCGCTGCGCCAGCGCGACGGCGTCGCCGGGCGGCAGGATGGACAAGATGAAATCGGCCGCGACGATCTCCTCGTCGCTCGCCGCGAGCATTCCCGCGGCCTTGGCGCGCTCGCTCGTTTCGGCGCTGCGCCCCTTGAGCGAGGTCAGCACTTTGAGGCCGTGATCGACCAGCCGCTTGCCGACGGCGGCGCCCATCATGCCGGGCGCGATGACGGCGACCAAAGGATGCATGCATCGTTCTCCAATTTCGACCCCGGCTGCACGCGCAAATCTGCTGAGATCAGGCGGTCTTGGCAAGGCACTCTTTCCCTCGCACTCCGCGCCGCTTGGCAACGGCAGCGGTTTCCGCTTTGCTCGGGCGGCATCATGGTTCACTCAGAACGGAAAAGCCGTGCCCAACCATCTCTCCGACGCCCGCTATCAAGTCGCTCTTGCCAATCGCATCCTGGCGAACGAAGGCGTGCTCGATGCGTTCGGCCATGCAAGCCTGCGCCATCCAAACGATCCAGGCCGCTATCTGCTCTCGCGCTCCCGCTCACCTGGACTCGTCGAGCCGGCCGATATTCTGGAATTCACCCTCGATTCCGAGCCGGTCGCGCCGCCCAGGGTCCAGCTTTACGCCGAGCGCGTGATCCACGGTTGCATCTATCAGGCGCGGCCGGACGTGACGGCGGTCTGCCACCATCACGCACCCGCGGTGATGCCATTCTGTATCGCCGGCGTTGCGATCGTTCCGGTCTTCCACCTGGGTGCGGCGGCGGGCGAAACCGTGCCGTTCTGGAACCAGCGCGACGAGTTCGGCGATACCAATCTGCTGGTGGTCAAGCCGGAAGAGGGCCGCTCGCTTGCGCATGCACTCGGGCCACACGGTGCGGTGCTGATGAACAATCACGGCGCGACCGTGGTCGGACGCGATCTGCGCGAGCTAGTGTCGCGCGCGATCTTCATGTGCCACAACGCGGAGTATCAGCTGCGGGCGCAGCTCCTCGGCAAGGTCGCGACCTTGACCGCGGGCGAAACCCGGCTCGCGGGCTCGCTCAACGCGATGCCCAACGTGACCAACCGGACGTGGGAATATTGGACGTTGCGCCTGGGGCGGGCCGCAGGACTCCCGCCGCGCGCGGTGTCCAAGGCGCGGCCGCAGGCCGCATCGGTGACGCGCTCGAGGTCGCCTAAAACGCGGGCTCGGGGTCAACGGAAAAAGATCAGGAGGACCCGATGAGATTCGACGTTGTGAGGAACGCGCTGAGGGCTTGCCTCGGTTCTAGCCTTGTCGTACTCGCCGCGACCGGCTTCACCGCGGCGCCGGCGCGCGGGGAAGACCAGCTCAAGGTCGCGATCGGCCAGATCAACAATTGGGAAAACCAGGCGCCGACGCTGGGCCAGGACGCCGGCATCTTCAAACGGCACAACCTCGTGCTCGAGAATGTCGGTACTCAAGGGGCGGGTGAGACCCTGCAGCCCGTTATCGCCGGCAGCGCCGATCTTGGCGCCGGCGTCGGGGTTGCCGGCGTCATGCGCGCGTTCGCCAGGGGCGCGCCGGTGCGCATTCTGCTGCCCGCTTTCACCGGGACCGGAGACCTCTATTGGTACGTGAAAGCGGATTCGCCACTCAAAACCATCAAGGACGTCACCGCCAATAATACGATCGCCTACTCAACCAGCGGTTCGAGTTCGAACAACCTCGTGCTGGCCTTCGCCGACGAACTCGGCGTCAAAGCCAAGCCGACGCCGACCGGCGGCCCGGCCGGCACGCTGACCCAAGTCATGTCCGGCCAGATCGACATCGGATGGGCCGCCCCGCCGTTCGGCATGAAGGAGCTCAAGGAGGGCCGGATCCGCATCCTGATCCGCGGCAGCGACGCGCCTTCGCTGCGCGGGCAGACGGTGCGAACGATCATCGTCAATGCCGACGCCTTGAAGAACAAGAAGGACGCGATCACGCGTTTCGTCCAAGGCTACCGGGAAGCAGTCGACTGGATGTACGCGGATCCCAAGACGATCGACATGTATGCGGAGAAGATGAAGCTCGACCGGGCTTTGATCGAAAGCTCGATCAAGGAGTTTCACCCGAAGGAGGCGATGCAGACCGACGAGATGAAGGACATCGAGGGCATACAGCGGGATGCGGTCAAGCTCAAATTCATCGATGCGCCACTCACCAAGAAGCAACTC
>JBJMTU010000129.1:0-9878 GCA_045811545.1 Xanthobacteraceae bacterium | reverse complement strand
GTCGGCAGGCACGCCGGCGGCAGCGGCAGCTTGATCACGATCGAGCCCATCGTGCCGGCCGGCAATTCCTTGCTTTGCTCGTCGACCACGCGGACGTCGTAGCCCGGCATCGCCACCGTCGGCGAGCCGTATTTGATCGGCAATTGCCCGAGCCCGACCGGATTGCCGGCGATGCACCAGCCGGTCTCGGTCTGCCACCAGTGATCGATGACAGGCTTTTTCAGGAGCCGCTCCGCCCACTGGATGGTGTCGGGGTCGGCGCGCTCGCCGGCGAGAAACAGCGTGCGGAATTTCGACAGGTCGTGGGACGTGAACAGCTTGCCCTGCGGGTCTTCCTTCTTGATGGCGCGGAACGCGGTCGGCGCCGTGAAGAAGGCGACGGCGCCATGCTCGGAAATCACCCGCCAGAACGCGCCGGCGTCGGGCGTGCCGACGGGCTTGCCTTCATACAGGACCGAGGTGGCGCCGTGCAGCAGCGGCCCGTACACGATATAGCTGTGGCCGACGACCCATCCGACGTCGGACGCGGCCCAATAGACCTCGCCGGGCTCGACGCCGTAGAGATTCTGCATCGACCATTTCAGCGCCACCATGTGGCCGCCGTTGTCGCGCACGACCCCTTTGGGCCGTCCGGTCGTGCCCGAGGTGTAGAGGATGTAGAGCGGATCGGTTGCCGCCAGCGGTACGCAATCATAGACCGAGCGCGCGAACACGATCGCCTCGTCGCGCAGCTTGGCCCAGTCGTGGTCGCGGCCCACCACGAGGGCGGCTTCCTCCTGCGGTCGCTGCAGGATGAGGCAGGCCTCGGGCTTGTGCCGAGCGAGGCGGATCGCCTCATCGAGCAGCGGCTTATATTTGACGATGCGGCCCACCTCGAGGCCGCAGCTCGCGGACAGGATCACTTTCGGCTTGGCGTCGTCGATGCGGGTTGCGAGCTCGTTGGCCGCAAAACCGCCGAACACGACCGAGTGCACCGCGCCGATGCGCGCGCAGGCGAGCATACCGATCACTGCTTCCGGCACCATCGGCATGTAGAGAACGACGCGGTCGCCTTTTGCGACTCCGAGATTGCGCAGGATCGCGGCGTGCACCTGCGTCTCCACCTGCAGACGATGATAACTAATGGTGCGCTTTTGCCCGGCGAGCGGGGAATCGTAGATGATCGCAGTCTGCTCCCCGCGTCCGCTCAAGACATGTCGGTCGACCGCGTTCCAGCAGGTGTTGCACACACCGCCGGTGAACCAGCGCCCATAGACGCCGGCATGGGCATCGAACACCTGCTTGGGCGGCTCGATCCAGTCGATGTCCTGTGCCGCCTCGCGCCAAAAACCCTCCGGGTCGCGCTGCCAGCGCGCGTAAACCTCGTGATAGCGGCTCGTGCGGGCGTCCATGCGACCTCTCCCTTGGCTCCGGCGCCGGCCTCTCCATAACGCGGGCGTTTTCTGCATTGTGAAGCGGTGCGTGAGCTTTGCAAGTCGAGCGAATTACACAACTCGGCCATGCGGCAAGATGCTGGCGCGTGGCGCTGCGCTGCGGTTTGATCGCAAGCCGCGGGCGCGGCTGCCAATCATTCTCCCTTTCGCGACCTTGCCACTGTGATCGCCGATCCCCTGTTTTACGTGCTCACCGTCGTGGCGGTGATCCTGCTGGGCCTCTCCAAGGGCGGCTTCTTCGGCCTGGGGGTGATGGCGCTGCCATTGATGTCGCTGTTCGTCCCGCCGTTGCAAGCGGCCGCGATCATCCTGCCCATCGTGCTGGCGCAGGACGCGCTCACGGTGTGGACCTATCGGCGGGATTGGAGCGCGTGGAACTTGAAGATCATGATTCCGAGCATGGCGGCGGGCATCGCCGTCGCCGGGCTGTTCGCGGCCTCGCTCACCGCCGCCCATATCCGACTGGCGATCGGGCTCATCGCAGGCATCTTCGTGCTGCGCCATTGGCTCGGCGCGCGCTTCGATCGGCTCGCGCCCCGGCCGGACCTGCTCACCGGCGCGATATGTGGAGCGGTCGGCGGCTTCACCACCATGCTGGCCAATGCCGGCGGCCCGGCGTGGCAGATGCATCTGCTGCCGCAGCGGCTCGACAAGTTCACCTATGTGGGAACCTTCACCATGCTGTTTGCCGCCAGCAACCTGATGAAAATTCCGGCCTATGGCGCGCTCGGCCAATTGACGGGCGAAAATCTCCTGATCGGCACGGTCCTGCTGCCGCTGGCCGTGATCGCCAACTACGCGGGAATCTGGCTGGTGCGGCGCACGCCGACCGAGCTGTTCTTCCGCATTGCCTATGTGCTGATGTTCCTGATCTCGATCGAGTTGATCCGCAGCGGGCTTGTCGAAATGCTGCGCGCGTAAGCGCTTGCGATGCCGCCATGCGCAAAACCGGCTGGTGCTGGCCGCGCGTCTCCGCTTTAACCCCCGCAGACCCGCCTGCGTTGCATGACCATCATCACCGATCCGCTGTTCTACGTCCTTGCTGTGCCGGCCATCACTGCGCTCGGCCTCGGCAAGGGTGGCTTCGGCGGCGTGGGCATGATCTCGACCCCGCTGCTTGCCCTCACCGTGCCGCCGTTGCAGGCAGCCGCGATCCTGCTGCCGATCCTGCTCTGCCAGGACGCGATCTCGGTGTGGGCGTATCGTCACCGGTGGAGCGCGTGGAACCTCAAGGTGCTGTTGCCCGGAGCGGTGGTCGGCGTGGGCGCGGCCTGGCTGTTCGCCGCCTACGTGCCGAACGCCTATGTGGAGATCGCGGTCGGCGTGACCGGCGTCTGTTTTGCACTCTACAACTGGTTCGGCAAAGTGCCGGCGCAGCCGCAGCGGCCCGGCGTGGCGGCCGGGATGTTCTGGGGCTCGCTCGCGGGTTTCACCTCGACAATCATCCAGCTCGGCGCTCCGCCCTACCAGGTGCATATCCTCCCGCAGCGGCTCGACAAGCTCACGCTCATCGGCACGACCATCATCTTCTTCGCGCTGATAAATGTAATGAAGCTCGCGCCCTATTTCGCGCTCGACCAGTTCTCGCCGCTTACCTTGGCGACCTCGCTCGTACTCTTGCCGTTCGCGGTCGCCGCCAATTTTCTCGGCTTGTGGCTTGCGCGGCGCACGCCGACCGAGCTGTTCTACCGGATCACGTATGTGCTGATGTTTTTCATCTCCCTGGCTTTGATCTGGCAAGGCGCCAGCGCCATTCGCGCGGTGACGGCGTCATAATAGCTTCTCGCAGCCGGCGTAAGCCTCGAGCGCTCGATGCTGCGGCGCGAGCTTGCGGAGCGCTCCACATGGCAAAAATCATCGCAGCGGCGATCGTTGGTTCCGTTCTAGCTTCGCCGGCGAGCGCATTCGACCTGCAGGGCCATCGCGGTGCACGCGGTTTGGCGCCGGAAAATATCCTCGAAGCTTTCAGAACGGCGTTGTCGATCGGAGTGACCACGCTCGAGCTCGATCTCGCCATGACCAGCGACGGCGTTCTCGTCGTCAGCCACGACAGCCGTCTCAATCCCGACCACACGCGCGGGCCGGACGGCAAATTTCTCGACGCCGAGGTACCGGCGATCCGTTCGCTCACATTGGCGCAGGTGCAGCGCTATGACGTGGGACGCTTGAAGCCCGGTACCGCCCTCGCCGCGACCTTTCCCGAGCAGCGGGGCATGGATGGCGTCCGCATCCCGACATTGATGGAGGTGTTCGATCTGGTGCGGCGGGCGAACGCCCCCAACATCCGCTTCAATATCGAAACCAAATTGACGCCGACGTCGGGTGCCAACACGCCGGACCCGGAGACATTCGCCGCGGCCACGGTGCAGGCGGTGCGCGAGGCGGAGCTTACCGCGCGGGTGAGCATTCAATCCTTCGATTGGCGCACGCTTGCGATCGTGCGTCGCATTGCACCGGAGATCGAGCGCGTCTGCCTAAGCATCGATGGCGGCGGCGGCGACACCCTGCAGCGCGGCCAGCCGGGGCCATCGCCATGGACGGCGGGATTGGACATCGACGATTTTACCGGTTCGACGCCACGGCTGGTGGTCGCAGCCAGCTGCTCGGTCTGGTCGCCCAATTATCGCAACCTGACTGCGCCGTCGCTTGCGGAAGCAAAGGCGCTCGGGCTCAAGGTCATTCCGTGGACCGTCAACGAGCGCGCCGATATGGAACGCGTGCTCCGGATGGGCGTTGCCGGCATGATTACGGACTATCCGAACCGCTTGCGCGCGGTGATGGCGGAGAACGACATCCCGCTGCCGCCGCCCATTCCCGCTCCCTGAAGCCCGCTCCGGACGATCCGCTCGCAGATTGATCGGGAGGCTTGCCGTTCGTAAGCTGACGGCGGCAGGCCAGCCATGACGCCCTACGATATCGATCTCGACCGCAATCCCGCGAACTTCCAGCCGCTCAGCCCGCTCTCGTTCCTGGAGCGCTCGGCCGCCGTCTTTCCCGACCACACCGCGATCATTCATGGGGCCTTGCGGCGCAGTTACGCCGACTTCTACGCGCGCTCGCGGCGCCTCGCGTCATCGCTGGCCAAGCGCGGCATCAAACGCGGCGATACGGTCTCTGCACTGCTCGCCAACACGCCGGCGATGCTTGAATGTCACTACGGCGTGCCGATGGCCACCGCGGTGCTCAACACCATCAACACGCGGCTCGACGCTGCCATCGTCGCGTTCCAGCTCGACCACGCCGAGTCGAAGGTGCTCATCACCGACCGCGAGTTCTCGAAGCTAGCGAAGGAAGCGCTCGCCCTCGCCAAGGTCAAGCCGCTGGTCATCGATTACGACGACCCCGAGTTCAGAGGCGCGGGCGATCGGGTGGGCACGATCGACTACGAAGATTTCATCGCGGCAGGCGACCCCGATTTCGCGTGGAAAATGCCCGAGGACGAATGGGACGCCATCGCGCTCAACTACACCTCCGGCACCACCGGCGATCCCAAGGGTGTGGTCTATCACCATCGCGGGGCCTATCTGCTCGCGGTCGGGAATGTGCTCACCGGCAGCATGGGTAAGCACTGCGTCTATCTCTGGACGCTGCCCATGTTCCATTGCAACGGCTGGTGCTTTCCCTGGACCCTCTCCGTGGTCGGCGGCACGCATGTGTGCCTGCGCCAGGTGCGCGCGCCGGCGATGTACGACGCCATTGCCCGGCACAAGGTCACGCATCTGTGTGGTGCACCGATCGTGATGGCGACGCTGCTGAACGCGCCCCCCGAAGAGAAAAAGCCGCTGCCGCACGTGGTCGAGTTCTTCACCGCGGCGGCGCCGCCGCCCGAAGCCGTATTGGCGGCGATGAAGGCCGCGGGCTTCAACGTCACCCATCTCTACGGGCTGACCGAGACGTATGGTCCCGCCGCGGTCAACGAATGGCGCGCCGGCTGGGACGCGCTCTCGCCCGCAGAGCAGGCCGCGAAAAAGGCGCGCCAGGGCGTCCGCTACGTGCCGCTCGAGGCGCTCGACGTGCGCGATCCCGACACGCTCAACCCCGTGCCGTGGGACGGCGAGACGTTGGGCGAGGTGATGTTCCGCGGCAACGTGGTGATGAAGGGCTATCTCAAGAACAAGTCAGCGACCGAGAAGGCATTCGCCGGCGGCTGGTTTCATTCCGGCGACCTCGGCGTCATGCATCGCGACGGCTACATCCAACTCAAGGACCGTTCCAAGGACATCATCATCTCCGGTGGTGAGAACATTTCCTCGATCGAGGTGGAGGACGCGCTCTACAAGCATCCCGCGGTCGGCGCCGCCGCGGTCGTGGCCAAGCCCGACGACAAGTGGGGCGAGACGCCGTGCGCCTTCATCGAGCTCAAGCCTGGGCAAAAGGCGACGCGGGAGGATCTCATCGCCTGGTGCCGCAACAACCTCGCCGGCTACAAGTGCCCGCGCCACGTCGTGTTCACCGAGTTGCCGCGCACATCGACCGGCAAGATTCAGAAATTCAAGCTGCGCGAGATGGCGAAGGCCGTGTGATGCCGCGATATCGGCCCGTCTCAACCGTTCGCGGCGCTGCACCGGCACTCCAGCAATGAGGAGTAGAGCGGAGCAATAACGGACATCTCGCAACCAACGCGGATGATCCGGGCATACAGCATGCCATACGCGCTATTGCCTGCTACCTGTCGTCTCGCTTCCGCCCTGCGCGGCCGTCTCGCCCGATTGCCGTTTGGCGCTGTCGTTCGATGATCCGGTGTGGCTGCGCTCGAGCCCTGTGAGGATGGGCAATGATGACGAGTTATTGATGACCCACAGGCCTGCCAGCGCGATGACCCCCGCGATCAATATCGCGGGAAGGGTGACGATCAAAGCGCCGATGAAGCCGGCGAAAGCGGCCACTACGCGTACGCCCGCCACCCAGAGCTGCTTGGCGGCGATGAACAAAGCGGAAATCACGGCAGCGATGACAATGATGAGCAGGATCTGTTTCCAAAGCGGCCAATTCTGCCACGGCGCTTGCATTATTTTGTCGATCTGGTCGATCGACCATGTCCAGACGAGCTGAACAAATCGGAAGATCGCGGCAATGCCCTGCTGGAGGAATTGCAGAAACTGGTCGAAAATCTGTTTCATGGCCGAACCTCCCTGGTCGCTGGGCCGGTGAACAGTTTCGGATGTCGCAAGCAGAACGCCGAGCTCGCTCTTTCAGTTCCCGCGCAGGCATAGGTAGCCTCAGTTCTGGCCCAAGGCCGCGCTAACCAATCCCGCCGTCGGCACCGCCGCGGTGTGGCCAAGCCCGACGACAAGTGGGGCGAGACGCCTTGCGCCTTCACGCTTCGCACCGACCGAAGCCGTAAACCCATGGGTCGTCAGGCAGGCAAGACCGTGAGCGCGAGCAGGTCCGAGACGTCTGCGCTTTTCTCCAACGTCCAGACAGCCTCGATCAGCGGCTCGGGGTCGTGGCTAGGGCCGCATCCGGCGACGATCGTGCGCAGCTTGTCTTCGATCTCTTCATCGCGCACCGGATTTGCCGGGCTTCCGCGCGCCGCCGATGTCGAGAGGCTGTGCTTGGTCCCGTCGCGCGTCCACAGCTCGACCGCTGCGGCGACCGTCGCGATCGCGGGGTCGCGGACAACCTCGACCTTGCGGCGCAGCGCAAGCACCGCAGGATTGCGCACGCATGCGTCGCCGAATTGATCGAGGCCGGCCTCGCCGGTAACGAGCGCGGCGGCCACCGCATGCTGCACGCTCACCTGCGATTCGCTCCCGGTCGCAACGTCGGGGCGGTCGGTGCGGTCGCTCAGAAGCGGATGGCCGCGCACCGTCACCCGCTCGACCGCCTCGCGCGGATGATCGCGCCGCCAGTCGAGCACGCAATCGAGGACGGGATGGATCACGAAGCCGCAGGGATAAGGCTTGATCGAATTTCGTTCGATCTCCCATGTCTCGCCCAGGCCTTCGGTCAAGGCGGGCCAATTCGGCGGCTCCGCCATCGCGCTGAGAAACCCTTGTACGCCGGCGATCGGCTCGGGCGGCCCTTCGAATCCGCGCTCGGCGAGGAGCGCCGCCCACAGGCCGTTGCGAGCGCTGTTGCCGACGCCGATGCTCTTGGCCGGCCAGCCCAGACATTCGCACAGTCCGCAAGCCTGGGTCGCCGCGCTTGCGAGCGCCCAGATCATGCGGGCTTCGTCGAGGCGCATGAGCTTGCCGGCGCCGGTTGCCGCGCCGAACACGCCGCATGTTGAGGTAATGTGCCAGCCCTTGGCGTAGTGGCCGGGCGAAATGGCGCGGCCGATGCGGCATTCGATCTCGACGCCGAGAACGAACGCCAGCAATAGCTCGGCGCCGCTCACGCGGCGCAGCTCGGCCAGCGCGAACAGCGCCGCCGCGACCGAGGCAGTCGGATGGATGACAGTCGGAACATGCGTGTCGCAAAAATCCATGACGTTGGCGGCGGCCGCGTTGAGAAAAGCGGCGCTCAGCACATCCGTGCGCTCGCGGCGGCCGATCAGGGTCGCCTGGTCGCGGCCGCAAAACTCTTCAAGAGATTTGCGCGCAATCTCCACCGGACGGGCGCGGCAGCCCGCGAGCGCCACGGCAAAGAAATTCAGCAACGCACGCTTGGCCTCATGACGTGCGGCCTCGGGCACGTCCTCCCAGCGGGTTTGGACGGCAAACCGAGCCAGCGTCTGCGTGACGGCGGGTGTCTGCAGCATGGATCTCGCAAATCGTTCGGTCAGAGCACTTGGCGCGCCGCGATCTCGCTTCCCCCCGCGAAGCGGGCGAGCAAGGCTACTCCGCCGCTTGCCGCAATCCCAGATGGCGCAGCGAGCGGTCGATCCACAGCCGCGTGAGCTTTTCCTGCACGCCGTTCTGGTTGAGCCGCGCGCGCAGATTGTCGAAGTCGACGCGGTCGAGATCCTGGTCCTGATTGAAGCAGGAGAACACCACGCTCTCGACGCCGGTTGCGGGATCGCGATGCACCTGCAGGCACTGGGCGCAGATTTCCTTCATCATGCACTGCATCGGCGAGTTGATGGAGGCAATTGCCTTGTGCCCGGGCTTGAGATGCTGCGCGAGCATTCCCTGCCGCGCCCGTGAGACCGCCGCCATCATGCCGTCGGAGCCGATCGCGATCACGCGATCGATTTCGCCGAGTGGGATCGGCACCTCCCCGAGCGCGCCTGATGCATAGGCGTCCAGCGCGGCCACGATGTTGCCGATGAAGGCTTTGTCCTGCGCCCGCTCGGCACGAAAGCCGGGCGCCTCGTCGCAGCACCACACGATCGCATCGGCCGCGCGCTCGATCTCGTCGATCTTGTAACGGTCGAGCCCGCGCTTGTAGCCGGCGAAATAGAGCACGCGGCTGCCGTTTTGGCGCAGCGCCTGCCCGATCGAGAACAAAACCGCATTGCCAAGGCCGCCGCCGATCAGCAGCACGCTCTCGCCGCCCGGCGTTTCCGTCGGATGTCCGGTCGGGCCCATGAGGACGATTGGCTCTCCCGGCGCAAGCTGCGCGCACAGGTCGGACGAGCCGCCCATTTCTAGCACGATGGTCGACAACAAGCCGCGCTCGGGATCGACGGCGGCGCCGGTCAGCGCGAGTCCTTCCTTGGTGAGCCGGGTGCCGTCGGCATCGCGCGAGAGCGTCTCGTAATTCTGCAGACGGTAGAATTGCCCGGGCTTGAACGCGCGCGCCGCCATCGGCGCGCGCACGACGACCTCGACGATCGCGGGCGTGAGCCGGTTGACCTCCTGCACGGCGGGCCGCAGCTCCTCATTGAGTCGCGCGATTAATGACGTCGGCGAAATCTCGGACGGTGGCTGCCGCGCCAGTATCCGACTGACGACCGGATAGCCCTGCTTGGCGCTCGCCATTGCTTTCACGACGTTGCCCGCAAACGAAGGGTGCAAGTCGCCGAAGAAGCTGATCGTGCGGCCGTCCGCGCGCATGCTCATCAGCACATGGGCGGCAGATGGCTTGGTGGTGCGCTCGGGCGTAACCTTGCGGCCCTCCTCGTCCACTGCCTGGAAATATTTGCCGTCGAGGCGCACGTGTTCCGGTTCCTCACGCGCGAGCACGGTGTTGGGTTGTGTGCCGGCGGCGACGAGGATCGTGCGCGCCGGCAGGATGACTTCGCGAGGCGGAGTGGACGGATCGTCTTCGACGTGAGAGAGGCGTAGCGCACGGGCGCAGCCGAAGTCATCGAGCAGGACCTCTTGCGGCGTCAACCGCTCGGCGAAGGCGATCCCTTCCTCGAGCGCTTTGCCCACCTCCTCGTGGTTGAGCGTGTAGCTCGGGGAATCGATCAGTCGCCGCCGATAGACGATCGTGGCGCCGCCCCATCGGCGCATGAGTTCGGCGAGCTGCGGCTGGCGGCCCTCGCGTGCGGCCAATGCACGCTCGGCGCGAATCTCGCGCGCATGCTGCAGGAACTCGGATGCGGCTTCCGCCTCC
>JBJMTU010000128.1:0-6789 GCA_045811545.1 Xanthobacteraceae bacterium | reverse complement strand
TCCGCTGGTGCTGCCGATCACGCTGGTGGCATTGCTGTTCGGCATCATCTTCACCTTCACCGATATGATCGTCGTGTTCGTACTCACGCGCGGCGGCCCCTATGACCAGACCCAGGTCATCGCCAGCTGGGCCTACTTCACTGGCATCCAAGGTGGCGACCTCGCCGGTGGCGCGGCGATCTCCTTGTTCCTGTTCCCGGTTTTGGTCGCGGTTGCGGTCGTTTTCCTATGGTTCGCGCGCCGTGCCGAGGTAACCTGAGATGACGCCGCTCGCCGCACGTGCGCGTCGGATGGGGGCCAGCGCCGGGCACGCCGCAATTCTGGTGTTCTTCGTCACGTTTACCGCGTTTCCCTTCTACTGGATGGTGCTCACCACTTTCAAAACTACTCAGGATCTGCACGACACGGCGAACAATCCGTTTTTGTTCAACGATCCGCCGACGCTCGCCCATCTGAGGGTCCTGTTCAGTGACACCCAATTCGTTCAGTGGCTGATCAATACCAGCTTGGTCGGCGTGGCAGTCGTTATCATCACTTTGCTGCTCGCGGTTCCCGCGGGTTTCGCGCTCGCGCGCATGACCGGCGCCTGGGCGCAAACCCTCGGGGTGGCGATCTTTCTCACATACCTCGTGCCGCCGACGATTCTATTCATTCCGTTCTCGCGCATCATCGCCGCGCTCGGTTTGCAAGATTCGCTGTGGTCCCTGGTGCTCGTTTATCCAAGCTTCACGGTCCCGTTCTGCACCTGGCTGTTGATGGGATTCTTCAAGGCGATTCCGCGCGACCTGGAGGATGCCGCCATGATCGACGGGCTCTCGCGCTTCGGCGCCTTCGTGAAGGTCGTGCTGCCGATCTCGATTGCCGGACTGCTGACTGTGGTGATCTTCGCTTTTACGCTGGTGACGCAGGAATTCGTCTACGGCGTCACATTCATTACCTCGTCGCAAAGCTATACCGTGAGCGTCGGCGTGCCGACCTTTCTGGTGCGCGGCGACGTCTATTTCTGGGGCTCCATGATGGGAGCTTGTCTCATTGCCAGCGTGCCGATTGCGATCATCTACAATTTTTTCGTCGACCGCTTCGTCGTGGGCTTCACCGTCGGCGCGGTGAAGTAAGCTGGGCTTGGCCCTCATTAGCAAAGGACATGCAAACGCCCGAGGTCCTCAGACGCAAAATTAAGGCGTTGGCCTTCGATCAGTACGGCACCATCGTCGATATGCAGACGGGGCTCACCGAGGCGGTCACGCCCTTTCTCAAGCGCAAGGGTTGGGACGGCAAGCCGAACAACTTCGTCACCTGTTGGCGCCGCACCCACTTCGAGAACTCGATGATCGACGCGCTGTGTGATCGCGGGCACACCCCCTATCGGCAGATCGGAGAGCGCGCGGTGTCTTACGTGATGGATCGCTGCGGCATCCGGTATACGCCGGACGAAGCGCGCGGGCTCGTGCGCGAGATCGAGAAGCTCAAGCCGTTTCCTGATGTGGTGCCGGCGCTCGAGAAGCTTCGGTCCAAAGGATACAAGCTCGCCATCCTCTCGAACGGCGACCGCGACATGCTCGAGGCCGCCAGGCCGCACATCGGCTTTGCATTCGATCACGTCATCTCGGTCGAGGAGGCCGGCTATTTCAAGCCGCACTGGAAGACTTACGCCAAAGCCGCCGAGATTGTAGGGGAGGAGCGATCCGACATTCTGTTCGTCGCCAACCATGCCTTCGACTGCATCGGCGCAAAATCGTACGGCATGCGGACCGCGTTCATCGACCGGCGCAAGCGGCCGTTCGGCCACACGCCGCATCAGCCCGACGTCGTCGTGGCCGATTTTGCCGAACTGGCCGCGGTGCTGGCTTGAGTTTGCGCGCCGCTTGCTTTTGCGCAGATCCATGGCCATGGTGCGGACATGACTCTCGTCGGGAATGAACATGGGCGTCTCGGAGCCGTCCGCCACGATTGGACGCGCGAGGAGGTGCGTTCCCTGTTCGAGCTTTCCTTTCCCGAATTGATCTTTCACGCGCAGCGCATTCATCGCCTGCACTTCGATCCGACCGAAGTGCAGATGTCGACGCTCATCTCGATCAAGACCGGCGGCTGCCCCGAAGACTGCGCCTATTGTCCGCAGAGCGTGCACTACGACACCAGCGTCAAGGCGGAAAAGCTGATGCGCGTCGATGCCGTCCTCGCCGAGGCGCGGGCCGCGAAGAGCGCGGGCGCGAGTCGCTTCTGCATGGGGGCGGCGTGGCGCGAGCCGAAGGACCGCGATCTCGATAAGGTGTGCGAGATGGTGGCGGGCGTGAAAGCGGTCGGGCTCGAGACCTGCGCCACGCTCGGCATGCTCACGCAGCATCAGGCGCGGCGTCTCCAGGCGGCCGGACTCGATTACTACAACCACAACCTCGACACCTCGCCGGAATATTACGGCGCGATCATCACCACGCGCACGTATCAGGAGCGCCTGGACACGCTCGGCTACGTGCGCGACGCCGGCATTCACGTCTGCTGCGGCGGCATCATAGGCATGGGCGAAAGCGCCGAAGATCGCATCGGCATGGTCGCAACGCTGGCGAACCTGCCCGCCCATCCCGAAAGCGTGCCGATCAACATGCTGGTGAAGGTCGAGGGCACGCCGCTTGCGCGCGGGGAGGCGATCGATCCGATCGATTTCGTGCGCACCATCGCGGCAGCCCGCATCACCATGCCGAAATCGGTGGTGCGGCTCTCGGCCGGCCGCGAGGACATGAGCGAGGAGACGCAGGCGCTGTGCTTCATCGCCGGCGCCAACTCGATCTTCTATGGGCCGAAGCTGCTGACCACGCCCAACCCCGGGCGCGATCGCGATCTGCGCTTGATGGACAAGCTCGGGCTCGTGCCCATGGGGAAATGAGCGCGCTCGCGCGGACGAGGGGCCATTGTAGCTTGGAGGCCGTCAATGCACTGCCGCGGCAGCGCGCGGCATCAGCGCGCCGCGATGGCGGATGACCTGCGCCGCCAGCCGGTGCGCGGCGCCAGCGGCCTCCGTCGGTCTCTGGCCGGATAGACGCGCGGCAATATAAGCGGCGTTAAAGCTATCGCCGGCCGCCGTCGTGTCGATCGGCACCACCACCTCCGGCACGGGTACGAATTCACGTTGCCCGCCGCTTGCCACCAGCGCGCTGTTGGGTCCGTTCTTCACCACGATCTCGCCTACGCCGAAGGCTTGCAGCCGCTCCACGGTTGCTTCGGGGCTCGGGTCGCCCCACAACACGGCTTCGTCGTCATAGGCCGGCAGCGCGATATCAATGCGCTTGAGCGCCTCCATGAACACCGTGCGTGTCCGCGACAAATCTCCGCGCCAGCCGCGTGGGCGGAAATTTCCGTCGAAGGCGATTTGCACGCCTTGCTGCCGCACCATCTCGATGAGCGCGAGAAAGCGGCCGATGCCGGTGTTGGAATAGAGCGAAAGCGTGATGCCGGAGAAATAGACGAGCTTGGCCTTGGTCAGGCCTTCGGCCACGCGTCCCCAGTCGGGCAGTTCGAACAGCTCGCGCGCCGGCGCTTCGCCGCGCCAATCGTGGCGGTGAGCCGTTCCGGCGGTATCCGTGTCGACCAAGGCGAGGCCGGGCAGGCGGCCGCGTACTCGCAGCACCAGATCGCTGGCAACACCCTCCGCCGCGGCCAGCGCGAGGATCGCGTCGGAATAGGGATCATCCCCCAGCGCCGTCGCAAAGGCGGCATCGATCCCGGCACGGGCGAGATACACCGCCACGTTGAAAGTGTCGCCCGCGCAGCCGATGCCGAAGCGGCCGTCGCCGCCGCGGACGAGCTCGACGATCGCTTCTCCGACCGCGACCGCGCGTGGCCCCTGCTTGCTCATGGTGTGCAAGATAGCGCGCATGAAGCGCCGACGGAACGCGCGGTCTCACCACGCGATGAGCCGCCATCGGTGCTCAGTGCTGCCGTCCGTGCATGGCGGACTGGACGGGCACCAATGTTACATTGTAACGTCGGTCCCGAAATCGCTTTCTCCGAGCAATCATGCCCACAGACGTTCCTCACCCGCATCACGCCCATCGCCCCGGCCAAGGGCATCCTCCGGCCGCGATTTCGCCCTCGATCTTGCGCATGTCGGTTGTGCAGCGGCTGGGCATTGCCGCTGCGCTGATTGTGCTGTTGTGGGGCGCCGTGCTCTGGGCGATGAAGGTGTAAGTCGATGACCACCGCGCTGCGATTCCGCAACCTCACGCTCGGCTACGACCGGCATCCGGCAGTGCACCACCTCGATGGCACGGTCGAGAGCGGCGCGCTGGTGGCGGTGGTCGGTCCGAACGGGGCGGGCAAGTCGACCCTCTTTAAGGGCATTGTCGGTGTGCTCAAGCCATTGGCCGGCCGCATCGAGCGCGGCGATCCCAATCCGCAAAATATCGCCTACCTCCCGCAGGCCGCCGAGATCGACCGCACCTTCCCGATCAACGTTTACGACATGGTGGCCATGGGCCTTTGGCGCCGCGCCGGTTCCTTCGGCGGCATCGACCGTAAAGCGCGCGCGTCGATCGAGGAGGCGATCGCCGCCGTCGGCCTTTCCGGTTTCGAGGACCGCGCGATTGCGACGCTCTCGGGCGGGCAGATGCAGCGCATGCTGTTCGCGCGTCTGCTGCTGCAGGATGCCCGTGTGATCGTGCTCGATGAGCCCTTCACCGCGGTCGATGCCAAGACATCCGCCGATCTGTTCGATCTGGTGCGGCGCTGGCACGGCGAGCGACGCACGGTGCTCACGGCTATGCACGACATCGATTTCGTGCGGGCGAACTTTCCGGAGACGCTGCTCTTGGCGCGCGAGCCGGTCGCCTGGGGCCGCACCGCGAGCGTGCTCACGCCGGAAAACCTGCTCGCCGCGCGCCGCATGTGCGAGGCCTTCGACCAGCAGGCCGGACCCTGCGCCGACGAGCAGGCGCCGGGATTCAAACCGAGCAGCGAGGTCGCGGCTGCGGGCGTCCGTCAGCCAGGACCATGATTACGCACCAATGCAGAGCGTTCCGGTGAACAAACCGCAAGCTCGGTCAGCGCGAGCGACGAACTCGGTCTTTACCCTCCCCCTTGTGGGGAGGGTGGCGAGCGAAGCGAGCCGGGTGGGGGTCGTTGTTGTCGCGCGAGGCTTCGCCTGTAACTCCGGCCCCCACCCCCAACCCCTCCCCAGCCGGAGTCGGGTTTACCCGATTTCGGCCGGTCTTAAGTGGCGAACCCGGGCAAGCCCGGGTTCGGTGGGGAGGGGAGCACACCGAGCATGCCGCGCGGTCGTCCATTAGCAACAAACGAAAAGCGAGAGGCGCACTCAGGTGTCGACGCTCTACGAAATCTTCATCGGTCCGTTCAGCGAGTTCGAGTTCATGCAGCGGGCGCTGGCGGGTGTGCTGGCGCTGGCGCTCGGCGCTTGTCCCATCGGCGTGTTTCTGATGCTGCGCCGCATGTCGCTCGTCGGCGACGCCATGGCGCATGCCATCCTTCCCGGCGCCGCAGTGGGATTCCTGCTGTCGGGTCTCAACCTCTTCGCCATGACCGCGGGCGGCCTGATCGCCGGCTTCGTGGTCGCCTTGCTGACCGGCTTGGTCGCGCGCACCACCGAGCTCAAGGAGGACGCGGCGCTTGCGACCTTCTACCTGCTCTCGCTCGCGATCGGCGTCACCATCATCTCCCTGCAAGGGACCAACATCGATCTGTTGCACATATTGTTCGGCAACGTGCTCGCGCTCGACGATCAGACGCTGGTGCTGATCGCCACCAACGCCACCATCACCTTGATCGTGCTGGCCTTGATCTACCGGCCGCTGGTCATCGAATGCGTCGATCCCGGCTTCATGCGCACGGTCAGCCGGGCCGGCGGTCCGGCGCACCTCGCGTTCCTCGTGTTGGTTGTGGTCAATCTGGTCAGCGGATTCCACGCGCTCGGCACCTTGCTCGCGGTGGGCATCATGATGCTGCCGGCGGCGATCGGCCGTTTCTGGGCGCGCGATATCACGCTGATGATTCTGATCGCGACCGCCAGCGGTCTGGTAGCGGGCTACGCCGGCTTGCTGGTGTCGTTCCACTTCGGCGTTGCTTCCGGTCCTGCGGTCATCTTGATCGCCGGCGCGCTCTACGTGGCCTCGCTGCTGTTCGGGCACGTCGGCGGCCTGGTGCGGCAGCTGTTCCCCGGCCGCCATCTCGAAGCATGACCATTGCGCTCATAGAGGAGGATGCATGTTGACCCGACGACGCCTGCTTGCCGCGACGGCTCTCGCCGCGCTGTTTGTCGCCGCTCCCGCGCATGCGCAGGAGCGGCTCAACGTGGTTGCGACCTTCTCGATCCTCGGGGATTTCGTGAAGAACGTCGGCGGCGACCGAGTCGCGGTCGAAACTTTGGTCGGTCCCAACGGCAATGCTCACGTCTATGCACCCTCGCCGAGCGACGCCAAGAAGGCTGCCGATGCCAAGCTCGTCTTCGTGAACGGGCTCGGCTTCGAAGGCTGGCTCGAGCGGCTGGTCAAGGCCTCCGGCACCAAAGCGCCGATCGTGGTCGCCACCAAAGGCATCAAGCCGCGCGAGCGCGCCGGCGACCATGATCACGACCACGGGCGGGCGGACCCGCACGCCTGGCAATCGGTCGCCAACGCGAAGATCTATGTTGCCAATATCCGCGATGCGTTGATCGCCGCCGATCTTGCCGGCAAGGACACCTACGTCGCCAATGCCGCGGCCTATCTCGCCAAACTCGACGCGCTCGAGCGGGACGTGCGCGAGGTGATCGCCAAAGTTCCCGCCGATCGCCGCCGCGTGATC
>JBJMTU010000127.1:0-10151 GCA_045811545.1 Xanthobacteraceae bacterium | reverse complement strand
GCCGATGCTGCCGCCGGCGCCGGATTTATTCTCGACGACGAAGGGCACGGCGAATTTCGCCTGCAGGTGCTGCTGCAGGATACGCGCGAGCAAGTCCGCCGATCCGCCGGCCGCGAACGGCACGACGATGGTGACCGGCCGCTGCGGCCAGGGCTCTTGCGCGTGAGCCGGGGCGAAGACGACGGCGGCGAGCACAGGTGCTGCGAAAATTGCGCGCATGCCAATCCTCCAAGGACGGATGACGTCCGGATCAACTGGACTCACACCGCCTTCAAATGCGCATCTCGCCGCTTGTACAGATCGTCGTCGGTGTAGCCCATCGTCTCGGGTTTGGCGCGCCCGATCATGACCTGGAAATAGACCGGCTCGAGGCTGTCGTTCTGGTAGCCGTGGATGACGCCGGCAGGGCATGAGATGCATTCCCATGGGCCGAGGCGCGTAGTGAGGCGCTTGCCGCTGTCGTCTTCGACAAAGACGTCGAGATGGCCTTTGAGCACGAAAAAGCACTCTTCGACCTCGTGGGTGTGCGCGGCATTGCCCTGTCCCGGCTCCACATACATGATCGACAAGGTGAAGTTCTTTGCCGGGATGACGGTCGGATCGCCGTGCTTGCCGGAACCGCCCGCGCCGATGAAGCGGTGTTGTGCGCGCTTATAGCCTTCGATCTTGGCGTCCTCGAACGCTGCCCAATCCGGTTTCTTGTCACGGAAGCGGCCGACATATCTCTGCATGATGTCCTCAAGCGGGACATCGACCAGCTCCGGCGGACGTGGATGCCGTGCAACGCTCATGGGTTACTCCTGTCATCGGGTTCGCAAGCTCACCCGAAATGTATTCTTGCGGGGTGAGGCCCGTCAAACGGCCTCTCTCAGCTGCGCTGCGTCTCGAAGCACGAGGAGGAGGAGAAGCAGTCTACGCAGATTTCTTGTTTGATTGCGCGGCCTGCACGAGCTCCCAGATCCGGGTGGGCGTGAGCGGCAGCTCGCGGGGTTGCACTCCAAGCGCGCTCAGCGCATTCGCCACCGCATTGGCCATTACCCCGCCGGCGGCGATGATGCCGCCCTCGCCGGCGCCTTTTGCGCCCAACGGATTGATCGGCGAGGGGTGATTTTCCAAGACGATGGCGCGGAGATTGGGGAAGTCGCTGGCGGTGGGGATGAGGTAATCGGCGAGCGAGCCGGTCAGCAGCTGACCCTCCTGATCATAGGCGAGATGCTCCATCATGGCGCCGCCAAGCCCTTGCACCAGGGAGCCGACGGCTTGCCCGTGCACCGTCAACGGATTGATGATGCGACCGCAATCCGCGACCAGCACGTAGTCGAGCAGCTCGACATGGCCGAGCTTGGGATCGACTGCCACGTATGCGGCATGGGCGCCATAAGTGTAAGTGTGCTTTTTGTTGAGGAAGGCCCCTTCAGCGGAAATACTCGAAAGCTCGGTCAAAGCAACGGACTTACCGTCGGGCCCGACTGCCTTCACGCCCTCGACGATCTCGACTTCCGCCGGTTCGCAGTTGAGCCGCTGCGCCGCTTGTACGCGGATCGCTTCGCGCAGTCTGGTCGCGGCGTCGAGTATCGCCGAGCCGCCCATGACGACCGAGCGCGAGTGATAGGCACCGTAGCCGTCATCCACATAGAAGGTACTGCCGTGAAAGACGCCGCGGAGGCGATCGATCGTCACTTCGAGGGCGTCGGCGGCGATCTGCGCGAAAACCGTCTCCAGCCCCTGGCCGATGGCGGATGAACCGACATAGACCGAATAGCCTCCGTCCGGCTCGAGCACGATGCGCGCGCTTTCTTTTGGCCCGGCGGCGCCGCCTTCGATGAAGCAGCCGACCGCAAGGCCGTGGTAGCGCCCGTCGATCAGCTTGCCCGCGAGCTTGGACTTTTCCGACCACTTGATCTCCTCGAGGCAGCGATCGAGGGTGGCGTGGTAGTCGCCGCTGTCGAGCTCGTCCTTGCTCTCGAATGGCGTGATGGTGGCGATCTGATATGGCATCTCCCGCTGCGACACGAGATTGCGGCGGCGGAACTCGACGCGATCAAGCCCCAGATCCGGCGCCACCATGTCGAGCAAACGCTCGCGGAAAAAATCGGTCTCGAAGCGGCCAGGCCCGCGATAGGTGCCGACCGGCGTCTTGTTGGTCAGCTGCAGCGCCACGTCGATATCGATGTGGGGAATGCGATAGGGCCCGGACATGAACTGCGCGACGTTGCGGGCGCCGACGGCACCGTTCGTGCGCATATAGGCGCCGACATCCACGTAAGCATGCCCGCGCAGACCGAGGATCGTGCCGTCACGCGTGCAGGCGATCTCGACGTCGCATTCCGCCTCGCGCGCGTGGTTCATGCACATCAGGTGCTCGCGCCGGTCTTCCGTCCATTTCACCGGCCGGCCGGCAAGCCGCGCCGCGAACGGAATGAGGAAATCCTCCGGGTAGAACTCGCCGCGCGCGCCGAATCCGCCGCCGACGTCGTTTTCGACAATGTCGATCGCGCTCTCCGGCACGCCCAGCTGTTTCGCCAGCGTGCGGCGATTGAAGAACAAGACCTTGGCGCCGCCGTAGATGGTGAGCCGTCCGCGCGTCGCATCCCACTCCGCCAACAGCCCACGTGGCTCCAATGGCAGCGCCATGTGCCGCTGCGTGCGCAAGCGTTCGCGGCGCACGTAGGGCGCGCCCGCGAAAGCGGCGGCGACGTCACCGCGCACGGCGCGGAATGTGATCGCGCGATTGGTGCCTGCCTCTTCGAACAGCAGCGATGCGTCTTTCGCGGATGCCTGGTGGTCGGCGACCGGCGGCAACGGCTCGATGTCGATCTCGATCAGCCCGAGCGCGTCCTCGGCAATAGCGGGGGTGTCGGCGAGCACGACCGCGAGGGCTTCGCCCACGTAACGCACTTTGCTCTCCGCGATCACCGGCTGGGCGAACGGCTCGAAGTCGGGCAGCGGCTGTAGCCGCATCGGAACGCGCGGGACGCGGTTGCCGATCTCCTTGGCCGTGATGACGCTGTGCACGCCGGCTAACGCACGCGCGCTCGCGACGTCGACCGCGCGGATGCGGCCGTGGGCAACGGAGCTGCGCAGGATCGCCGCGTGCAGCATGTCCTGGCGCGCGAGATCATCCACGTACTGTCCGCGGCCGCGGAGAAAACGGAGATCCTCGAGCCGTTCGATCGGGCTGCCGATGAGCGAGTTGACGGTTCTCATGCGCGGTTTCCGCTGCGATCGCTCGCCCGCTCGTTCGGCTGATAGGCAGCGCGCGCCTCAAGGACGGCCTCGACGATGGGAATGTAGCCGGTGCAGCGGCAGAGGTTGCCCGAGAGCACCTCGCGCACCCGTGCGGCGTCGCAATTGGGCTCCTCGCTCAACAGCGCATGCGCGGTCGTGATCATGCCTGGTGTGCAGAAGCCGCATTGCAGCGCGTGATGCTTACGGAAGGATTTTTGCAGCGGCGTGAGCTCGGCGTCGCTGGAGAGGCCTTCGACGGTGACGACCTCGGCGCTCTCGGCCTGCACCGCGAGCATCAGACAGGAGCGCACGGCGGCGCCATCGACGAGAACGGTGCAGGCGCCGCACACGCCGTGCTCGCAGCCGACATGGGTGCCGGTCAGCCGCAGATGATGGCGCAGGCAATCTGCCAGCGTGAGCCGCGGCTCGACGTCGACCTCGACCTCTCGACCGTTGACGCGAAATCGCACCGACATGGGAGAATCACTGCTGAGTTAGTGCCGCCGCGCGCTTGAGGGCGCGCTCGACCATGGTTCCAACCAGCGCGCGGCGATAGGCGGCGCTGGCGTGAATATCGTCCTGCGGGTCGACGGCGGCGCAAGTGGCGGCTTCGGCCTCCGCGATGGCCGCTTGGTCGATCACTCGTGCGTTGAGCACGTCTTCCACCGAAGGGAGGCGGAGCGGCCGGTCGGCAACGCCGATGACGCCCACGTGGGCGTTGCGCGCCCTGCCATCCTCGCTCTGGTCGTAGAAAACGGCCGCCGCGGCCATGGCGAAATCGCCGCGCCGGCGGGCGAATTCCTCAAATCCCCAACGGCGCCCTTTGGGCCAAGCGGGCAGCCGAACCTCCACGATAATCTCGTCCGGCGTCAGCGCGGTAGTAAGCGCTCCCTGGAAGAAATCGGCCGCCTGGATGACGCGCGCGCCGGATTTTCCGACCACGGCGATCTCCGCATCGCAGGTGACGGCGATTCCCGGCATTTCGGCGGCCGGATCGGCGTGCGCCAGGCTGCCTCCGACCGTACCGCGGTTGCGGACTTGGTAATGCGCGACGTGCGCGATTGCGGCCTTGAGCAGCGGGTGCGCGGTGTTGAGCCGTTCCTCGTCCTCGATGTCGCGCCAGCGCACCATGGCCCCGAGCGTGACGCCCTTGCCCGAAATCCTGATCCCGCGCAGATCGGCGAGCTTGCGAAGATCGACGAGCAGCGTGGGCTGGGCAAGGCGAAACGCCAGCATGGGAACGAGGCTTTGACCGCCCGCGATGGGTTTGGCATCGTCATTTGAGGAGAGGAGTTGAACGGCTTCGGGCAGCGTCGTCGGGCATGCGTAGGCGAAGGGCGGCAATTTCATGATCTGGACGCATCCCTCGGCACGCAACGAAGCAAGCCCGTACCTATCATCGCCGCGGCGCAGGGGTCAACGTGACGGACCACCGCCACGAACTCGGCCACGTTGCCGTGTTGATGTATAGGTCTGCCATGGGTCGATTGTCGCTCGTCATCGGGCATTATGGAGACGGCCGTCTTGTCCGCGGGTTTTAAGCGCCATGCCGCGTAGGTTTGCCTGGGTCTCATTGCCGGATGGCGAGCTTCTCAAGCTGCGTTTCAAGGACCTCAAGGTCGGCATCGCGGGCACGTGGCTCGAGCGCTGCCTGGAACACCTCTACGACGAGCTCGCCCAGCGCGGACTTCGCATCCGGCCGCACGCCTGGATGTCGAACGAATGGTTCAGCCCCGACGACACGCCCGGCATCGCCATTCCCTTCTATCTCGCCCATCCCCGCCTGACGCGGCTCGAGCGCAAGCTGATCATCGACGTCGAAGGCGGCACGGTTCCCGAGTGCATGCGCATTCTCCGGCACGAAGCCGGCCACGTCGTGCAAGTGGCCTATCAGCTGCATCGCCGGCGGCGCTGGCGCGAGCTGTTCGGTCCGTCCTCCACGCGCTACCCCAGATACTATCGCCCCAACCCGGCCAGCCGCCGTTACGTTTATCATTTGCCGCTGTGGTACGCGCAGAGCCATCCCGACGAGGACTTCGCCGAAACCTTCGCGGTGTGGCTGACGCCGCGCTCGAACTGGCGCAGGCGCTATGCTGGATGGCCGGCGCTGAAGAAATTGGAATATGTCGATGAGCTGATGGCCGAGATCGCCGCGAAGAGGCCCGTCATGACGCGCCGCCTGCGCGTCGAGCCGCTGAGCAAGCTCACGCAGACACTGGCCGACCACTACGAGAGGAAGCAGGCACACTACGCCATCGATTATCCGAAGATCTACGACCGCGATCTTCGTCGCATCTTCTCCGCCGAGCCGCGGCATCGCCGCTCGCCGACGGCTGCCGCATTTCTCCGCCGCAACCGCGCCAAGATCAGGCAAATCGTTTCGAAGTGGACAGGCGAGTATGAGCTCACGCTCGATTCCGTTTTCGATGATATGATCGGCCGCTGCCGCGAGCTGAAGCTGCGTGCGGTCGGCTCGGAGCGGCAGCTGAGAATGGAATTCATCGTGTTGTTGACCGCGAAGACGGTGCACTCGCTTTACAGTCCGTCGCGACGGCAGTGGCTGGCGTTATGAAGCGCCTGCGCGTTCTGGTGCTCGTGCATCCGGAACTAGTGCCCCCCGATTCGCTCAAGGGGCACAGCGAGCAGCAAATAAACGAATGGAAGACGGAATACGACGTGGTGAGCACGCTGCGCGCTGCCGGCCACGAGGTGCGGCCGCTCGGCGTCGAGAACGAACTCAAGCCGATCCGCGACGAGATCGAGAGCTGGAAGCCGGACATCGTTTTCAATCTGCTCGAACAGTTTCACGGCGAAGCGGTCTATGACCAGAACGTCGCGAGCTATCTCGAACTGCTGCGGGTGCCCTATACCGGCTGCAATCCGCGCGGGCTCGTGCTCGCACGCGGCAAGGACTTGTCGAAGAAGCTTCTGATCTATCATCGCATTCCCTTACCGGCCTTTGCCGTGTTCCCGCTGCGGCGCAAAGTTCGCCGCCCGCCGCGGCTCGCCTTCCCGCTCATCGTCAAGAGCCTGAATGAGGATGCCTCTTGGGGCATCTCGCAGGCGTCGGTGGTCGACAGCGATGAGAGGCTCACCGAGCGCGTGACTTTCATCCACGAAAGCATCGGCACCGCGGCTATTGCCGAGCAATATATCGAGGGCCGCGAGCTTTACGTCGGCGTGCTAGGCAATGAGCGGCTGCGCGTGTTTCCGATCTGGGAGCTCGAGTTCGGCACCATGCCGCAAGGCGCGCGCCTCATCGCCACCGAAAAGGTCAAGCACGATCTGCAGTACCAAGAGCGTCACAACATCGCCGTAGGCCCCGCCAAGGACCTCTCGCCGCAGCTCACGGAAACGATCAAGCGCGCGGCCAAGCGCATCTACCGCACGCTCGACCTCGACAGCTACGCCCGCATCGATTTCCGCCTCTCCGCCGATGGCGTCCCCTACTACATCGAAGCCAATCCCAACGCCGAGATTGCGCGCAGCGAGGAGTTCGCCTCGGCGGCCAAGCACGATGGGCTCGAATATCCGGCGTTGATCCACCGCATTTTGGCGCTGGGGCTGAGCCGTGCGGGAGCGACGGGCATCGCGATGTGAATTCTTGCCCCGCCGCGTGTAGCCCGCATGAGCGAAGCGTCGTCGAATGCCCACATGCCGTGGTGCTTGTAGGGCGAGATCACATTGATCGCGTTCATTTCTTATGCTCGTTCCGACCGAGAGCTTGATGGCATTCGCGCCTGAATGAGCTCCCATACCCGCGGCGGCGATAACGGAAGTTCGCGCGGCTCGACCCCGAGCGAGCCGAGGGCGGCGGCAACCGCGTTGGCAATGACGCCGCCGACCGGAATGATGCCGCCTTCGCCGGCGCCTTTGGCGCCGAGGGGATTGTTGGGCGAGGGCTTTTCCTCGAGCGCGATGGCGCGGACGTGCGGGAAGTCGCTCGCGGTCGGCATGAGATAATCCGCGAACGACCCCGTGAGCAATTGCCCCCCCTGGTCATAGACAAAGTGTTCCAGGAACGCGCCGCCGAGACCTTGCACGATGGCCCCCACCACCTGTCCGTGCAGAGTCAGCGGGTTGATGATGCGCCCGGCGTCCTCGACCGCGACGTAATCGACAAGCTCCACGTGTCCGGTCTTGGGATCGACCGCGACGTGGGCGGCATGCGCGCCGTAGCTGTAGGTGCGCTTGTTGCTGGCATAGGTGGCTTCCGCCGCGGCGCCGGCGAAGGCGGCGAGCGGCAGCGATTGCCGCTTGGGGCCGCGCACCGCGCCGGCGTCGATCTTGACGTCCTTGCCCGCGCAGCCCCACCGCTCGGCCGCATCTGCCCCGATGGCATCGCGTAGCTTGGCCGCCGCCGCGACGATGGCGTTGCCGCCCATCACCACCGCGCGCGAGCTGTACGAACCGCAGCCGTCGGTGACATGATCGGTCGAGCCGTGGAACACGCGGTTGATGTCGTCCATCGGCAGTTCCAGCGCATCGGCAGCGATCTGCGCGCAGACCGTTTCGAGCCCTTGGCCGATGGAGGAGGAGCCGACGTAGACCGACACCTTGCCGTCGGACTCGAGCACCAGGCGCGCGTTCTCGCTTGGGCCGGACGCGCCGCCCTCGAGATAGCAGCCGATCGCCGTGCCGCGGTAGCGGCCGTCGATCTGCTTGCCTTGGATGGCCGCCTTCGTGTTCCAATCGATTTCCTCCAGGCAGCGCGCGAGCGTCATTGCGTAATCGCCACTGTCGGTCTCGCTCGCGATCGCGAGCGGTTCGACGGTTGCCAGCCGGTACGGCATCTCGCTCTCGCCGATGAGGTTTCGCCTGCGGAATTCGACTGCGTCGAGCCCGAGCTCGGCCGCCGCGATGTCGAACAGCCGCTCGCGAAAGAAGTCGGCTTCGTAGCGTCCCGGTCCGCGATAGGTCCCCGCCGGCGTCTTGTTGGTCATCATCAAGGAGACGTCGATGCGGATATGGGGAATGCGATAGGGCCCGCTGAGCACCTGCGCGACATTGCGCGCGGCGGTCGGCCCGTTGGTGCGGATGTAAGCGCCCTGGTCGGTGAGCGCGTGGCCGCGCAGCGCGCGGATCGTGCCGTCCTTGTCGCAGGCGATCTCCAGCTCGCATTCGGCCTCGCGGGCGTGGTTGGTGGCGGCGAGATGCTCGCGGCGGTCCTCGATCCATTTGACCGGACGACCTGTGAGGCGCGCGGCGAAAGGAATCAGAAAATCCTCCGGATAGAATTCGCCGCGCGCGCCGAAGCCGCCGCCGACATCGTTTTCCACCATCCGGATCGCGCTCTCGGGCAATCCCATCTGCTTCGCCAGAATGCGCCGGTTGAGAAAGGCAACCTTGGCTGCGCCGAACACGGTGAGGCGAGCGCCGTCCCATTCGGCAAGTAGGCCGCGCGGCTCCATGGGCACCGCGGCGTGCCGCTGGACCGCGAATTTTTCACGACGCAGGTAAGCCGCATCCGCAAAAGCGCTCGCCGCGTCGCCGCGCACGCCGGTGAGCGTGAGCGACCGATTCGTGCCCGCGCCTTCGAACAGCAGGCTTTGATCGGTCAAGGCGGCGGTGCTGGTGACGACCGCCGGCAATGGCTCGATGGCGACGCTGATCGCATCGAGCGCGTCCTCGGCGGCGGCGGCAGTCTCGGCCAGCACCACCGCGATGGGCTCGCCGACGTAGCGGACCTTGTCGTAGGCGATGACGGGCTGCTCGAACGGCTTGAAGGCCGGGGAGGAGTCCTGCCGCAACGGAATGGTCGGGACCGTGGCGCCGATCTCGGCCGCCGTGATGACGGCGTGCACGCCCGGCCGCGTCCGCGCCGCGGCGACATCGATGGAGCGGATCCGGCCGTGCGCCACCGAGCTGCGCAGGATCACCGCATGCAGCAGATTCTCGCGGGCGAGATCGTCGACGAATTGGCCGCGGCCGCGCAGCAGCCGAAAATCCTCGACGCGCTCGATCGCGCTCCCGATGAGGACATTGGTCCTGCGCTTTTGGTCCATTTTCATATGACGATCGTCGCTTGTTCGTTGAGCAGTGCCCGCGCGACGCTGAGCGCGGCCAAGGCGGAGGTCTTGGGGTTGGTGCGCGAGGGCTTACCCTGCAACTGGATGGCAAAGCGCCCGGCCGCGCCCTCGGCTTCGATCTCGTGAATATTGCCCGGCGCATCGGGATCGGCGACGAGCTCGACGTCCGTGGCGTCAAATCCCAGTCCGGCGAGCGCCACCGTAGCCGCGACATTGGCGTTCTGCGGATAGAGCAGCGCCGCTTCCCCCGCCGTGCCCTTGTAAAGGACAGTTCGCTCGGTGAGCGCGCCGAGGTCGACAAGGCGCTCCGCTGGCGAGCCGCGCCAGGCGAGCGGCGGCTTGCGCGAGCGATACCGCACCGAGGTCAAACCGCCAAGCCGCATGGCTGCGATCGCATCGATGCCGCCCACTGCGCCGGCGGGCAACAAGATCCGGCTGTTGCCCTCGCGTGCAGCCGACTTCAGATTTCCGAACACGGTCGGATCGGCGAGTGCGCCGATGGAAATGACCAGGCAGTCGATCCCGCTGCGCAACACGGTAGGGCCATGCTCCGCCACCGCCGCCTGGCTCGCGACTTCGGCAACGACGGCCGGCTTGCGCGCGATGAGCTCATCGAGCGCTTCGACGATGTCCACCCCACCGAGGTTCGCCCGCGCTCGCTCGCCGCGACCGGGCCGGGCGAGCGCGCCCACGATCCGCACTGCCGTGTCGGCGGCGCGCAGCGCGGCGACCACGTCCTGTGCCATGCCGCCACAGCCGATCAGGCCGATTGCGGTCATAGGTCGACTACTGCGGATTGAGCCGCATGCCCGTGAACTTCCACTGCGACAGCTCTTCCATCGCGTAGCGCACGCCTTCGCGTCCGAAGCCGCTCGCGCCGACGCCGCCGAACGG
>JBJMTU010000126.1:0-25325 GCA_045811545.1 Xanthobacteraceae bacterium | reverse complement strand
GACCGCCTCGTGCCTCCCGGTCGAGGCACCCGACGGCACGGCGGCGCGCCCCTTGGTTCCGTCCTCGAGCACGACGTCGACTTCCACGGTCGGATTGCCGCGGCTGTCGAGGATTTCGCGGCCGATGATATCGGTAATGGCGGTCATGGCGGCCCCGGCAGGTCTCAGCGTTGGGCTTCTACAGGATCGAGAACACTCTTGTCATGCCCGGTGAAAGCGGGGCATCCAGTACCCCCGTGGATGGCCGGCTTAGACCGATCAATCCGGCTTGATCCGGTTCGCGTGATGACGAGGATGAAACCGCCAGCCAAAACGCTTCGTCATCTGGGCAAGGCGAGCCGCCTTCCCGCCTCACCCCAAGCGGCGGTGCTCGATCGCGTCGCCAATCCGCATCCGGACACCGACTACGTCGCGCGCTTCACCGCGCCGGAGTTCACCACGCTCTGCCCGATTACCGGCCAGCCCGACTTCGCCTATTTCGTGATCGACTACGTACCGGCCAAATGGCTTCTCGAATCGAAGTCGTTCAAGCTCTACCTCAGTAGCTTCCGCAACGTCGGCGCCTTTCACGAGGACTGCACCGTCGCGATCGGCAAGAGACTCGTCGCGCTGCTCAAGCCGAAGTTCCTGCGCATCGGCGGCTATTGGTATCCGCGCGGAGGCATCCCTATCGACGTGTTCTGGCAATGCGGAAAGCTGCCCGCAAACGTGTGGCTGCCGGAGCACGCCGTGGCGCCTTATCGCGGGCGGGGATGAGCCCCCGTAACGATGGCCAACAGCGCCTTGACCTCCCGGCCGGGCTCGGCCGCGCGCATGATGCTGCCCATGACGGCGATGCCGGCCGGCCCGGCGGCCAGCACCTCCGCCGCGCGCGTCGCGTTGAGTCCTCCGATCGCGAGCACCGGGACCGGCGCCGCGCGGGCGATTTCGGCAAGCCCCTTGCGGCCGATTTCGGGGCCATATCCCGGCTTGCTCGCCGTTTCGAAGGCGGGTCCGGCGATCGCGTAATCGACAATGCCGGGATCAATCGCCTCTGCCTCGGTGACGGTATGGAGCGATACGCCAATGAGCTTCTCTTGTCCCAGCATCTTTCGCGCCGCCGCCGGATCGCCACCCGCGGGGAGGTGCACGCCGTCGCTGCCGCAGGCTTGCGCCAGGGCAGCGTCGCCGTGCACCGTCAGCCGCGCGCCATGTCGCCGCGCGATTGGCAACAGCGTCGACGCAAGCGCGACTTGATCCCCCTTGGAAAGGTCCTTCTCCCGCATGCTGATCCAACGGCAACCGGCCGCCAGCGCCGCTCGCACGACATCAGCTAGCGGCAATCGCGCTTGATGCCGATCGGTGACGACGAGCAACGGTGGATCGGGGAGCTTCAAGTGCCTACGAGACCGAATTGCGGGCTGGAGGGCTCCGCGTGCGCAAGCTTCGGTATGCGGCCGGCCAAGCGGGCCAATCGGCCGGCCTCGACCGCCGCGCGCATGCTCGTGGCCATCATTACCGGATCGCGTGCTTTCGAGACGGCGGTATTGAGCAGGACCGCGGCGCAGCCGAGCTCGAGCGCAAGGGCCGCGTCAGACGCCGTGCCGATGCCGGCATCGAGAACGACCGGAACTGGCGAGCGTGCGCAGAGCAGCTCGATCAAGTGTGGGTTGCTGATGCCAAGTCCCGAGCCGATCGGGGAGCCAAGGGGCATGACCGCCGCGGCGCCAGCGTCGGCGAGCTTGCGACAGACGACGGGATCCTCCGTGCAATAAGGCAGTACCGTGAAACCCTTCGCAACCAGCGTTTCCGTTGCGTGTACGAGTTCCTCGGTATCCGGATAAAGCAGTTCGCGGTCGCCGATCACTTCGAGCTTGATCCAGTTCGTCTCGAGCGCTTCGCGCGCGAGCTCGGCGGTGAGAACGGCGTCCTTCGCCGTTTGGCAGCCGGCGGTGTTGGGCAGGAAATGAATGTGCTTAGGGATAAGGTCGACTAGGCTTTCGTCCTCGCCGGCAAGGCTGATGCGCCGGATCGAGGCGGTCACCATCTGCGTTCCGCCCGCGGCAATGGCATCGAGCATGAGCTTGCGGTTGGGATAACCCGCTGTGCCGAGGAATAGACGCGAGCCGAATTCGCGGCCGGCAATGATGAGGGGATCGGACATCTCAGCTCCTTAGCCGCCCTGACGGGCGCGCACGATTTCGACGCTGTCGCCGGGGTGCAACTGCGTCTGCGGCCACGCCGCGCGCGGGACGATGGCGCCGTTGACTGCGACCGCGATGCCGCGCTGGCCGGTGTCGACCGCCTTTTCTTCGAGCAGCCCGGCGAGTGTGGCAACCACGAGTGGTTCGGTTTGTCCGTTGACCCGGATGCTTGCCTCAGCAGCGGTTTGCGTCATTTATTTCTCCTTATTCTGCGGCGGCAGGAAACGAGCCAAACCGCTCGATACCGAACGGACGGATCGCCGCATCGACGACGTCATCGAGTGCGAGGCGCGCGATTGTGTCGGCGGTGATCGGCGCCAGCAGAATGCCGTTGCGATGGTGTCCGGTGGCATAGATGAGCCCGTCGATGGGCCCGGCACCGAGGATCGGTGCGTCGTCGCGGCTGCCTGGCCGATGACCGACCCACATCTCATCGATCGGCAGGTCCTCGATCGCGGGCACCGCCCGCCAGGCTGCTTCCAGCAGGCTCAGTATGCCGCCCGCCGTGAGCGAGGAGTCATAGCCTTTTTCCTCAACCGTGGCGCCCACCAGCAGACGCCCGTCCCGGCGCGGCACGAGGTAGGCACCGGGCGCCCAAACCACGTGGGTCAACAGCGGCGCAGCCGGATCCGTGCGCAACGCGAGCATCTGACCTTTGATAGGCCGCACCGGGGGTCGCAATTGTGGCTCCAACCCTTCGATGCTGCGCGACCACGCGCCGGCTGCAAGCACGACCACATCGGCCGCAGCCTTGCTCCCGTCGGCGAGAACGATACCGTCGACGTGCCCGCCACGAGACGAAATTGCGTTCACTGGACGATACTCGGTGATACTGGCGCCGGCCGCTTCAGCGGCGATGCGCAGTGCGGCGACCAGCTTGCGGTTGTCGACCTGGGTGTCTTCGGGGCTGAATACTGCTCCAGCGAGCTTGCCCGCGAGATGCGGCTCACGCCGGCGCGTTTCCGCAGCCGAAATCCACTGCAGCGGCAACCCGAGTTTCTGCTGGAACACGAGCTGATGGCCGAGGCGAGCCTGATCGTCCGCGGTCAGCGCGAGCAGCAGCGTGCCCTCAGGCCGCAATTCCACGTCAATCCCTGACACCTCGAGCAACTCGGCGGCGAAAGCGGGCCAGCGAGCCTGGCTTTCGCGACCGAGCGCGACGAGGGCTTCTTCGCCGGGCTCCGCCTCTGCGCACGCCGCCAACATGCCGGCGGCAGCGCGGCTTGCGCCGGCGCCGGCTGCGCCCCGGTCGAAGACTTGGACCGACGCGCCGCGTGCTGCCAACCGCCAGGCAATGGCAAGCCCGACGATCCCGGCGCCGATGATGGCGACATTGGGTCTGCTGAGATTGGATGCTGGGCGGTTCGGCAATCGGCGGCTCCCTTCGCTGGAATGACCCAGACAGGTTCCATGGGTATGATCTCAGCCGCGGCAGCGCGGCACCCCAGGCCGTCGAAACCATGATGGGGATTCCCGCGCCATTCCACAAGGGCGCTTTCGGCGCATCCGCTGTGGCGCGGCAGCGTCGGATCTCAATCCGAATCCGCGGCCCGGTGGCGCAGCAGCCGCGAGCAGGCAATGCCTACCGCCATCACCACGGCCGCGCCGACGAAAATGCTTGGCTCCGGCCCGCCATGGGCAAAACCATAACCATAGATCACCGGTCCGACGGCTTGGCCCAGGTAAAAGGAGGATGAATGTAACGACGCGGCCGCGCCGCGCGCTGTCTGCGACAGTTCGGTGACGTGAACCTGGATACAGCCGTGCAGGAGGTAGAAGCCGAATCCGAACATGGCATAGATGGCGATCTGCCAAATCCATGGGAAATGGAGCGCGATAAGGACGAGACCGGCGGCGGCCAGCGCGCCGCCGGCCACCATGAGATGCGGCTCGCGCACTTGGGCGATGAGGGCTGGAACGGAGAGCGAATAGAGGACTCCACCGACGGCGAAAGTGGCGATCAGAAGCCCAGCGACCGAGGCGCGGGTCTCGCCAATGGCGAGCAGCAGGAGAGCCACGTAAGGAAAGAGCCCGTGGATGAAGACTGCTTCGAAGAACACGGACGCGAAGCAGATCTTGGCGCGCGGATCGGCAAAGATGCTGCGGAAATTGGCCAGCACTGCCGCGCGATTGAAAGACGCCGGTGCCGGCGTCGCAACGCCGCGGAAGGCGAAGAATGCCACGATCGCCACGATAAATCCGAACGCGCCGAGAATTGCGAAGACGCCGCGCCAGCCGAACACGTCACCGATCACGCCCGCGATCGAGGCGCCCACGAGGTTGCCTGTCAGCCCCACGGCAAGCAACCGGCCGATCGCGACCTGACGCTGATTGATCGGGACAAGGTCGCCGATGAGAGCCAGCGCTATGGGAAACACGCCCCCCGCCACCAGCCCCGCCACGATCCGCATGACGACGAGCAGCGAGAAAGTCGTCGCTACCGCACAGACGAGCCCCGATAACGCGACGACCAGCACGCAGAAATTCATCAGCCGCGTCTTGCCCAAGAAATCGCCGGTGACGCCCAGTGCGGGTTGCACCAGCGCATACGGAAACGTGTAGGCGCTCGACAGCAGCGCGGCCGTTTTCACATCGATGGCGAGATCTTCCGCGATCATGGGAATGACGGGATCGACCGCGCGCGTGAACACGGTTTGCGCAAAGACCACGAGGGCGGCGATTTTCAGGACGGACGGGATGGTGAACTCGATGATTTCCAGCGGCTTATCTTGAATTCTTCGCGAGCCTGTCGAACTCGATAAGCCGGCCCAGGAGCCCGTCCATCTGCTTGAGGGGGACCATGGTGGGGCCGTCCGACGGCGCTTGATCGGGATCGTCGTGGGTTTCGATGAAGACCCCGGCGACGCCAACGGCAACGGCGGCGCGCGCCAGCACCGGGACGAATTCCCGCTCGCCACCGGAGGACGTGCCCTGCCCGCCCGGCTGCTGCACGGAATGGGTGGCGTCGAAGATCACCGGTGCCCCGGTGGTGCGTGCGAGGATCGGCAGCGCACGCATGTCGGACACAAGTGTATTGTAGCCGAACGACGCACCGCGCTCGGTCACCAGGACATTGCGGTTGCCGGCGCCGGTCACCTTGGCGACGACATTCGCCATGTCCCACGGCGCCAAAAACTGGCCCTTCTTGATGTTGATCACGCGTCCGGTCGCGGCCGCTGCGACGAGAAGATCGGTCTGGCGGCACAGGAATGCGGGGATCTGCAGCACGTCGACGACTTCGGCGACGGCTGCGCATTGCGGCGCCTCGTGGACGTCGGTGAGAACGGGCACACCGAGTTTCTGGCGGATTTCAGCAAAGATCGGCAAAGCGCCATCGAGCCCTAAGCCGCGCTGACTTTTCCCGCTGGTGCGGTTGGCCTTGTCGAAAGACGTCTTGTAGACGAAGCCGATCCCGACCTTCGCAGTGAGCTCCTTAAGGGCCGAAGCCATTTCCAGGGCGTGGTCTCGGCTCTCGAGCGCGCAAGGCCCCGCGATCAGCATGAGCGGCAGAGCGTTGCCGAAGCGCGCCGTGCCAACGGCGACAACCGGATTTGGGGCAGGTTCTACGCTCATGGGTCGACCATGCGCCGGTCGAATTTAGGGGTCAACCGAATGGATATCGGCCGAACTTCGGCGGCTCGGACCGGTGAAGCGCATCCTCCAGGGGACAGATGAACGACTCCTGCGCAACGCTGACACAAGAGTCATTGTCAGCCCACTCGTCGTTGCGCGCTAGTGGAACACGAGCGTCGCGCCAAGGGCGGTCTGCGGCCCGACAATGGTTGAATCCATGCGCGAGAAATCCGCGATCCCGCCTGCTGTCAACGCTGCACTCAGCGCGACGCGGTCGCGCACGCGAAATTGGATGGCCGCGAGCCGCGCGCCACGGGACACATCGGGCGGCTCGGTCCCGAAACGACTGCGAAAGGCGTCCGGCTCCGTCACGCTGATTTCGCCGCGCGGCGTCGACGCCGTGATGCCGCTCGACGTGACGGAGAGGTCGCGTGCGCCGGCGAAGGCCACCAGGAACGCGCGATGCTCGCTCGGATTTTCGGCGACCAGCACCGCGGCCTCGATGCCGCTTGCCGTGTTGGCATGCTGCTGGAACGCCGGATCCCAGAAATTTTCCGGGAAGTGCTGCCGACAAGCAAAAAAGCCGATGGCCGGCGCTTTGCCATCCCGCGCAAACGCAAGCGAGAAACCGACCTTGACCGTCGAGCCGTCCGGTCGTTTGCCCTCGCGTTCAAACCGCATGGCGTCGGAGACGCCGATCCCGGCCGAGCGAAAGCGTGCGGCATCCGCTGTGGCGTCATCGCTTTCGAGGATCAGCATTGAAAGTCCCTCCTGGTCCTTGAGAAACATCCGGTTGAACGTGCCGAACAGGGCCGAGAAGCCGTCGCTTCCGAGCCTCTCCGGCTCCGCCACCGTCAGCAATTCGACGAAAAAGCCGGGAAGCTGGACCAGATGATTGTGAGTGCCCCATGCATGGCGGTTACGCGCGCCGACGGTGAAGCCGAGCCGCCGATAGAGCTCGGCCGCCGCGTCGAGATCGCGCACCGCATGAACGACATGGTCGAGGCCACCAGCCATCGAACGCCGTCACTTCACCGCTGAGAACGCCGTCGGCTGCAGGAACATGTTCTTGATCGACGCAATGATCGGTCCATCGCGTTCGCTCTCGGCGCGCTTGGATACCCATTCCGGATCGTTCATGAACTTGTTCCATTTCGCCTCGCGCTCGGCGAGCGATTCCCAGGCGAGCAGGTAATGAAGGTCCTGGTTCCCGCCGTCTCCGACCAGCACCGTCCAGAATCCGGCCTGCCGGATGCCGTGCCGCTTCCAGAGCTCGAGCGTGGTAGTCTCGAACCGCTTCAACAAAGCCGGTAGCCGTCCGCTCACGCAGCGATAAATCCTCAATTCGTAGATCATCGTCGCCTCTCGAGTGATGAACGTCGAGGCGGCCGACGTTAACGGCGGGGGCGGGAAAGGCAATCGGCGATCTGAATATCACGCCGCGCGCAGATGCGTTTGAAATCGGCAGACAGCGAGATCGGGGATCTGATTACACCAACCGGCTCTGATCCACCGCCGCGCCGACGAACGAGGCGAACAGCGGGTGCGGGTCGAACGGCCGCGATTTCAGCTCGGGATGGAACTGCACGCCGACGAACCAGGGGTGGTCTTCGTACTCGATCATTTCCGGCAAAAGCCCGTCGGGCGACATGCCGGAAAAGCGCATGCCGTGTTGCTCGAGGCGGCCCTTGTAGCGGGTATTAACCTCGTAGCGGTGGCGGTGCCGTTCGGAAATCTCGGTTGCGCCATGGTAGATCTGCGACACGCGGCTGCCGCGCTGGAGGATCGCCGGATAAGCGCCAAGCCGCATGGTGCCGCCGAGATCGCCGCTCACGCCGCGGGTCTGCAGCTCGTTGCCTTTCATCCACTCGGTCATTAATCCGACCACCGGCTCTGGCGTGGCACCGAATTCGGTCGAGTTCGCGTCCTCGATGCCGCAGAGGTTTCGTGCCGCTTCGATGACGGCCATCTGCATTCCGAAGCAAATCCCGAAATACGGCACCTGGCGCTCGCGGGCGAATTTCACCGCTTTGATTTTCCCCTCGGCGCCGCGCTGGCCGAAGCCGCCCGGCACCAAAATGCCGTTTACGTTCTCGAGAAACGGCGCGGGATCCCCGCGCTCGAACACTTCGGATTCGATCCAATCGAGATTGACCCGGACCTTGTTGGCAATCCCGCCGTGGGAGAGCGCCTCGATCAGCGACTTATAGGCGTCCTTGAGGCCGGTATATTTGCCGACGATGGCGATGGTCACGTTGCCTTCCGGGTTGCGGATACGTTCGTTGATGAGCCGCCAGCGCGCGAGATCGGGCTCGCCTTTAGGCTCGATGCCGAAGGCCATCAGCACTTCGCGGTCGAGCCCGGCGGCATGATAGGCTTCGGGCACCGCATAGATGTTGTCCACGTCGCGCGCCTCGATCACGGCGCTCGGACGCACGTTGCAGAACAGCGCGAGCTTGGCGCGCTCACCCTCGGGAATCGGCCTGTCGGTGCGGCACAGCAAGATGTCGGGTTGGATGCCGATCGAGCGTAGCTCCTTGACCGAGTGCTGGGTCGGCTTGGTCTTGAGCTCGCCCGCGCCGGCGATGAAGGGCAAGAGCGTCAGGTGGATGTAGACGGCCTGGTGACGGGGCAAGTCATTGCCGAGCTGGCGGATCGCCTCGAAGAACGGCAGCCCTTCGATATCGCCCACCGTGCCGCCGATCTCGCACAGGACGAAGTCGTAGCCCTCGTTGCCTTCGCGGATGAAATCCTTGATGGCATTGGTGACGTGGGGAACGACCTGGATGGTGGCGCCGAGGTAATCGCCGCGGCGCTCCTTGGCGAGAATTTCCTGATAGATCCGGCCGGTGGTGATGTTGTCCTGGCGCGTCGCCGGCCGGCCGGTAAAGCGCTCGTAATGGCCGAGATCGAGTTCGGTTTCCGCCCCGTCGTCGGTGACGAAGACCTCGCCGTGCTGATAGGGCGACATCGTCCCGGGATCGACGTTGAGATATGGATCGAGCTTGCGCAGCCGCACCTTGTAGCCGCGCGCCTGCAGCAGCGCGCCGAGTGCTGCCGATGCGAGACCCTTGCCGAGGGAGGAGACCACGCCGCCGGTAATGAAGATGTACCGCGCCATGGGACCTAACCTTTAGCGCCGCGCGGCCGATTCGACGAGAGCCTAAGACGGCCCTCCCAACGACATCCATGCGCAACCAGCATACCGGAAAATCCTCACGATCTGATTGGGATATCGGCCGCTCTCTTCATGTGAGTTCTCAATTTACCATTCGCCGATTGCATGGCTCCTCAAGCGAAGGGGCCGGTCATCCCGGCCCCTGGTGGTTGCTCATTGCGAGCGCGGGACTTGCGGCCCGGGCGCAGGCGGCGCCGACTGCTCCTGCTGGCGCAGCGTGTCGAGCACGCCGCCGCCCTGCCCCAGCGGTCCAGCCGGCGTCTGCTGCGTCGGGCCGCCGGTGTTCTGGATGATGGAACGCGGCTTGCGCTCCCAGCCAGCGAGGACCGAGAGCACCAGGCTGGTGGCGAAGAAAGTGGCGGCCAGAATCGCAGTCGTGCGGGTCAAGACATTGGCCGTCCCCCGGCTCGACAGAAATCCGCCGGTCGAGCCGATCCCGAGCCCGCCTCCTTCCGATTTCTGCAGCAGCACGACGCCAATCATGGCGGCGACCACCATCAGATGAATCACGATAATGACCGTCTGCATGCCTTCACCAATGTTCCCACGCATGAATTCGCGCGTGCCGCCCGAGCGTCATATAGGAAGTTGGCGGAGTGTCTACACGATCCCCCCTGCCATTTCCATGTGCATGGAGGAGCGTTCGGCTACGTGGCGGCGCCGGGCGGCGCGGCAAGAGAGAGCAGGCTACTTGAGGACCTTCAGATAGGCGATGATGTCCTCGACGTCTTTGGCATCGGTAATGCCGCCATAGGGCATGCGGTTGCCCTTCACCTTTGCCTGCGGGTCCTGGATATAGGCCCGCAAATTATCTTCGTCCCAAATGAGGTTCGCCCGTTTCATGGCGTTCGAGTAGCGGAAATCCTCAAGCGCCGCCGACTTGCGGCCGACCACGCCCTTCAAGCTGGGTCCCAGCGCGTCGGGCCGTTCCGTGTGGCATGCCGCGCAGGTTTGATAGAGTGCCTTGCCGTGCTCCACATCAGCCGCAGCGACCGAAATTACGGATGACGCGAGGAGTAGCACGGCGGGGGCGGCGGCTACGATCCAACGACGCATCGATCGCGCCTTGCCTGATGCCCGATCACGCGTGCACCAGCGGGCCGGGACTCTTGAGGTACTTCGTGACGATCGCATCGGCCGACCAGTAGGCGAGCGCGCCAACCGGACCGGTAGGATTGTAAGCCGATTGCTGCGGGAAGGTGGAGGCTCCCATAATGAAGAGGTTGTCGGCGTCCCAGACCTGCAGATAGCGATTGACCACGCTGGTCTTCGGGTGCGTCCCCATGATCGTGCCACCGGTATTGTGGGTCGACTGGTAAGGCACGGTGTCGTAATCACCCCGCCGCAAACCGGGGGGACCCATCATCGTCGGCTTCATGGCGCGCGCGATCTCGAGCGCGATCCGCATGCAATAATCCCCCACCTTGTAATCGTTCTCGACGAAATTGTAGGTCATGCGCAGCAGCGGCCGGCCGAGCTGATCCTTATAGGTCGGATCAAGATCGATGTAGTTGTAGCGGTTGGCGTAGTTCGACCCCGACAACGTAATGCGCGCGGCGTGCTGATACCATTTGGCGGTCGCCTTCTTCCATGCTGCGCCCCAGCGCGGGGTCCCCGGCGGGACCGGCCGGTAGCTGATCGGCCGGCCGTCGGCGTGCCCCAACTGAATCTTGCAGCCGCCCAGAAAGCCGAGCCCGCTATGGTCGAAATTGTCGCCGTTAAAGTCATCCATGACCATCTGCGTGCCGGGCGAGCCCATGAACGGATTGAAGAACTTGTCTTCGAAGAACAGCGTCACGCCCATGCGCGAGAGTTGATAGCAGTAGTTCTTACCCACCGCTCCTTTCTGAGTGACGGGGTCATAGCGTTCACCGATGCCCGAGTTGAGCAGAAGCGAGATGTTGCCGAAGACATAGGCTGAGAGCACCACGATGCCGGCCGGCTGCTCGTATTCCTCGCCGGTGCGAGTATCCGTAAAGATGACCCCGGTCACCTTCTTCGCCGCTTTGTCGTAGCTCAACCGACTGACCCAGGCGCGGTCTCGTAGCTTGAATCTCGGATCGGCGCGCAGCACCGGGAGCACGCAAACTTGCGGCCCAGCCTTGGCGTTGGCCTCGCAACCATTTCGTTCGCAGAAGCCGCAATACTGGCAGCCGCCGAGGGTGAGGCCCTCGCTGTTGGTATAGGGCCGGCTCGCGTTGCTCGCCGGCTGCGGGAACGGGTGATAGCCAAGTTCCTTCGCGACCTTCGCGAACATCAGTCCGGATTCGGTCATGATCAGCGGGGGCGTTGGATATTCGTTGCTGCGCGGCCCCTCGAAGGTGTTTCCGCCCTCGATCTTCTGGCCGCGCAGATTGCCGGCTTTCCCGGAAACGCCACACAGCTTATCGAACTCATCGTAATAGGGCTCGAGTTCCGCATAGGTCATCGCCCAATCCTGGATCGGCATATCGTCCGGGATGGCCTTGGCGCCGTAGCGCTCGACGATGTGGCTGCGCGTCAGATGATCGCTCGGCAGATAGCGCCAGTGCTGTCCGCCCCAGTGATTGGCGGCTCCGCCGACGCTGTTGCCCGGCAGGAACGAACCGAAGCGACGCATGGGCAACGCCGTCTCCGCAGGACGATGGCGGAAGGTCACGGTCTCCAGCGCCGGATCCTGGATCAACTCGAGCCGGTAGGAATAGCGCAACTCGTCGCGCACCGCGGGCAGCGCGAAGTTCTCGCGCGGCGAGAGATCTTCGCCACGCTCCAAACCGATAACGGCGAGGCCCGCTTTGGTGAGTTCGCGCGCCATGATGCTGCCGGTCCAGCCCATGCCGACCATGACCGCATCGACTTCCTTCAATCGCGTTGCCATGACTGAGCCCCTTCACGAGAAATCGGCGATCGATTGCGGCTCCACGACGTAGCGCTTGTTGCGATACTCCTTGATCAGGTTGGAATAGACCGCGGGCAGCCCAGGGAAGCCGAGCATTCTCCATGAGGCCTTGTTGCGGTTGCCGCCATAGATGGGGTCGGCGAAGAAGGCCTCCATAGTGATCTGTAACAGCGCCTCGAAGAATTGTTTGCCGTCGAAATCGTCGAGCGCGGCCTTGCCCTGCTCCAGTGCCTTGAGCGCATCATCGCGGTCCTTGGCCGCCAGCCGGTCGAAGTCCTTGCCGTAGAGTTTGCTTGTCCAGGCATTGGTGGCGACGATGCCGGCGGCGAAAAACTGCCGCGGCGTGAGCGGCAGCTGATAGCCGTATTCGCGCTTGGCCTTTCGGAAAGGGCCGCTGCGGTACATTTTGGCGCCGCCGCCCCAGGCGCTGGCGAGCTGTCGGTCGATGAACGTCACGGTGCCGCAGTCGGTGCCGGAGGGAGTGAGCTCATCGGCCGGAATCATTGTGTCGGCCACGGCGGCAAAGAACGCGACCTCCGTCTCGGTCAGCGTGAGATAAGTCGTCGGTTCGTTCGCCGGCGCAAGAGCGGTGGAGGCGGAGCTTGCGGCCGGCTGCGCAGGCGCGGCAGCGGGCGGGGCAAGACCCGCGGCAACGGCCGTGCTGGCGCCCAACAGGAAATTGCGACGTCGGATCGGACTACTCTCGTCCGCGGTGGTTTTCTCGGCCATGGCAACCTCCCAAGGTTTGCCGCGCCGAGCTTGAAGCCTGGTGCGGGGACGCGGCGCACGCGCGGAGGCCACCACGCGGCGAAACATCGTCTCGTTTTGAATGAGACTAGTCCGATTTTCTACCGCGCGGGAGAGGCTGTGAGGGCGATTCCGCCTGCGCTGCCCTTCGAGGTCTCATCGGTAGACGCCCGCAATGGCCAAAAACTCGTCTGCCTTGAGACTCGCGCCGCCCACCAGCGCGCCGTTAACGTCAGCAACGCCCATCAGCTCCTTGGCATTCGACGGCTTGACCGATCCGCCGTAGAGGATGCGGGTGGCTTGCCCCTCCTCTGCGAAACGCGATTGCAGATGCTGGCGGATGAATCCGTGCATCTCGGCAACGTCGGGCGGCGTCGGCGTGAGTCCGGTGCCGATCGCCCAGACCGGCTCGTAGGCAACGATCAGATTTTCGGCCGTGGCGCCGTCTGGTACCGAACCGTCGAGCTGCGTGCTCACCACCGTGAGCGCGCGTCCGTTCTCGCGCTCAGCGCGGATCTCGCCCACGCAAATGATGGCACAAAGTCCCGCGCGCCGCGCAGCGAGCGCCTTCGCCCGCACATCCGCGTCGGTCTCCTTGTTATACGTGCGGCGCTCGGAATGTCCGACAATGACGGCGCTGGCACCCGCGTCCTTGAGCATTTCAGCCGAAAGATCGCCGGTGAACGCTCCGCTAGCTTCGGCGTGACAATCCTGTGCGCCAATACGCACGGACGAGCCCTCGACCGCCGCCGCAAACAGAGCGAGCAGCGTGGCAGGCGGACATACCATCACGTCGACCGCAGGGAGCTGCCGCGCACCTTGGACGATCCGGCGGAGCTCCGCCGCCGAGGCGCGCAGTCCGTTCATCTTCCAGTTGCCCGCCACCAGCGGGCGCGGCACGCGGACCATGGTCGCTTCCTGAGCTTTTTCCGCATCCAGCCAAGCGGTTAGCAGAGCGCTTGCAGCCGCGCTAGAGGTGCGCGGTTCCGCGATGTTGCGATGCGGAGGCGCCCTCCCCTATGATGCAAGCGCCGTCGGCTCGCCGCAGGTTCTCTCAATCACGGATGACGCATGCTTCGAGGGCTGCGAAAAGCCTCTTCCAACTGGCTCGGCAAAGCGGTGATGGCCGCGGTCGTCGGCTTCTTGGTGATCAGTTTTGCAATTTGGGGCATCGGCGACATTTTCCGGGGCTTCGGCCGCTCGACGGTCGCCAAGATCGGCCGGACCGAGATTACGGTCGAGCAATTCCGGACGCTCTATAACGATCGACTGCAGCAATATTCACGCCAGCTGGGGCGACCGATCAGCGCGGATCAGGCGCGCGCGGCCGGTCTCGACCGGCTGTTGATCGGCCAGATCTTCTCGGAGATTTTGCTCGATGAACGCGCACGCGCGCTCGGTCTTGCGCTTTCCGATTCCGATGTCGCCAAGCTGATCACCAACGATCCGGCATTCCGCGGACCAAACGGCCAGTTCGACCGCTTCCGTTTCGAGCAGATCATCCGGAATGCCGGCTACACGGAAGCTCGCTTTGTGGCCGAACAGCGCCGCCAAATGCTTCGCCGAGAGCTTGCCGGCACCATCGCGTCCGGATTGAGCGCACCTAAGGCGCTGGTCGAGGCGCAAAACCGCTATGAGAACGAGCAGCGCGCGATCGAATATGTGCTGCTCGACCGCGCCCTCGCCGGCGAGATCCCCTCGCCTCCGCCGGAAGTGCTGGCGAAATATTTCGAGGACCGCAAGATCCTGTTCCGCACGCCCGAATACCGCAAGCTCGTCGTGGTGTCGCTGATCCCGAGCGAGCAGGCCCGTTGGATCGAAATCTCCGATGCGGACCTCAAGCGCGCTTATGAAGAGCGCCGTGCCCGCTACGTCACGCCCGAGCGGCGCCACATCCTGCAGATCGACTTCCCCAATGCCGAGGCGGCGAGCGCGGCCGCAGAGCGCATCCCGAAGGGCACGAGCTTTGCAGAGATCGCCAAGGAACTCGGCAAGAGCGAAAAGGACATCGACCTCGGGACCGTGCCAAAATCCGCGATGATCGACCGTCCGGTGGCCGATGCAGCGTTCGCGCTCAAGGAAGGCGAGGTCAGCGCGCCGGTGCAAGGCCGCTTCGGCACGGTGCTCGTGCAGGTGCTCAAGATCGAGCCGGAGCAGGTTCGGCCCCTCGAACAAGTGGCCGGCGAGCTCAAGCAGGAGCTTGCCACCGCCCGCGCTAAATCCGAGATTTTCGACCTTTACAACAAGATCGAGGACGCGCGCGCGGAGGGAAAGTCGCTCGAAGAAGCCGCAGCCAATCTCAAGCTGGAAGCACGCACAGTCGAGGCTGATCGTTCCGGCCGCGACCCTGCGGGCACGCCCGTAAAACTACCCGATGCACAGCGCCTTCTCGCCGGCGCATTCACCACTGACATCGGCGTCGAACGCGATCCGGTGCAGTTCCAAGACGGTTATATCTGGTACGAGGTCACCGGGATCTCCCCCTCGCGCGAACGGTCGCTCGACGAGGTCAAAGACCAGGTCGAGTCGCGCTGGCGCGACCAGGAAATTGCGACGCGACTCGATGCCAAGGCGACCGCCATCCTGGAGAAACTCAAGGCTGGCGAGACGCTTACCCAAGCCGCGGCGGCTGACCGTCTCAAAGTGGAAACGCTGACAGGCCTCAAGCGTGGCCAAGCCTCCGGCCCCTTATCGGCGGCGGGCGTCGATGCCGTCTTTCGCACGGCAAAGGACGCCGCCGGCAAGACCGAAGGTGCGCAGCCGCCCGACGAGGTGGTGTTCCGAGTCACCGATATCCTAGTGCCGAGCCTCGATATGGCTTCCGAAGATGCCAAACGCGCTCTCGAGACACTCAATCGGGGTCTCTCCGAGGACATTCTCGCCGAATACATCGCTTGGCTCGAAAGCGATATCGGCGTGACAATCAATCAAAGCGCGCTGAACCAAGTGGTCAGTGGCGGAGCCGGCGACGGTACAAACTAACCCCTGGCTTACAATGCAAATCGAGCCGCAAGCTATTGCGTTCGCCAAACGCTACGCGCGAGGCGAGGCGCAGGTCGTGTGGACCACGCTGGTGTCGGATCTCGAAACGCCGGTATCGGCGTTCCTCAAAATCGCCGGCGCGGGGCCGCCGAGTTTTCTGCTGGAGTCGGTCGAAGGCGGCGCGCTGCGCGGCCGCTATTCGATCATCGGGCTTAATCCCGATCTCGTCTGGAGGACCGTGGCCGGGCGAGCCGAGATCAATCGTAGCGTCCAGCAAAACGCGGACAATTTTACGCCCTGCGGTCGGCCTCCGCTCGCGGCGCTGCGTGCGCTCATCACCGAAAGCCGGATCGAACTGCCGGACGTGCTTCCTCCCATGGCCGCCGGGATTTTCGGCTATCTCGGCTATGACATGGTGCGGCTGATGGAGGATTTGCCTCCGCCCAAGCCCGACCCGATCGGAATTCCCGACGCAGTCCTGGTCCGCCCCACCGTGGTGGTGGTGTTCGATACCGTAAAGGACGTGATCACTGTGGTCACGCCGGTGCGCCCGGAAAGCGGCGTCGCCGCCGAGACCGCCTTCACGCGGGCAAGGGCACGCCTCGGGGCAATCGTCGGTGCGCTCGACGCCCCGTTGGCGCATTCCCCGCCCGACATCCAGGCAGGCCCGCTCACGGTGTGGCCGTCCTCGAACCTTACGCCCGCCGAATACGAGCGCACGGTCAAGGTCGCCAAGGAATACATTGCCGCCGGCGACATCTTTCAGGTGGTACTGTCGCAACGTTTCGAGGCGCCATTCGAACTGCCGCCCTTTGCGCTCTATCGCGCATTGCGGCGGGTCAATCCGGCGCCGTTTCTCTATTTCCTCGATTTCGGCGGCTTTTCGATCGTCGGCTCAAGTCCGGAAATCCTGGTGCGAGTGCGCGAAGGCACGGTGACCATTCGGCCGCTCGCCGGCACGCGGCCGCGAGGCGCGACACCGCAGCAGGACAAGGCACTCGAAGCCGAGTTGCTGGCCGATGAGAAGGAACGCGCCGAGCACCTCATGCTGCTCGATCTCGGCCGCAACGACGTCGGACGGGTCGCGCGGCCGGCCACGGTGAGGGTCACGGATCAGTTCTTCATCGAGCGTTTCAGCCAGGTCATGCACATCGTTTCCAACGTCGAGGGCCAACTCGACGGCAAATACGATGCGCTCGATGCATTGGCGGCAGCCTTTCCGGCCGGCACCGTCTCGGGCGCGCCCAAGGTGCGGGCGATGGAGATCATTGACGAACTCGAACCGCACAAGCGCGGCCTCTACGCCGGATCGGTCGGCTATTTCTCCGCTGCGGGGGAGCTCGATAGCTGCATCGTGCTGCGCACGGCGTTGGTCAAGGACGGCATGATGTATGTCCAGGCGGGCGCCGGCATCGTTGCCGATTCCAACCCCAAGTCCGAGCAGCAGGAATGCGTGGACAAGGCGAAAGCGCTGTTCCGCGCTGCAGAAGAGGCTAAACGATTTGCCAGCGCGGCGCGGCGAGGACTTTAGCTCACGCCGCAGCGCGGCAAGCGCCGTGCAGCGGTGCTCGTGATTTATCGGGATCTGCAGTGGACAATGGCCATGGCCTTACTAACATCGATGCTTCTGACGAGGTGACGACATGGACGCCAAAGCCGAACAGGTGCCCCGATGGAAGCACGACGGCGTACGCGTGATTCCGGGGCACTCGCTCGATCCTAACACGGCGCAGACGCCGGGCATGGATCGCAAGGCTGCCATCAACTATGCCCGCGTCGGCGCCCAGAAGATTTGGGCGGGCACGGTGAGCATTCAGCCCAACGCCAAGACCGGCGCACATCACCACGGCGAGCTGGAAAGCATCATCTATGTGGTGCGCGGCAAGGCGCGCATGCGCTGGGGCGACCAGCTGGAATTTATGGCGGAGGCCGGTCCCGGCGATTTCATCTATGTGCCGCCGTTCGTGCCACACCAGGAGATCAACGCCAGCTCGAGCGAGTCGCTCGAATGCGTGGTGGTGCGCAGCGACAACGAAGCGGTCGTGGTCAATCTCGACATCGAGCCTGCGGAGAAGGTGGAACAAGTCCTGTGGATCGATCCGATCCATAAGGGATGAGGATCCGTCATTCCGGGCTCGCGGCCTAGGCGGGCTCCAGAATGGTGATCACGCGGGCTACAAAAACTCCTCCGGAATTTCCGTCCACTTTTCGCGGCCGCGGTAGAACAGCGGCTTTTTGTTGTATTTCGCCCGATAGGCGCGATAGCGCGCGCGGAATCTCCGAATGCGCTCGCGCCTTCCCTTGAGCGGCTTGTGCCGGTAACGCACCAGCGCTCGCTCGACCACCCACATGTTCCTGCGCCCAAGCCTCCAATTGTAAGCTCTCAACCGGCGCAAATCGAAGACCGCATAACCGGTGATACATCCGGTGAAGTCGATGTATGGGTCGAAATAGCTCATGGCGAGTGCGCGTATCGAACGGAATACCGGCTTTCGCCCATGCAAGCCCGGATCGCGCGAGCGCGCCACAGAGCCCCAACGGCCGCCTTCGCGATAAACGAAAATGACGTGATCGAGGTAATCGATCGATTTCAGGCTCATGACCAGCGGCGGAAATCCGTGTTGTTCCAGGATGCAGGCAGCCGCCAGCGCTGCCTCGAGGCAGTGCGCAGTGCGGTGCCGCAGAACCTGACGAAAGCTTCTGAGCGTTTCACGGTCGGGTTCGGTGTTGTATGGCAGGCGATTGAGAAAGCGCTGCACCAGGATCGGACTGCGCAGCCGTCGGATCAGGCGCCGCTCCGCCAGTGTAAAGACGGCAAGGGATCGATGGTCCATGACGCACATTCCTTGATGCTGGCCGCCGCACCAGCGCAGCGCATGGGCGGACTCGATCTTCAATCGCGGGCCAAGAACGCTGCCAGCGTGTCGCTGAATTGATCTGGCCGCTCTAAAGGGGACATATGTCCGGCTCCCTCGATTCGGTGAAGGACGGCGCCGGGGACATTCTCCGACAAGAGCCGGGCGGCGTTCCGGCAGATGTAATCGTGTTGGCCCAACATGACGAGCGTGGGGACCTTCACCGCTTGCAGCGCGTGGCGCATGCGGAAAAGCGATTTCCGCTGCCCCAATACCTTCGAGAGCGTATGTCGCAATCCCACGAGCGGTGTTGCGCGAATCAGACCTGCCATATGGCGACGAAACAGCGGGCGGCGATTCGCATAGGACTTAAAAAACTCGCTTCGCAGCATGTCCGGAAGTAGTTCGTCCCAGCCGGTTCGTTCTGCAAACTCGACCCAACGCCGTGCCAGCCAGTCGAGGCGCCAAGCATCATCCGCACCCGATCCGACGTCAGCGAGAACCAGATGGCTAATCAGATCCGGTCTTGTGGCCGCAAGTGCCAGAGCCGGGCCTCCTCCCATCGAAAAGCCGACAACCGCAATCTTGTCGTAGTTGAGCGCATCGATGATGCCCGTGAGATCGCGGGCAAGATGGCCGCCCGAATATCGCGTGGCGTCATCGGGCGCATCGCTCTCACCATGGCCGCGTTGGTCGTAAGTGATGACCGTGTGGCGCTCGGACAATTTCCGCCGCTGGTGAAACCACATGCGCTGTCCGCACGCCAACCCATGCAGGAGGATCAGCGGCTTGCCGCGGCCGGTGATGCGGTAGGCAAGCTCGACATCGCCGAGGCGAATGCGGCGCGAGAAGTCAGCGATGCCCATCGACGCGGATGGTCCTCGTATCGCTCCCGAACCAGATCATAATGGCAAGGCGGCCGGCGATATGGCAGTGCTTTCAGCGCGTGGCGACGTTGACAGTCTAGATAGCACGCGCGAGCGGCGAAGGCATCTTTCCCTCGCTGGCTTGGTATTGCTACTCCGGAGCAAAATCATGCGCTTCCAAAAAGCAGTCCCGATGTTGCTGTCGGTCTCAATCGTAACCGTGTCGCCGATGACACCATTTCCGGCATCTGCGCTAGCCGAGGTGGTCTGCAGCGGGCACAAACTGCTGCCGACGCCGCGACCGGAATCCAGCTGCAGCAATGTGAAGTCCATGATTTACGCATCGCCCGACGGCGCACTGCGCGCGCTCGTGCTTGCGGTCGACGTCAGCCTCTATGCCACGCCGGATATGGAAAGCCGGATCGTGATACGCACCAGCAAGGGCGACACAGTGACATCGAAGGACTATTCGTCGTCGCGCGGGACCAACGGGTACTATGTGGTCAAGGCAAAATGGTCGCCCGACTCGCAATTCTTCGTCTACAGCATGGCGTCGTCGGGTGGTCATGCGCCCTGGTCGTTTCCGATGATGGTGTACAGCCGCCAGAAGAAGCGCATCGTCGAATTCAGCGACATGATCGAGGAGAAGCCAACGATTTCGGCGGATTTCCGCTTTGTCGGACCGCACACCCTCGTCGCCACGACGTGGAAAGCGCCTGGAGCCTTAGACGACAAGATTCCGGTCACGGTCGATCTCGAGGATGCGTTCGGAAAGCTGCCGGAATCTTCAGATTAGAGCCCAAGCAGGGATAGCACGAATCCGGGGACAAGACGGTATCGCCGGTTAATCAACTCTACCCCTGCAATTTTGCGCCGGTCCCCCGCCACGCAGCCACCGGCGGGACAGGCAGGCCCAAATTCTCCCGCAAGGTGTTGCCGGTATAGTCCGTGCGGAACAAGCCGCGCCGCTGCAGCTCGGGCACCACGAAACGAACGAAATCTTCATAAGCGCCGGGAACGTGCGTTGCGGAAACCACGAAACCGTCGCAGGCGGGCTCGACGAACCAGCGTTCCAGTTCATCGCAAACCTCCTTCGGACCGCCGACGATGGGATCGTGCACTCGGCCGCGGCCGCTATAGTGGATGAACTCGCGCACGGTCGGATTTTTCTTGCCGCTCGCACGCACCACACGGTCGCGGATTGCCTGCAGACCGGACATCGATGCCATCTCGTCGTCGGTGAATGCCTCGTCCATACCTTTGCTCGAGAAGTCGAAGTTGAGCGCTTCCGACAAGAGCGAGAGCGCATCGATCTCGAGCGGCAGCTTGTCGATGATGGCCCATTTGTCCTCGGCCTCCATCTTGGTGGCAGCGGCCACCGTATTGACGAGGTGCGTGATCTTGACTTCTTCGGGGTTGCGGCCGCAGCCGGCCACCTCCGTCTTGAATCCCGCATAGTCCCGCTTGCCCACCGCGATGTTCGGGTAGACCACGAAGATCAACTCGCCCCATTGCGCGCCGAAGCGCTTGCCCCGTCCGCTCTGGCCTGCCTGGATGATGACCGGACGGCCCTGCGCGGAACGCGGCACGGTGAACGGCCCGCGCGAGCGGAAAAAGCGGCCCGTATGATCGAGGCGATGGACCTTTTCCGCGTGGGCGAACAGCCCGTTCGCCTTGTCCTGGACGATCGCGTCGTCCTCCCAGCTATCCCAATGCCCGAACACGACCTCCATAAACTCGTCGGCCCGATCGTAGCGCAGGTCGTGCTCGATGACCTGTTCGCGGCCCATGTTCTGAGCCTCGCCGTCGTTAAGGGAGGTGACGACATTCCAGGCCGCGCGCCCGTCGGTCATCAGATCGAGCGTTGCGAACAGGCGCGCCACGTGGAACGGCTCGTAGTAGCTCGTCGAATAAGTCGCGCCGAGACCGAGCCGCTCGGTCGCCATACCCATCACCGTCAGCACGGTGACCGCGTCCATCTTCACGCAGCGGATGCCGTGCCGCACGGTGTGCGCGTGATCATGCCCGTAGATGTCGGGCATCGACAGCCGGTCATCGAAGAAGCCGAGGTGGAATTTGCCGGCCTCGAGCACCCGGCCGATGTGCCGGTAGTAGTCTGCCGACCAGCTATCCGTACGCGATTGCGGATGACGCCAGGAGCTTGGAAGGTTTGTGCAATTCTGTGCTTGCAGGAAAGCGACCAAGGTCATCTGGCGCATCGTCGCAATCCTTTCGAATTCCTAGGCACATGCCGCGGAGGCGGCTATAGCTTGCGGCTCTCGCCGCCATCGCCGCTCGGCCGGAACGACCAACTGAAAGGGCCGGTACGGTCTTTGTCGGGCTCTTCGGCTCGCCATCGAAGCTCCCGCTGCTGGTGCGGGATCTCGATGTCCGCTTCGCGAAACCGCTTGATGATCGCATAATTGAGGTCACTGCGCACCGACAGGGCCTTTTCAACATCGGCGACAACGCACCGCAACTCGAACTCGAGGGCGCCTTCGCCGAACTCCAACAGGAATACGCCCGGAGGGGGGGACTGCACGATTTGCGCATGCGCGCTGGCGATGTCGAGCAAGATCTCGCGCACTTGCACCGGGTCGCTGTCGTAAGCGACGCCGACCTTGATGACGATGCGGCCCAACGTATTGGCGCGCGTCCAGTTCTTGACCACACCGGTGATGAACTCCGAATTCGGAATGATCACGCTCGCGCGATCGAACGTCTCGATCTCGGTTGCGCGGACACGAACGCGCCGGACCCATCCCTCTTCGCCCTTGACCACGATCGAGTCGCCGACGCGGATCGGCCGCTCCGTGAGCAAGATAAGGCCGCAGACGAAGTTGGACACGACCGACTGCAGGCCAAACCCGATGCCGACCGAAAGCGCGCCGGCAATGAGCGCGACCTTCTGCAGATCGAAGCCGAGCCCGCTGAGCGCCAGCCCTATCGCCGTGATCGCGCCGACATATCCAAAGATCGTAACGATCGAAAGCTGAAGACTGGGCTCCAGTTTGGTCCGGGGCAGCAACTCCGTCTCCAACCAGCGTTGGACGATCCGGGTCACGATCAGCAGGAGAAAAAGTACCAGGACGGCTGTGAACACCGCTTCAAACGAGACATGGATCTCCCCGATCTTGAAGCCGAACGGGATATTGCGGACGGTGTCGAACAGATCGGCGGTGGAGACCTCCCAGGGACCGATGATCACGAGGAACGAGGCAAGGATCAGAATGACGCGAATAGCTGCCGACAGCACCGCAGCCCCGAAACCGAGCGTGCCGGCGCTGATGCCGAGGTCCGCAGCCAGCGTCTGCCCTTTGGCGGTCTGCTCACCGATTGTGGAAAACAGTGTCTGGGTGATCACCAGCAGCAGATAAAGGGCCCCGATCGCTGCCGCCGCGACGATGACTCGCAAGGCCACGAATGCGGCGAGGCCTGCATAGCCGGCAATCAGCGTGAGCGCGATGAACACCGCGACTAGCAAGCCCACGGGGTGAGCCCAGGCCGCGGCAACGAGGGCCTCGCCTCGATCCTTCTTGATTTGCCTCAGCCGGATGACGAGGTGCGTCAGGAAACCGGCCGTGATCGCTGCGAACAGGGCGTTCGTTGCCACCGTGATGATGAGCGGCGCAAACAATGTCTTGTGGACGACCTGCGAAACGACCAGGACCCCGAGCGCGCGCGCGGACCACACCAAGTGATTATGGAAACACAGCGCGGTGCGGTCGTCTTCTTGCAGGAGGCGGCGTTGCGGCTCCCTCGGTGCAAACAGTCCCCGCGCCACGCCGTAGCTGAAGCTCGCGGCCGCTATGCCGGCAACAAGTCCCTCGGCAATCTCTTCAACGCGACTCGTTAACAAATCGAGCGCATCAAATGCCAGCAGTGCGGCGGCGGCCGCCAACGGCGTGCGGGCGGCGTACCAAATGAACACCCACAGCGCCACCCATGCTTTCGCCGCACGGGTATCCGTCGGGTGGGCGATAAGTCGGGGGAACCACCATCGGCTCAATCCGATGGCAAGAGCAATGATGGCCGCGAGGATCAATAGGCCTGCGGTCCAGCGCAGGCCATCGCCGCGTTCGCTGAGCCAAGTCTGCACCACCGCGTGTTCAGCGCGCAGCTCAATCGGGAAGGCGCGAAGAGTATCCATCCAAAAGGATGGATTGAGCACACTCGGGCTGCGCGCGAACAACTCTTGGGCGTACAAAGCGTGACGTCGCTGCGAGACGCGATCGCTGAGCTGCTCCGCTCTGAGCGAGAGCACCCTCGCCTGCTTTAAGTCACCGTCGACTTCGCTGAACTGCTTCGTCAGGTCTGCGCGCTCGTTGGCGACGTCGGCGCTTTCAGGCGGCGCATCCTTGGCTGGCGCGGGACCAAGCTGGTCCAAGCGTTGGTGCAGCTCGTTAGCACGGGGCTCGAGGTCCTCGATCTTGCCTCGCAGAGAATCCGTCGTGGCGTTGAGCGTTTGGCGAAAACCCGCGAGCATCTCGGCGGTCACATCCTCGCGGTCGACGCCGGCCTCGATCCCATCCAGCGAGGATTTGATCGATTCGAGCGAGGGTGGCTCGGGTGGCGCGGACGATTCTGCCCGCGCGGCATTGCCGAGGGCCGCGGCAGTCACGAGAAACGCCCCTGCTACCGCCCAAAAAATCGCTGGCCGGCCCAGAGCAAGCCAAATGCGCCTGATCGTCATGAGACCGTCTCCCTTCTTGTGCGGGAATGGCGCCGAGAACGGCGGGCGTTCGGTTTGCCCTGCGCATTAGCTCGGAGGACCCGGCGAGGCGAGCCCCGCCGCCTTGATTCCCTCAAGACCCGCGTCTAAGACCCTGAGCGGGCACGGAAAGCATGATCGTCCTGATCGACAATTACGACAGCTTCACGTTCAACCTGTTCCACTATCTGGGCGGACTAGGGGCGGATGTCGTCGTCTATCGCAACGATAAAGTCGCAGTCGGTCAGGTCCTGGCCATGGAGCCGGAGGCCATCGTGCTCTCACCTGGGCCGCGCACGCCGCGCGATGCCGGCATCTGCCTCGAGCTGATCGCCAAGGCCGCGCCGAGCTTTCCCGTCCTAGGGGTGTGTCTCGGACACCAGGCGATCGGGCAGGCTTTTGGCGGCGAGGTGGTGCGCGCTCCGGTGCCCGTCCACGGCAAGCTCTCCGAGATCCGGCATCAAGGGACCGGCATATTCCGCGGCATCAATGCGCCATTCAAGGCGACACGATACCATTCTCTCGTGGTGGATCGGGCGAGCTTGCTGCACGAACTCGTTGTGACAGCGGAGACCGATGACGGTCTCGTCATGGGGCTGGCGCACCGCACGCTTGCAGTGCATGGCGTCCAGTTTCATCCCGAGAGCATCGCTTCCGAGTACGGCCATCTCATCCTGCGAAACTTTCTCGAGATCGCCGCGGCCTGGAATGCTGCGACGGGCCGGCATCCGGCCGGAGTTCGGACCCGCCGCGTTTTGTGAGACGTCAAGGTGACCGACGAACTCAAGGGGTTGATCGCCAAGGCCGCGACCGGCGCGACGCTGAGCCGCGAGGAGGCCGCGCGCGGCTTCGATACCATGATGTCGGGGGAAGCGACGCCCTCGCAAATGGGCGCCCTGCTGATGGCGTTACGCGTGCGCGGCGAGACGGTCGACGAGATCACCGGCGCAGTAACGGCGATGCGCGACAAGATGCTGCGCGTCGCGGCGCCGGCAGACGCGATCGATGTCGTCGGCACCGGCGGCGATGCTTCGGGCTCGTTCAACATCTCGACCTGTGCCGCCTTGATCGTGGCGGGCGCGGGCGTTCCGGTCGCCAAGCATGGCAACCGGGCGCTCTCATCGCGCTCCGGCGCTGCCGATGTGCTCGCGGCGCTGGGGGTGAATATCGACTTGAGCCCGCAAGGCATAAGCCGCTGCATCAAGCAAGCCGGCATCGGCTTCATGTTCGCGCCTGCGCACCATCCGGCGATGAAGAACGTCGGCCCCACGCGGGTCGAACTCGGTACACGTACGATCTTCAACCTCTTGGGTCCGCTCTCGAATCCTGCGGGGGTCAAGCGACAAATGGTC